>CAJFTO010000071.1 GCA_904419955.1 Candidatus Roslinia caecavium | reverse complement strand
TGTCTTCAGCAAGAACCTTAATTTCTTCTTGCCTCTATCTACTTCTCCTTCGTTTTTTGTAAGGGGCGAAATACGCCCCTATTCATAATTCATACTTACCTAACTTTATTATTTACCCCAGGATACAAGTACCATCGCAACGTCCTTGGAATCTATCTTTCCGTCGCGGTTTAAGTCGTACTTTGCGTACTCGGACTCTGTAGTAACATCGTTTATGGTTCCAAAGTAAGATACTACCGCAGACAGGTCGTAGATATCTATAACGTTGTTCATCACTATATCGCCCGCGAGGTATGTCACTGTTGCATTACTATCTCCGTTATTTTGCTCGATTGCTATCGGACTGTCCATAACGTTGTTCCAGAAGCTCAGCGTCTTATCCTCGGTCATCGTTACCGTGTAACGAGCCGTTCTGTAACCCTCGCCCGTGAGGGTTACCGTGTAGGCGCCATTCTTTACAAGATCCGCTGCGAACGTATAAGTCTGATCATCAAACGTAACTCCGTTTGTATTGTCTTCGCCAAACTCAAATACGATCGGCTGGGTCAGCGTTCCGCCTGTGATCTCGGCCTTCATCTGCTGGTATGCTACCGAGTTGTTCTCAATCGCGTTCGGGAACTCTACGTTTACCTCGAGCTTACTTGTCTCTGGCTGGAGAGTAAGATCAATTACGTTGCTTATATTGAGGTTACCCACGTCTGTTACGCCGTTCGGCACGTATGTATCCACAATGCTGTCGCTGAATTTAGCAGTATTTACTATATTATCCGTATAGTCAGCATCTATACTAAACTTCGCGTTGCCTACTCCAGTAAAGGTTACCGAGCCTATAATGATCTCCGCGCCAGTCTCGTCAGACTCGACGCCGTTGAAATTGAACATATAGCCTGTCTTGCCGCCGTTCTCACGCGTACTTACGTTGATGTTTTCAGCGCCTTCGATCTTGTAAACGATTGTATCCTGCGTATCAAGCGTAAACGCCAATTCCGTCGCCGTAAAGCGATAGATATCATTACCATCATCAGCTTTGAGTACTATATCGTAGGTAGATGTCTCGCCGCGCTTTACAAACTCGACCGCTATCGTCTTCGTAATGCTGTCGGCCGATACCACTGTGTATCCGCCGCCTTTTAAAATAGTCGCGGACGCAGGTTGATTATTCTTTGTGTAGATTCCATCCGCCTGTTTTATATTTGTGACTTCTGTTACTTCACTGTTCATATTAATAATATCGTCAGAGACGTTATACGCGCCCGCCTGAATATAAAGCTGGCTATTGCGAAAATCGTCGATAATGAACTTAGAGTCTATATCCGTTTCATCTCCGGTTATCGTTACCGATTTGTTTGCTGCGTCGCCGCTATACGTCGTACCTATAAGAGGATAACTGGGAGCATTTACCTGTATATTTGTAAGAGTCGACTGACCGGAGTTTATATGCCCAACCAACGAGCCTTTAAAATCGTTATCGCTAAGCGTTATATCGGTTACCTTAGCATTGGTTATAGTACAATTATCCGCATAACCGGCAATGGCTCCGCCTTTCCAAACGGTATCAACTGTACAATTGCTAACAGAAACGTTTGTCGCGTTAAGTCTGACACTGTGCCCTGCTATGATACCGACAAACTGGGCGCCTTGGGCTTTTGAGTCTTCAACACGACAACATGTAAAAGTTCTACCCTCGCCAGCTATAACTCCCACATACGTCCCATCGCTAAAGCTGCAGTCGCTGACGTTTAGGTTCATGATCTCGCCTGTCGCGTTTCCGAATATACCCACATACCTGGTATCATCAGCGTTATATACAATACCTCTGATCCACTTATTTTGACCGTTGAATGTTCCGGCAAACGGATGTTCTTCAGTTCCTATCGGCGTGTAGTCCTCGTCGACAATGCTTGCCGCAAGCGTTGCCTGTTCGGGCGCAGAATAGTCGAGATCTTTTGTAAGGTTAACCGTTTTATCCTTAAAATCAATACCCATCTCGTTGACTGCGTATGCAAGATACTTCATCTCTTCTTTGCTTGAGACATCATACGATGACTTTAAATTTGTAGTACCCTCTTCATAGAGCCACGCCTTGGTATCGTTCTCAAGCTCTGTGATCCGCGTATCTACTTTAGCTTTTGCCGTGTAGGTCACTGTAATGTTATCTGTCGCATCCGGCTCAACGCTCACCGTATACGGGTTATCCGTGCTGACAGGAGTCTGACCATCATCTTTGTACCAGCCGTCAAAGACGTAGCCCTCGGCTATATTGCTCGCAAGCATGGAAACTGTTTTGCCTTTTGTTACCGTTAATTTTTTGGTCACTGTGACGTCGGTTATTGTTTCTCCGGCTTTTATGCCGATGCGACCGATATTTTTGTCTTCGGTTTTAACGTATATCGTCACGACCGCGCCCTGCGCAGACTTATACGAACCGTCAGACTGCTGCTCAAGTACGTAACCGGTGGGCATATGCTCTTGAATAGAATCAATCACTCCATCTTCTACAGATACATCGGCGCCTAAATAAATTTCAGGATCACGGACATCTAATACGATTTTGCTCACCGTTCCGCTAAGAGTTCCCGATTCCATACTAAACTTGTATAACATTTCCGCATTATTTAGCCCTATAGTCCACCCTTCCGGAACATTCCATCCGCGTATATATGTCATACTGCTGAAATCGCCACCGTTCACATTCATTGTTCCATAAAGTGCATCTATCCCGCCGATCTTTCCTCCGGATATATTTACTGTGCCGTAATCATAGCTATCTCCGCTTTTTGCTTTTGATATCGTACCGTCGGAGATGTTTATAGTACCGCCATATGAGCACACATCTCGACTAAAATCTCCGCCTTTGATCTCTATGGTACCGCCATATGAGCACGCACCTCGACCAAACTCTCCGCCTTTGATCTCTATGGTACCGGCCCAAGCAGCTATATCGCAACCATATGAGCCGCCTTCAATAATGAGTTTACTATTTGCATCATTATAGCTATTAATGCTCAGCGCTACTCCGCCGGCATTTTTAACAGTTACATCTTTCAAAGTCGTCGTACCGCCCAAATTCGCCGTAACGGAATCTCCCGACAAATCAGTACCTGTAAATGTTACACGCTCCACTGTAACAGTTCCGCCACGGTTGTCGATGCCATACGAATAAGCATCCTCATACTCGCCGACATAAATCGTTCCGTTTGTCACAGTAAGCGTACTGCTGCCAAGAGCGCGAATTGCGTACGTTTCATCCGCGCCGTTTAGGGTATTTCCGCCTAAGTCAATCGTTACAGTACAGCCGCTCGGTATATCTATACCTGCTTCAAGATCAATATTGTTCTGCAGAACGATATTCGCTCCGTCCGCTATTGCGTTGCGCAGCCCGGTCTCGTCCGTAACCGGCGTTTGATCGTCCGCCAACGCGACGAAACCGCCTACCTCGGACGCCGCGATCTCCGAACTTTGGGCGGCCTCGTCCGCGAACGCCGTAACGCTAACCGCGCCGAACAACATGGCGCAGGATACTGCCGCCGATAAAATTTTTTTACCTTTCATTTTTACTCCTCCTGTGTTTTTTATTCTTAGCGCCGCTTTATCTCCAATGCTCTGTATATTCCGTCTCATGCGACGTTATTTTACATATTTCTGATTTCTAAGTAGACTGTCTCGACAAATCTTTTATATATTACATCTTAATCGATCCATCTTATACTATTTAATTTAATTGAGCGAACATGCGGACATATAAATCCGCATGTTCTTAATGTAAGCCGCGTCAATATATTATTTACCCCAGGATACAAGAACCATAGCTACGTCCTTGGAATCTATCTTTCCATCGCGGTTTAGATCGTACTTAGCGTAGCTATACATAGTATCATCGTCAACGCTATTCAAATTCACTTCGCCGAAATACGCCACTACCGCAGACAGGTCGTAGATATCTATAACGTTATTCATCACTATATCGCCCGCGAGATAAGTCGTATGTACGGCTGCACTATCGTCCGCTCCTACCTCTACTACATCCGCAATATCCTTGACGTTATTCCAGAAGTTCAACGTCTTGTCTCCGGTCATCGTTACTGTGTAGCGAGCCGTTCTGTAACCATCGCCCTCGATTGTCACCGTGTACGCGGTGTTCTCGCTAAGCGCTTCGGTAAAGCTGTAGCTGTTATCGCTCAACCCTATTGAACCGTTCTCCGCATCGCTGCCGAACGTCTTTACTATAGGCGCCTCAAGGTCGCCGCCGCTGATCGTCGCGGTCATCTGCTGATATGCGGACGGGTTGTCGCTTATGTTGTTGTTGAAGTCGATGTTGACCGTAAGGTCATGAGTAGGAATAGCAAACTCTTTACCTTTAATTAGGTTTGTCTCATCTATGCTCAATGTTCCGCCATCGGCGCTGAAATATGTAACAATATTATCGGCTCCGGACGTAGCCGTAACAAGGCTGTCATTCAAAACAACTTCAAACGTCACGGTTGCGCCGTTCTTTGTATAACCGGTAAAGCTAACCTGTCCGATCGTCACTTTTGCGCCGGTGTCGGTCGTCACTCCATCTTTACCGTTGAAGTGAAATTCATAACGGTTTTCAGATGGGTTTATCAGCGCCATTTTATCCGCCTCAGCAATCTCGTAATCCACCGAACAATCGTCGGCGCTTGACGGAATGAGCTTAAATGTCAAGTCGGCCGTGTTCAATCTATTGATTATCGTCGCGTCGGCCGCATTTACAACTATATTATATACTCTGTCGTCATCGGTAGCTTCAAATCCGATGGTCAGCATACTCGCACTGTTGTCTATAACCCAAGCGCCGTTTATATTCTTTGCGCTGTAGCCATCCGCAACATACGACGTTCCTTCGCCTTCCGGATTGTCCGAAGGATCGAATCCTATAAAGCTGCCGCCGGTAACCGAAATAGTCGCTGAATTTTCTTTGTAAGCGTCGTCTATCGCATTAATTATATATTTAGCATACTCCGGCGCATCTTTTTTTACCGTCTCAGCCAAGTCAAAAACGCCGCCGTTAACGGTTAAACTACCTTTCTGAACCTGTATAGCCGTTATCGCTCCCAAAAACGTTCCGTTTTCTACAGTAAGGCTTCCGCCGTTTACGTTAATACCAAACGCATTGTTATAGCCCGCTTCGCAATCAATCTTGCCGTCGCCGGTTATCGTAACATTACCCGATAAGATCGCAAAAATCGCGGGAGTGTATGGAAGCGATTTATCACTTACGCTTTGATCATAGCCGATCGTGTATCCCGCGAGATCGAGCGTGAGATTTTTATCGATATCGATCTGCGGTACCAAATCCGTGCCGGCGGCGCTCTCAGGCAGTACAATCTCAACATCGCTCAAAAGCTTAACCGTATCTCCCGACGCCGCTGCGGTGATAGCGTCTTCGAGCGAGGTATACTGAACTCCTTTAACTTCCGCAACCGGCGTCATGCCGTTGAAGAGTACATTTTTATCATCAGTCGTGTTAGAACCCGTGTTGGTTCCGGAGGCAACGATATTTACAATCTGGTCAGGACCGTTGTTTCCGCGCAAAATCCCGGTCACATATCCCATCTTTACATAATCTTCAATATCTGAACCGCATTCCAAAGTAATATTATTTACGCTGCAATTTTGAAGAACGCCCTGAGCTCCGTCGGACGCATACGCGCCTACCAAACCGCCGATACCCATACTGTCGCTTTTTTCGGCAGCGTACTCCGCAGCCGCCGTGCTTGAAACTGTAACGTCGGATACCGAGCAGCCTATGATCTGGTTATTATCGTAAGCTGAACCGACAAGCCCTCCGACCTTTCTGGTTCCGCTAACGGAAATATTTTCAACACTGCAATTTTCAATGATAATAGTATTTCCCTCGCCGCGATAGCCTATAAGACCTCCTACGTTATCGCCTTCCAGATCAGTCTTCAAGTATTCAGCTACAACCGAACTGCCGTCCGCGCCTATAACCGAACAGTTTGAAAGTTTCGCATATCCGCCGCCCATAAGTCCGCCGGATTTATAATTTGACATTATCGTAACGACGCCATTCACAGAACAGTTTTCGATCGCGCCGACGCCGGATTCACCGACGAGCGCGCCAACGTTTGAAAGCGCTGTTACAAAAACATTATTCAGCGTCAGTTTTTTATCGTATATCCCTGAGCAAATCCAAATAAGCCCGCATATATCAAATCGGTGTTTTCAATATACAAGTTGCTTATCGTACAATTATTACCGTCGAATGTTCCTTGGAAAGACCATGCTTCGCTTCCTATGGGATCCCATTCACATCCGTTTAAATCAATATCGCCGCCGAGCGTTACCGTTTTACCGCTGAAAGAATCTTGGCTGATTTCATCCGCCGTACCGTTTACTATCTGCGCAAGACCTGCCAGCTTGGCCGCCGTAT
>CAJFTO010000070.1 GCA_904419955.1 Candidatus Roslinia caecavium | reverse complement strand
GATAGAGCCGTTCTTCCAGTGCGTCGCGGCGGCGGTTGACATGCCTAACTTGGCGCATACGCCGTTGGGTGTTGTGTTGTTCATATCGCAGAGCTTTTTGAATATTTCCCAAAACATATTGATTTATTCCCTCTTGAGTAAATTATTTATGATACGCGCTCCCGTTCTATAATTCTCTGTGTTTCATTGTATTGTTCGGCAAGAGCAATTTGGGTGAACTCAACAGTAGCGTTATAATTTTCCTTTACGACATTTTCTATTTCAGACAATGTTACATGAAAAAATTCTTTCCTTGGATTAACCCTATTTACAGCTTTATTTTCAAAGGCTTTATGCAGTGCGTTTTCAAGGCTGGGAGCGTCTTCTGAAAATATCATTGCGTGTACGTCGAATTCAAACGGAACAGAAGCGCTGCTTAATTCTTTTATTCTATCCATAGGTTCGATACGTCTGGTCATGCCAATTTTATATATATCCTCCCCAAACGAACCAATATTTGATATAATATATACGAAACCAGCTCTTGTATTTGCTTCACGTTCAAGGACGTTTTCTTTGTCCTTTTCTAATAGGGATAGCTTTTCTTCCAACTCTTGAATTTTATCGATATATAATTGCTTTTCAACATCGTTGGCTTTTTGCATATACCGTATTAATTTATCGATTTCACCTTTAAATTGCCGTTCTTCTTTTTCTATTTTTTGCTTTTCGCGTTCAATTTCACGGCGGACCTTTTCTTCTTCAATCATCTGTTCCTTAATTGCTTTTTGTTCCTCTTTTTCAAGCTCCCTTTTTAACTGGTAGCTATATACAAGATTTAGCTCTTCGAATTTATATTCGAGAACCTTAGGGATTAATTCAACTCCGTCTGTTTTGAATAGACGATTTAATGTTTCGAAGATACGCTGCAATTTTGCTCTTGAGGAATCAATATTTTTTGTTGTTGTATTTGCAATGATCGCAGAGGCCTCTGAATTAAAGCACCTTAGCAATTGTTTTACGTTATTGTTTAAAACGGATTTCTTCGTCTCAGGATCAGCGGTAATTTTTATCCCATTAAATATTGAATCTTTTAAAAGGGTTTTATACTCAACGTTTAAAATACTTATTTGATTTTTGTATTCTTCGGACGTTATAGATTCATTAAAGGTATATGGGACAATATCATATGTAAATAGCTCGGATTGAACATCGTTAAGCGCATTTTTTGTATTTGTAATGTCAATTTGTAAATTTGATAAAATTTTTTCACTGCTTATAATTTCACTTTTTAAATTTTCAAGTTCTCTTTTATACGCTTGTTTTTTCTTATTCAAATCGTCCTTTATGTCTTGATACGCCTTATCCTTACAGTTTTCAATCTTCTCTTCATATTCCAACTGGCTAAGAGTAAGTTTTTCATTGGCGCTAATATATAGCTCTTTTAATCGGGTTAATTGGTCATCATGATAATAGCGAGCAAGTAGCAGTACGATACCTAATAAAATAAATAAAAATCCGCCAAATCCATTGACTGTAACAATTATTCCAGCAAAAAACATAATGCCGGAAATTATCCAGACAGATAAAATAAGAGGCGGTTTAGTTACTGCTTTTCGTAAGTCAACTTCCGCATTATTACTATTTGCATTAGAATCGTCAACTGGAGCGCCACAATTGAGGCAGTACTTAGCGTTATCAGGTATCTCATGTCTGCATTTTTTACATATCATATTTGACATCCTTCTTAATCAAGTTTTTCTCTTTTGCTTATTATAAATTCAACATACTGCAATACGTCTTTTTGTTGATCAGTACTTAACTGGTCAAACTTATTAAGTAGTTCGTTTTGCTTTTCTGATAAATCAGGGATATTATTTGTAGGCGTATCAGTTTTACATAGAAGATAGTCTAAGGAAACATTAAATTCTTTAGACAATATTAATAACTCATCAGCTTTTGGTTTTGATTTACCATTTTTCCAGTCAGTAATATAGCTTGGATTTTTCCCCAGCAGTTCGCATAGTTGTTTATTTGTATAGCCGTGCTCTTTAGCAATACTTAGAATATTCTTGATATAATTCACAAAAACCACCTGTCCTATTTGTGTAAATTTAATAAATTTAAGAATATTCTAAAAAGTGGTTGACATTAAGAATATTCTAATATATAATAACACTTGTAAAAACAATTGTTAAATAACCCCGAAAGGAGTTGCCAGCATGAAGCCGATAACGCACTTTGAGTGTCTTAATCTTCTCAGAAAGGAGAAGGCTGAGCAAACCCGTAAATTAACGCTGCTCCAAAACACAATGGAGCTTTATAATCTCGGGATATTCAGCTATACTTCCGAATCGATCAGCAAGCTGTCTCAAGAAATCTCTCGGTGTAATGAGAAGATCGACGGCATCAACACGCTTGTAGACGAGATTGAAAGTATTCCCGAACATATGGAGCTATGTAAAATATCAAGTAAGCTATCTTGGCAAGTTCCAAATGAGAAGGAAATAGCTAACGCTCAGGACGAAGTATACCGAGCTGGGTTAATTGCTCAACGAGACGCTTATTGTTCTCTGAAATCATCAATGCAACAGCGCTCAGAACGGCTCGGTTCTCAACTCTATCCCAGAGTACGTCGAATGCTGGAATAAGACCTTCTGTTATGTGGCGTTGTTCCGCTATAATAGAAAGTTCCTCCTGAATTTCGGTTGACTCGAGGTTAGTAGAATCGGAAACTCTTACATATTCGTGTTTTCCGATTTCCTCTAACTCCTCTCGTGAAAGACCTAATGAATCCATAAGATCAATCCTCCTTTTTGAGATTGAAATTTTCGTTAGCTTTCATGTCAGCGTAAATAAGGTCGACAACGTATTTATTTAGAGATTTACCCTTTTGCGCGGCAAAGGCCTTGATAATTTCTTTTTCGCCTTTAGGAACGCGCACGGCTATGGTTTCAACTTTTTCTGATAAATATCGTTTGTTACCTTCAAGGTGTGCTTTAGTTGCCATCACTAAAATACCTCGCATTCATGTATATGTGTATAAAATTACCAAATTCATGTATACATGTTTGTTGATAATGTTAATTGAAATTCATGTATACATGTATTATAATAACACTTGTAAACAACAGTTATTGTTAAAAACACCTGCAAACTTGCGTTACAGTTATTCTATAGGATGCTTGCTTCATCTATGAATAACCGCCAAATTTGTTTACCACAACGTCACTGTTTTGCCCTAAAATATTTTTGGTCTTACTTTACTGACCGTATTTTGGCAAAACTGCTGCAAGCAAGTATATAGGCTATTATGTGTGACGGCTCGGCAATTAAGCGATTATGGTTTCGCATTGTTATAAGTAGTATATATAACGCCCGTAGCTGCCGAGACTTGACATGTAGGTGAATCGGCTCATTGTACTTTTGAGTCGTCACTATGTCTTCTATATGGAACGGGCAAATTCAAAAGTTTTGTCAAAATTGACACCCCTTTCAAATTATTGCCCATAAGGGCCATAATTAAAGTAACACCGGTTTGCAAGTTGTTTTTATAAAGTTTACGAGAGCGCCTCTGTATTGGCGTATGGATTGCGCTCTCGCAAACAAACCTTAACAGGGTTTTATTTTGCTGCCATTTTTTAATCAAAAAACGTTCAGCTCAATAATCCCATATGTTCCATATCAAACAAGTGTTTGATACATAAGCTCATTATATCACGGCTTATAAAATAAGGCAACAAAAAATATCAAAATTTTCTATATATTTTAAATTCGAAA
>CAJFTO010000069.1 GCA_904419955.1 Candidatus Roslinia caecavium | reverse complement strand
CGCGTCTCGGCAGGGTAGCGCCCGCGTCGCTTAATACTTCCTCGTACGCGTCCTCCGCGCTCTGCTCGGGCAGCGCGTATTCGCCCATATCTATAGGCTCGCTCAGCATATTGCCAAGTTCGCTCTTGTAAACGCCCTCTACGTTGTTAGCGGTCGTTTCGGGATCGCCGAATACATAGTTGCCCGCGAAGTAGAAGTTGGACATATTCTCTTCGGGCTTTGCATTAGTGACCTCGAACAGTCTGCTTCTTAATATTTCCGCTGTAGACGGTCCGTATTTATAGTAGTTGTTCATCCAGTTCACGTTTGAATCGTTAAACGTTATGCTGTTATACGAATACGGTTCCGCGCCGTACGCCGAATTTGTTATACCCCAGTCGTATATGACGTTGTTGACTATATCCGTGCCGCCAAGCTCGCGGTCGAGTCTCGGGCTTCTGCTGTCGTGATGCGCGAGCAGGTTGTGATGGTAGCTGGCGTTCGTACCGCCCCATATAGCGCCGTAGCCGTGCGCGCCCTTAAAATGATCGGACATTCTAAGACTCTCGGAGCCTATGCAGTTCTGCATGGTGATCTCGCTCGCAGGCGTATACTCTTCTCTCTCGCTTGAACCGGCGTACAGGGTCAGACCCTCGTCCACGCTCCAGCTCACGCTGCAATGGTCGATGATTATGTTATGGTTCCAGCGGCCGCCGAGTCCGTCCGGTTCGCCGTCGCTCATATCGGTCGGTCTTATTCTGAGGTAGCGCATTATTATATTGGAAACTCCGTGCGCCAGCAAAAGATCCGACCCAGCGAAGGTTATGCCGTCGCCCGGAGCCGTCTGTCCGAGTATGGTCAGGTTATCGCTCGGGATCTGAAGCGTCTCGTTTAGCCAGATAGTTCCGCCCACGTCGAATACGATTATACGTCCCGGTTGAGATACCGCGTCCGCAAACGAACCCGCTCCCGACTCGTTTAAGTTTGTAACATGGTATACCTCGATACTCTCCGCGCCTCTCGCGCCCGTGGTATATTTACCGCCGCCTTCGGCTCCAGGGAACGCTAAGAGCTCGTCCGCCGCGTAACCGGTAAATCCAAAACAGGAGCACGCCATGACCAGAACAGTGACAAGCGCGATTATCTTTTTTAGTTTCATTTATGTTACCTCCCTGCAAAGATATTTTTCTTTTGATATGCCTTCTATTTTATCATAATCCTTAAACTATTTTAACAGATTTTATAGCTTTTTTACAATGCTATTTTGTCATTTTGCTTAAATATATTAATAAATCAGGGATCGCGTTATTATTCAAGCGCGGCGCTATACCGAAAACGGCTTCGTAAGAGGCTGCATTTTTTCGTTCCACAACATTATTCTTATATCTCCGAAGTCCCGAAGCTCCCTTACTTCGAGCCTGTACTCCGCCTTTCCGCTCTCGACCGCGAACCTTACGACCTCGCAGTCGAGCAACATCCCGTCGTCGCCGTAGGACGCTATCAACGCGCTGTTTACGCCGCCCGTCTCCGCGTTCTCCGGCGCGGCTATCGCAAGTTCTCCGTCATTGTATCCGACTATGCTCCACTCGTCGCTAAACCCGGGCGTCGCTGTCGGAGTCGCCGTTGGCGCAGCCGTAGGTATCGGCGTCGCGGTTGGAGACGGCGTAGGAGGCGCCGTAGCCGTAGGCGCCGCAGTCGCGCTCGGCGTAGGAGTCGCCGTTGGTATAGGCGTCGCCGTGGGAGCCGCGGTTGGAGTTGCGGCGGGCGTCGCTGTTGGCGTAGGCGCAGCGGTCGGCGGCGCGGCTTCCGTTCCTTCAAAATCGATATCGCCGTATTTGACCTCGGCCATGTAGTCCTTTGTCGGAGTACCTTCGGCCGAATCGACCGCTATACCTACGTACAGCGTATCCGCAAGCCCCTCTATCGTAACGCTCTGCGGCTGTCTCGGGTTATTCGTCCAGTCTTTTCCGTCGTCCGATACATAGAATGTTATCCTGTCTCCCACTCTCTGGATCCGCATATACTTCGGAACTCTATATTCGTCTTTGCTCGTGTCGTAGCCGCCGTCGTTGTCGATCGTTCCGCCTCTTTCGTTCTTAAAAAACAGGTCGTCCTCCGCGTTTTCGCCCGTCTCCGCCCTGTACAACACTCTGACGTTCTCGCCGTACTTGAGCCAGCCGTCCGCGAGCATAGCCATCCTCGAATCCGGGTCTAAGCTCTCTCTCAGCATGAGCCCGCTTATCTGTCCGTTCTCAAACTTAGCTATCTCCACCATTTCGGCGCTTATATCAAAGTCGCCGGTAACAGTCTTATACATGAAGTCGCAGCTGTCGTTCTTTCTACCTATCTTACCGCTTCCGAAGATATCGTATACTCCGTTATCTTCCATCCCGGCTCCGCCCTCTCCATCGAACGACGGCGTTCCTATCTGCGTATGCGTATATCCTTCAGCTTCGTTAGAATTCTTGACGTACACTATCGACGTCGGGCTTCCCGTACTCTCGCCCTCGTTGTTGTACGCTCTCGACGTTAGGTAATGCGTACCAGCCTCGAGCGTTATATTGTCGTCTATCTCGCTCGCGCCCTCGTACGTGCGTATAAGCTCGTTCCCGTCGTAGAGTTCCATCTTGGTTATCTCTGTTCCGTCTACGGGTATGCCTACGGCCTTATAGTTCAGTTCCTCGTTATCGCTGATGACCGCCCAGTTGCCGTTGTCCACCGCGTAGCCGTTTATCTCGCCATCGAGCGACGCTATCGCCGGAGACGTTACCACTATATCCGGGTTGCTCGGCGCGTCCTGGCTCTCGGTCCAGTCGTTTACATACGCCTCTATCCAGGTGTAGCCCGCCCATTCGCTGCTCTCTACTATATCGGTCTCGGACGCGCTTCCCATGCCG
>CAJFTO010000068.1 GCA_904419955.1 Candidatus Roslinia caecavium | reverse complement strand
GCCAATTTATACACGAGAGTTTCTCTTGAAACGATATGCAAGATCGCCGACGCGCTGGGCGTGAGCGAGAGCGACCTTTTGGATTTTAAGAAGCTTAAAGAGTAATTTTGACGCTTGACATACGCTTTGCTTAGAGTTATAATATAAGTATAAAAGGGAATAATAAACAGTTGTTTCCCCGGTTATGGCAAACTATAAAATAGTCGTCCTGTACCAGAGGGCGGCTATTTCTTTATCTACTTTAAAATTTCAAGAATTACAATCAAGGTAACCCGATTATCAAATCCAAATTCATAGTACCTCACCCCCTTTGTTTGGGAGTGGGAAACAACCGCCATTATCCCCTAATGTACGAGCTTTTATTATATGATATTTATATTTTCGCGGCAATATGCAAAATTCATAACAATTTAAAGGAAATATTGTATATTATCACGATTCGGCATATAAAGACTCCGCGACGGCGATCCATTCGCGGATTTTATGTTGATCCCGAATTTTTCGCCAAAGATCCGGCAAAGTCTCGGGCGTATAGCGAGAGCGCCTTGAAGACCGGCGCGTTATCCTTGAAATCCCGGAACTTCTGTGTTAATATATTTGTTAAATATCAAAATACGAAAGAGGTTTTCCCTATGAATATCAAATGGAACGCCGGCGAATATAAAGATAATTTTCAATTTGTGCACAAATACGGCGAGGGGCTTTTCTCGCTCCTGCCGCAGGATAAGGATATTAAGATAATAGACCTGGGCTGCGGAAACGGCGCGCTCACGGCTAAGCTCGCCGAAATGTACGGCGCCGGGAACGTAACCGGTATAGACGCGTCCGCCGAGATGCTGGAGACGGCGCGGGAGAGCTATCCCAATCTGAATTTTATCCGCGCCGACGCGGCCGCGCTCAAACTGCCGGAGCCGGTCGACGTCATATTTTCAAACGCGGTCTTTCACTGGATAGACGATCAGGACGCGCTGCTCGAAAGCGTCGCTTCGTCGCTTAGACCCGGCGGATCGTTGGTCTGCGAATTCGGAGGCTACGGCTGCTGCGAATCGATACACGGTGCGCTCGAGGAGGGCTTTGAAAAACGCGGACTGCATTATAAAAGAACGTTTTACTTCCCGACCATAGGCCAATACGCGCCCATACTCGAGCGGCGCGGTCTTAGAGTAACGTTCGCCTCGCTGTTCGACCGTTTCACCGAACTGAACGGGGACGACGGCGTGAGAGACTGGATAAATATGTTTAATCTAACCCCGTTCGAGGGGATCGCAGAAAACGTTAAAGACGATATTATAAAAGAGGCGACGGCAAAACTGAAGAATAGCTTATACAAGGACGGACGCTGGCACGCCGACTATGTCAGGATACGTATCAAAGCGGTCAGAGTATAAGAGAACAACGCGTTTTAAAAGCCCGGCGAGGACCGGGCTTTTTGATTTATATATTTTTTAGAACATATGTTCAAGGCCGTCTATCATCGCTCTTAACTTCTCCAAAACCTTGTCCTTCGCGGCCTTAGAGGCTGAGCTTTCTGAATCGCTAAGCGCGCGTGCTCCTCTGTGCAGCGGCGCGTATACGTTTATCTCGGCGCCATGCTCGATATCGGTTACCGTTATCAAGCCTCCGGCGTTCCCTACGCACGTATTGCAAAGAGCTATGCCGAAGCCGCCCAAGTCGTCGTTGGGGAACGGCGCGCCGTCTTTATCGCAGAGCGCCGACAAAACTGATCTTTCAAAACCTTTGCCGTTATCCTTGACGGACAGCCGCAGATATTTTCCGGCGGCTCTGAGCGCAACGGAGATCGTCTTATCCCCGGCGTTTCCCTGATTTCCGCCGCCGCCGAAAACGATCGGAACGTACTTCGGTATCATAAAACCGTGGGTAAACGAATTGGCTATAAGGTTATACAAAACGACCCCGAAATCCTCATAGCTCGTACTCACCGCGTCGCCCTCTGCGGCGCGCGCAGTCTTTGCGCTGAATTCAAGCTTCACAAAAAACTTCTTCGCAAACGCGTTTGAAAACATGCCGACGATCTCGGCTGCGAACTCGCTCAGTTTAAATACGCTGAGGCTTGTTTCCCGCCTCTCGGTATTCACGGCGAAACTAACGTTCTCCGCCTTTACTTTGATCGCCCCGGCGGTAAGTTCTATATTCTTCAAGCTGTTGTATATGTCCTCGCTGACTCCGTTTGAAAAGTCGGACAAATTAAGCGCGCCTACGTTCCTGAGTATCGACGCCGCGGATATTTCCGCATACTCGATAAACTTCCTGTTTATTGCCGAACGGTCGGTATATGCGGTCACAACTCTGTCGCCGGGTCTTATGATATTGTTTATGTCGTATTCTATTTCGCCCGTCTGGAGCTTCTTCTCATTATCGGCTCCGTCCGAGCCGTTTACGTTCTTATTTGGATTTTTCATTGTCGTTCCCCCAACGTAGAGATTAGCTATTAAGAGCTTAAAAGTCCTCTGTAACCGTAAGACGAAGGCTGTAACGTTAAAGAAAAACAACGTGTGCGGCTACCAAGACTTAACACTCATCAATTTCTCCGTTATTGTATTTTTAATTATTGTCCATAAGAGTAATTTAACCGCCTTCAAATCGTAAAGCGTTCCTAAATACAACTAAGTATAATATTGATAAATCGTTAATTTGGCCTGATTTTTTACTTTCTTATATTATATACTGCTCCGCATGAGAAGTCAATATTAAAAATAGCAACGAACCGATTAGGATAAGCTCCGCGTCTGCATAGAACCAAAGAATCTTATTGCCAAAACTACGTCTTTATCCGCAATAACTCCGCGCTAATCGATCGTCTTTACTGTAAATTATAACCGTCGATTCAACCCCGTGTTTTAATCGGCGCTAAAGCTATAAAAAACTCCGCAAATATTTAAAACTCGTCAAAATTCTTTTTAAGCTTCTTAAAATCCAAAAGGTCGCTCTCGCTCACGCCCAGCGCGTCGGCGATCTTGCATATCGTTTCAAGAGAAACTCTCGTGTATAAATTGGC
>CAJFTO010000067.1 GCA_904419955.1 Candidatus Roslinia caecavium | reverse complement strand
AGTGGGAATTGTACATCAAATTTATCGCTGTGGGGCGGGCGGCGTTGATGAACGTAGGAATTTGGAAGTTGGATATTGAGAAAGGCGGGTGTGTCGGCATGGGTAGGCCTAAGAATGAGAAGTCGGAGAAAGCTGAAAAGCTATACCTTAAAGGGTTGTCCGCGACGGAAATAGCTAAGACTCTCAACGTGCCGGATAGCACTGTAAGACGTTGGAAAAGTACATATAAATGGAAAAAGCCTAAAAAAGAAAACCGAACGTTCGGAAATATAGAAACTGAACGCTCGGAATTAAACGCTCGCTCTTTAGCTCAAATTGGAAACACGAACGCCGTCGGACATAAAGGCAGGAACCGTCCGGGAAATCAGAACGCAAGGACGCACGGGGCGTATTGTAAAAACATATCAGAGGCGCTCGAGCCGGAAGAAATATCATATATAGATAGCATGGCGATAGATGCAGAGGAGATCTTGATCGAGCAAATAAAGAGTTATACCGCGCGGGAGCTGTACTTAAGCAAACAAATTATGTTTTACGAAAATAACGCCGACGCCAACAGGTTGATCCTTTCCAATACTTACAGTCAAGTGGTTGAGGAAGATTTTACAGGCGACAGGGCGAGAAAAGGAACTGCTAAGACAGTACACCATGCAAAGGAAAGCGTATTAGACGCGATTGTAAAACTAAACGCTGAACTTAGCAAAGTACAGGCTAATAAGCTAAAGGCCGTCGCGGCGCTTGCAAAACTGCATAAGGATATGATCGAGATAGATCATATTATAAACGGCGGGATTACCGCGGAAGCGGAGCCTGTAATGATATATCTGCCGGATAACGCCAGGGGTGATTAAATGATAATCAGCCCTCAAAAAGGACCTCAGGAGATGTTCTTATCTTCATCTGCAGATATTGTGATATATGGCGGGGCGGCCGGCGGCGGTAAAACCTACGCGCTTTTACTCGAGCCTCTCAGACACCACAATAATGGGAAATTCGGATGCGTTATTTTCCGTAAAAATTCAAATCAAATTTTTGCCGAAGGCGGGCTTTGGGACACTGCGTATTCAATTTATCCATACGTAGGCGGAGTTCCTAAGATAACGCCCACGCCCTCGTGGACGTTTCCGAGCGGTATGAAAGTTTCTTTCGGGCATTTGGATCGTAAGGACGACGTGCTGAAATGGCAAGGATCGCAGATAGCTATGATAGCGTTCGACGAGCTTACTCACTTCACGCAGAGCCAATTTTTCTATATGCTTTCGCGTAATCGAAGCAGCTCGGGAGTTTCGGGATACATACGCGCTACTTGTAATCCGGACGCTGATTCGTGGGTTGCTGATTTAATTAAATGGTGGTGGGATCCCGATACGGGTTATCCAATACCGGAGCGGAGCGGGGTAGTAAGATACTTTGTAAGAGTAAACGGCGAGCTATATTGGGGCGACACTAAAGAAAGTCTATGCTTTGAACTTGGTCTTACGGACGAGGAAGCCCTGCAAGTTAAATCAATGACGTTTATCTCGTCTAAGCTTAGCGATAATAAGATTTTAATGGAAAACGATCCGAGTTATCTTGCGAATTTAAAGGCTCTGCCTATCGTGGAACAAGAGCGGCTTCTACATGGAAATTGGAAAATACGTCCGGCCGCAGGATTATTTTTTAAGAGATCGCAGATAGGCGAAATCTTAAATGAGGCTCCAAACGATATCGTGAAATACGTTCGCTGTTGGGATTTAGCCGCCACCGCAGAGTCGGAAGGCGGCGAACCGGCGTATACTGCCGGAGTCTTGATGGGTAAGCGCAAGAACAAACGGTATGTTGTGCTGAATGTTATAAACGTAAGACAGAGCGCGAGCGACGTTAGAAACACTATTAAAAATACATGCATAATCGATAGACAAAAATATGGACACGTGCGGACAAAATTGCCGCAGGACCCGGGACAATCGGGAAAAGACCAGGCGGAAAGTTATATTAAATTTTTGGCCGGATTTAACGTGTTTACGGAAAGGGAATCCGGTAGTAAAGAAACGCGCGCGGAGCCGTTCGCGGCGCAGTGGCAGGCGGGCAACGTCGATATTGTAGCCGGAGAATGGAACGAAAGTTATTTAAGCCAGTTGGAGAGTTTCCCGGAATCGAAGTTGAAAGATATGGTTGACGCTTCGAGCGGAGCCTTTAACGAATTAGAAAAATATAATGTTACAGCCGCGCCGAATATTTCTAAAACTTTATTAAAAAGCAGTCATTGGCGCAGATAGGAGAGATTGGTTTGAGAAAGAACGGACTTTTTACGGACACGGGTCGTATCGGTCAAAAAAGGTTCGGAGGCAGATTTTATGAAGAATTTTTACCGGAACTTCAAGGCGATAGAGGCGTTCAGGTATATAAGGAAATGTCCGAGAACGACGATATCATCGGAGCGATCTTATTCGCCATTGAGAATCTGATACGGCAAGTAGATTGGAATGTTTTACCGATGGGAGCCCAAAGCGTCGATGAAGAGTGCGCCGAGTTTATAGACAGCTGCATGAAGGATTTTACAGAGACGACTTGGACTGATACTATCTCTGAGATACTTACTTTTCTTGTATACGGCTGGTCGGCGCATGAAATTGTATATAAACGCCGAATGGGAAGACATAAAGACCCGCGGTTAAGCAGCAAGTATGACGACGGTCTTATAGGCTGGAAAGGATTTCCGATAAGGGGTCAGGAAACTTTAAACGAGTGGCTTTACGACGATCAGGATAATTTGATCGGTATTCGGCAAAATCCGCCGCCTAAGTATGAGCTTATCGATATTCCTATAGAAAGGCTGCTGCTCTTTAAGACCAAGAGCAGAAAAGGAAATCCGGAAGGTCGTTCTATTTTAAGAAACGCATATCGTTTATGGTACTTTAAAAAGCGAATACAGGAGATAGAAGGTATTGGTATTGAAAGAGATTTGGCGGGTCTGCCTGTTATTACGGCTCCTGAAGATACAGATATTTGGCTGGATACGCCTGATATGATAGAAATGCGAGGCGCGGTGGAGAAGATAGTCCAGAACATCAGAAGAGACGCGCTCGAAGGAGTTGTTCTACCGGCGGGTTGGAAACTGGAATTACTCAGTACCGGAGGTCAAAGGCAATTCGATACCAATTCCATAATAGACAGATACGATACCCGTATCGCTATGACGGCGCTTGCCGACTTTGTTATGCTGGGACATCGCAATGTCGGTAGCTTTGCATTGTCAAGCGATAAAACAAAACTGTTTAGCGTGGCGATCGGATCGTATCTCGATATAATCTGCGAGGTTATAAACAATAAGGCGATACCGAAATTGATAGAACTTAACGCCGAAAAATTCGGCGGCATAACGGATTATCCTGTTGTACTGCCGTTGGATCGGGAGCGGTTATTCCCGATGAAGAGCTTGAGGATTATTTGAGAGAGGCCGCTCATTTACCTAAAAGGATAGATAGCTGAAGTGCGAACAGAAAAATATTACATGGACAAGAGCTTAACAAACCAGTGAAAAGAGAAAACATGACTGACTTCGATGGAAATACGGACGAGGATATAGACGGTGAACAATGATGTTTATTACTAAAAAAGCTGTGCGTAAGTACGGCTATATTGGAAAGGACAACGCCGCCGAGAGGAGGCGAGAGCAGTTAGAGGAGCTGACGGAACGTTATGGATACGTTTTGGAAGACGAGCTGCTTAGATTATGGGATAATCAGGTTCGGGAGATAGACGTCGAAAACTTAATTATGCTGATTATAGCATACCAGCTCGGTGAAAGTTTAAGCGGCCTGTTTTCCAGGACGACCACGCGAACCAGAGCATTTGCAGACGCCATTCTCGCCAAGGCTATAAACGGAATATCTGCTGAGGCGTATGTCGGTGCGGCTGAAGATTTTAAAAAGATAGACACGCCCGTATCAAGACAAAACTTTATAAAACGTTTTTCGGCGATGGATTTTGGTCGGTTTGACGTTATGATAAAGCCAGAATATCTGCGATATCCCTTTGATTTTCTTGAATTGCCGGAAGTAAATACAGGGGCAAGAAGAATAGGTCTTAATTTTGACGATTTTTTAGACGAATATGTAAAAGAGCATACCGGCAAATGGGTAAAAGAAATAAACGACGTACAGCTGAAAAATATTAAGTCCGTAATCGAGAATACTCTAAGCGGCGGGCGAGATATGAGAACCGCCGCGCAGCTTATTAAAAATTCGGTCGGTCTCACTGAAAAACAGTTTTCGGCCGCTATGAAATATTACGATAAAGTAAGAGGCGAACTGAGTAAGGGAAATCCTAATTTATCAATCGAAGAGATAAACGCGGCGGCGAATAATGCGCTAAACAGATATGTTGAAAGAAAGCGAGCCGAACGCGCCAGGACTATCGCGAGGACCGAAACGGCTATAGCGCGAAACAAAGCCTATGATTTATATATTCGCGAATCTCAGAAACTCGGTTTGATGGGCAGGGTCGTTTTAAAATGGGTATGCGCTAAAACGGGGAACGTATGTAAATACTGCAAGGTTTTGGACGGCAAAACAATAGATATAGACGGAGAATTTGACGTTGATTATAATTTTTGCGGCGATCAGAAAAGACTGCCCCCAGCTCATCCTAATTGCAGGTGCGTAGTTATTTACATTGAAGTTGCAGAGTAATACAAATACCTTAATCGGAAAGGACGGATACTATGGTTTCGTTTAATCAACTTATCGGCCGCGCAAGGGCGGAGCCGGACAGAACGCGCTCGTTAATCAAGAGCGGCGTCGATATAAGAAAAACGATCGAGGATGAAATGCTTGCGTTCGGCTGGGCGTCCGTATCGCTAAACAGAGACGGAGAGATCGTCAGCGATTGCGTCGACGACATAATAGAACCCGACGTACTTGAAAGAGCGGCGTACAGCTATGTCAGATTTTACAGAGACGGCGGCGAGGAACATGAGCGCGGCGGCGTGGCGACGCTTATTGAATCGATGGTTTTTACGCCGGAAAAAATGAAAATTCTTGGTATCGACGAAGGAGCCTTGCCCGTAGGCTGGTAGATAGGTTTTAAAGTATTGGATACGGGAGTTTGGGAAAAAGTAAAAAACGGTACGTATAATATGTTCAGTATTGAAGGCAGGGCGCTGAGGGAAAACGATATTAATAAGCGCTTTGAGATATACGACGAAAACGTATTGACAAAGACAAAGATCAATCGTATATTTGAAAATGTAATTA
>CAJFTO010000066.1 GCA_904419955.1 Candidatus Roslinia caecavium | reverse complement strand
AGGAATACGCATTAACCGAAATGGATAACAGCACGAGGGAGAAAGTTAAAAAGAACACTGAGTATCTGCGCGAATACTACCAAAAAAACAAAGATAAAATACGTGAATATAACCGCTGGTATTGTGAAGAACACAAAGATGAAATGCGTGAATACTATCGTAAATATGCTCAAGAGAACAAAGAAGCGATCAAAGCTTACAAACGCGAATACTATCAAAAAAATAGAGAAGCGCGCAAAGAATACCAACGCGAATATAGACGCAGACGAAAGGAAGCTCTTGAAAACAAAACGAAAGAGGGCGTCAGGAGGCGATCGAATTGACTGAGGAAAAACACGCGTCCTTGCGCGAGCTGATCAAGATGATAGACCAGGCTTGCAGGAACGCGGATAAAGCGAAACATAAAAAATCCGCCTATGCCGGAGCATAGAGCGGAAAAGTGATACAAGTAAAAATCCATAACCAATATAACCTAAAACCAACCGTTTGTCAAGAATAAAAAAGGCGAGCGGCCTTGGGAAAAGATAGATGTCCAAGGCCGCAAATAGAATGATAAAGTCCACGATGAGAATATACCATAAATTTACATTAATGTCAATAAGATAAACAATTATTAACAAAAATGATAAGGATTTGTAATATTTTGGAAGGAGGAAACCATGGAAGACTTATTCGATTTTTTAGACGAAAAGGTAAGCGAGATTTTAGATGTAGATTCAAGCGAGCCTAAGACGCTCGAGTGCGATTATTGCGGAAGAACGATATACGGAGGCCAGCTCTTCGGCGAGGATTCCAACGGCAATGTTTTTTGCAGCGAGGATTGTTGTTCGAACTATTACGGGTACGAGGAACGCACATTGTAATACTTTGAGAGGTGAAAAAAGAGATGACTATACAAGAATACAGACAAACTCAAAACCCTACGGCGGGCGATAAGCGCGGCGCGGTAATCGTCGACATATTCGACAACAGCATATTAAACACGATAGACGACTTCATCGGGCAGAACTTAAACAGGATCAGGGCGCTGAGCGCCAAGATAAACGATGATAACGGAGACAGATTCCTAAAAGAGATATTTAGGCTCCAGTGTTCAATGTATAAGCTGTATGTTACGGAGCTAAGTGAAATGCGGGCTAAGGTTCAGTTTTGCATATGCGAGTCGGAACCCTATGCGGAACGGAGCTGATAACATATGATGCACATGTTCGACGTCGACGTAGCCAAACAATACGGAGTAAACGCCGCTATACTGCTGCAGTACATATTTTTTTGGTGCGAGAAAAACAAGGCCAACGGTAAACATCTATACGACGGGTATGTATGGTCTTATAACTCTCTCAGCGCGTTTCAGGAGCTGTTCCCGTATTTGTCCGTATACCAGATACGAACGGCGCTAAGCAAGCTCGAAGACGATAAACTTATTATAAAGGGAGACTATAATAAAAAGGGCTTCGATAAAACAAATTGGTATGCGGTAACAGAGGCCGGATACGCCGCGTTAAAAAATCACAAATCGATGGTTAAAAAACCACAAATCGATGATTCAAAAATCACAAATGGATCATGCGAAAACCACAAACCAATACCAGTTAATAACCAGTTATATAAAAAAATAAACAAAAAAGATTCTGAAAGCGAGTTTGAAGCAGAATTCGAGGAATTCTGGAACAAGTATCCGAATAAATTCAACCGCGCGCAGACGTATAAAAATTTCGTCAAGACCGCTAAAGCGTATGGCGCTGATACGGCGCTGCGAGCTCTTGACATTTACCTGGATTACATCAGGGACAACGACGTTCCCGAAAAATACATAGCGCGGTCGACGAACTTCGTCGGTCAAAAGGCGTTGTTCAAAGCGTATCTTGAATTGGCCGAACAGTCGAAACAAAAGACCGCCGCGCGGGCGGATCGCGATGAATCGGAGGATATTTTTCTGGAGCTCGCGAAGGAAGGCGGTTTTATACAATGACTGCAAAAATGATTCCTTACGACATCGAGGCCGAGGAAGCCGTGTTGGGAGCCGTGATATGCGATCCGCGGCTATACGCTCTCACGGCGCCGCTTAAAAAGTCCGATTTTTACGACAGTAAAGCGCGGTTTATTTTCGGTATCTTACCGGATTACGCGGCTGAGAAATCAGCCGACATTATCACGCTCAAAAATCTTATCGAGGCCAAAGGCGCGGAGAATATCACAGAGGCTCAGCGATATGTGTTCAGCCTTTTGGATAAAGTGCCTTCGACGGATAAGTCGAGCGTCGAGACCTATGTGAAGATCGTTAAAGAAAAGGCCGAGAGACGCAGGCAAATAGCCGCGCTCGAGAAAGCTCTCAGCGATATGTACGATCCTAAAAACTCGATAAACGACGTCGACGATAACATATGCAGCGTCATTTTCAATTCTCCGGACGCAAAGCAAAACGACATGCGGAGTTTTGAAGACTGTTTCTTTGAATTTATGGACGAATATGACGAGCGCAAGCGGCTTGGCAAGAAGTTGCCCGGCATATCGACCGGATATAAGAAACTGGACATTATGACGGGCGGACTCGAAAAAAAGAAGATGTATATTATCGGCGGTCGTCCGGCCATGGGAAAAACGGCGTTCGCGCTCAATATCGCGGCGAATATCGCGAAGCAAGACAAAAGAGTCGGCTTATTCAGCTTGGAGATGGGCGGATCTGAAATCGTTAAACGTCTGGTATCGAGCATGAATAATATCAGCGGACACGCCATAAAAACGGTAAACGTTCCGGACGAGGATTTTATTAAAATGGCCGATACCGTTGAGAAAATCTCGGATAAAATAATCATCGACGATTCTCCGAACCAAAGCGCGGCTGATATATTATCAAGCTGTATACGCTGGAACACGGAACACAGACGCTCGGGACATAAACTCGACGTTGTTATAATCGACTATCTGCAGCTTATGACGAGTAAGGACAGGCGGCTCGACAGACGGCTTGTCATAGGTGAAAATTCAAGAATGTGTAAGAACATGGCAAAACGCCTTGATTGTCCGGTCATACTTCTATCGCAGCTGAGCCGCGCGAGCGAATCGAGGCAGGACAAGGAACCGATACTTTCGGATCTGCGCGAATCGGGAGACATCGAACAGGACGCCGACGTCGTAGTCTTTGTACACCGTGAAGAATATTATAAACAGACCAATGAAAATGTAGGGCTTGCGCTAATAAAAATAGCCAAAAACCGCGACGGCGAAGTAGGCAAATTTGAATTGGATTGGGACAAGAAGACAACGACGTTTAAAGATAAGTTTGGAGGTTATGAATTTGGAACATAGCGAGATCAAACCCGCGATCGCGTATGAAAAAAACGCTGTATACAAAGGCGGCGTATATAAGGTAAACGGCATAAGAGGTTATAAGATCCCTAACAGGAGAGATATAGGATATTCGATCGAATTGCTCGATAAAAGCCGAAACAGCCTGTTATACGCTCCGCTGGACGAAGTAGAATTGGAGGAAAATGAAGATGGAAGATAGATATACTTTGACGGATTTGCCGGAGGTTGGTGAATGGTATTATGCGGTTGAATGGTTTACATATACGTATCCAG
>CAJFTO010000065.1 GCA_904419955.1 Candidatus Roslinia caecavium | reverse complement strand
TAAAAATACGGATTTGAAACGCCGTATCGGTTGCCTTGAAAACCCCGTTTCTGTATAATATAGGAAGTTAAAACGCCGTATCGGAAGGAACAGATATGAACATTACCTTTTGCGGGCATCGTGATTTTTTTGGAAACGAGGAACTCAAAGAGCGAATGACGAGCGAGCTGTTGGCACTTGCAGGGCAAACAGAAACGCTTTTTTGTTACAGCGGCGGATACGGAGGGTTCGACCGCTTTGCGGCGCACTGCGTAAAAGAGGCGAAGAAAACAGCGGCCAACATCCGCAACATCCTTGTCATCCCATACCTGACCGTATCTGTACAAGCGCAGCTCAAAGAATGCGATGGCTACTTTGACGAGGTGATTTACCCGGCGCTTGAAAACGTGCCGGAGTCCTATCCCGATTTTGTAAGCGGAGTACTAAGAGACACCGAAACGGAAGAAAAGGCGCAGGCTCTCATTGATTTTATCAAAGAGGGAAAATTTTCGCTCGATCCTACAAGTTCGGTTTTAGAAAAAGAGTTGGAGTTTGAAGGGATTTTCCCGGATGAAAACGGCGATTATAACCTGATAGAGATTCTTGACGACGATGAATATATAAGAAGGTTCGGCTCCCTCGACAATTGCGATTGACTATTTTAAATAATATACTTTAGCGGCTCTAAACGGGGTCGCTTTTTTATTTGTATAAATACTGAATATCCAGAAAGGGGCGGTAAGATGCCTAAGTTAAAGAACCTGATCATTTCAAAGGTTGACTTTGTAAAAAACGGGGCTAATCCAGAGGCGCATATCGAGTTGTTTAAAAATGAAGCCAAGAGCACGGCCATGAAATTTTTTGAAAAAGTCAATGAAAGATATGGAGCGGGCGCCGACGATTTGGCAAAGAGCGAAGACGCTAAGACGTTTAAACAAAAACTGTCCGAAAAAAGTATGAGAGATATATTCGATATGATATGGTGGGTAACGTCAGCGTTAAGTGAATCGTTGGTTACGGTACTTACGGACAGCGATATAAAAGACAAGGAAAAGATGATGTCGGCTAATCTAAAACAGTTTTGCGAGATAGCGGCGAAGCTTATACCGGCATGGTCGAAAGGTGAAAAAGGGGTTATCGAGGGATACGACGGCGTCGATAACGCGGACGGAGACCTAAGCGACGTAGAAATAGCTATAGCGAATATGTCCGTTGAAAATATATGCCGGTCATTGGGAAAGGCAGTATCTGCGACCATCGAATATACCCTCGATGAAAACAGCGATGAGAAAAATGAAAATTTATATAAAAACAATAAAGGAGTTGACGTCGACATGAAATTTGACGAATCAAAACTGAGTCCCGACGAGATAAAAACTCTGCGGGAGCTTGAAGCAAAAGCCGGGATCAAAGAGGATCGCACGCAAAGTATCGACGCTGAAAAAAGCGAGAGCGGAAAAGGCAAGGATCAACCGGCGGAGGACATTGAAGCAACGGAAAAGAAGAAAGGCGAATGCGGCGTTAAGAAGAGCGCGGAACCCGAAGATATTTACAAGGGATTACACCCGGCAGTTAAAGCTGAGATTATTGCGCTCAAAAAAGCCGCTGCTGAAAACGAAGAACGAGAACTGACCGAGATTGCTAAAAAATACGTTATTCTCGGAAAGAAGCCGGAAGATCTTGTTCCGTTATTCAAATCGATGAAGAAGGCGGGCGACGGCTCATACGAGAATATGATTTCCGTACTCGACGCAAGCCTTAGCGCCGTTAACGAATCGGGTATCTTTAACGAGATAGGCAAAAGCGGAGACGGCGTTTTCAGGCGGAGAGCTTCTGAAACAGAAGCGAGAAAAGCCGCGGAGGAAATAAAGAAGAGCGCGCCCGGAATAAGCGACGTAGAGGCGATGGCGCGGGCGTGGGAAGAGAATCCCGAGCTTATGATGAAATTTGACGAAGAGATCGGAGGTTAAATATTATGAGTCAATTTTTAACAAATGCAATTAATCCTTCGCCGACAATAGCGGCTCCGGCCGGAGAAAAGATTACAGGCGGCGGTGGAAAGGCGGTCAAGTTTGACGAAAACGGAAATATTACGCTTTGCGATACGGCGGGCGAAAAGATCCTTGGGATCATAACGATCGATAACGACGATATCGTTGAAGTCGGAGACGATGTTTCAGTTCAAATCAAAGACGGCGGCGTTGCGCGTCTTGGCGGCGATTGTACTTATATGGACGAACTTACGACCGACGCAAACGGAGCTTTTGTCAAGGCGGCCGCCGGTCAGGCGGTCAGAGCGATCGCGTTATCGAGCGGAGGCTCCGGCGCCTTATGTAGAGTTATGATGTGCAATTATACGCTGGCGCCCAGCAGTAGCCAGGGCGGCGGTCAAAGCGACAATCAGGGTTAAAATGGAGGTAATAGAAAATGGTAAACGATGTATTTCAAGTTATAAGAAAGAGCAGGACGCCTATTAACGTTCCGCTTACAAATATTTCAACTGCGTATTTTCAAAGAAAGAGCGACGGCGCTTTGAATTTCTTTCCGAGGGTGCCGGTGTCTCTATCGAGCTCGTTCTATTATAAGTTTGATAAGGCGAGTCTGCTCAGAGACGACGTTCTGCCAAAGCCGATACTCGGGAAAGTGGCGCCTACTGTTGTCGCGGCTGATACCGATAATTATAAGTGTTCGCCGGATCAGATAATCCTCGGCTTTGACGAAATAAACCAATCCGATATACTAAGAACCGGCGCGCCCGGGATTATGGACTTAAGAAAGAATAAGGCCAAGATAATCGCGGAGAAGATTTACATTCATCAAAACAGACTGTTTGCGAGGAATTATTTTAACGAATCGGTTTGGAACAACACGTTGAAAGGCGGAAGCACGGTCGGCAGCGGCGTTGATTTTGTGCAGTTTGACAACGATACGTCCGACCCGGTCGGCGTTATACGCAAGGCAATCACGGATATGAAAAGAAGTACCGGGAGGACCCCGAACAAGTTAGGCATGGGTCAAAGAGTATTCGATGTATTATGCGAGAATACCGCGATAAAAGAACGCGTTATATACGGCGGCAGCACGATCAACCCCGCGCTTGTAAACGAAAACGTACTTGCTCAGGTGTTCGGCGTTGAAAAGCTCGTGGTGTTCGATAGTATCTGGAACAGTTCGGATCTTGGAGAGACAGAGAACATGGAGTTCATATGCGACGAAAACTCTATGCTTCTCGTATATGCGACCGACGCGCCGGCAATAGACGAACCAAGCGCAGGATATACGTTTACTTGGGATATGGGTATAGGCTCGGAGCTTCCTATAGTAGAATGGGAAGGCGAAGACTTTACATATTCGAGATATATCGGCGGCATGATGAGCTATGATATGCGGATTGTGTGCAACGATTTAGGCGTATTCTTCAAAGACGCAGTATCGGCCGTATAATTTGAGTATTCGGGGGTAATGCAATGACTTATGTTGTTTTGAAAAAGCTGAGGATCAGCGGTAAAGATTACTATACGGGCGATATTATCGACGAAGGAGCAGACAAATCTGTTTTCGGCCTTAAAGCTCTGGAAAACAGAGGACTTATAGTAAAGGCTGAAAAGCTGAGGTCTTTGTTTAAGATTAAAGAAGCTGAAACCGGAGTTTCAATAGATATCGACGGTCAGAAGATAAGCGCGTCGGTTGGCGGCGTCGAGTCCGCCATACGCATAATGCAGCAAAAGAGCGCCGAGGCCAAAAAACTCATTTCGGATTGCGATAGCGAGGAAATTCTACAGATAGTAAGATCGGTCGACAGTAGAGCTGATATAAAGAAAACGGCTTTATCAAAGCTAAATTCGTTTGGCGGTGAATAATATGGCGTATTCCTACGAACCGGATAAAATAGGCGAAAACGACGTATATCGAATGAGATTGGAATTAGGAGACACGACGTTCGCCCCCGCCGAATTGACGGCGGCTCTTTGCGATGAAGAATACAGATATATTATCAATTCCAGCCCGGGGAAATGGAAGCAGGCGAAAGTAGAATGTCTCAAGGCTATATTGATGAAGTATTCTCATCAGGTGAACACAAAGATAGACGATCTCTCATATAGCTTTTCGGACAGGGTTAAGGTGTGGCGTGAAATGCTTGACGAACTTGAACAAAAATC
>CAJFTO010000064.1 GCA_904419955.1 Candidatus Roslinia caecavium | reverse complement strand
CCCCGCCGGGGCGGTTCTTAAAAACTCCATAGATATTTCTTGACACGCCGCCGCCCGCCATCGAGCCGTTTTCCTACACCTATTTGGGGATAAAACAGCCTATACCAGAGGATATAAGAGCCGAGATGGCGGGCGTTTCAATGCCGGAGGGAGCCCAAATAACGTACGACGAGCTGAGCTATCTTACGATCCCGCACTACGATTACGACGGCAATATAGCCGAAGGCCATATGATCGTAGACGCGACGCTCGCCGACGAGGTGTTGGATATATTTCAGGAGCTGTTTCTGATGGAGTTCCCGATCGAGAGGATGGAAATAATCGACCGTTTCGAGCCTTACATAGACGAGACGTTCAATAATTTGGACCGCGCCTCGATGAGCATGAACAACACGTCCGCATTTTGCTACAGACTTATAAACGGAACCGACACAATGTCGTATCACGCTCGCGGTCGAGCTATCGATATAAATCCAAAGATAAATCCGTACTATATCCCGGCGAGCGGATACGTAAGCCCAGCCAACGCGTACGAATACGCGGACAGAACCCAGGACTGGCCCGGAATAATCCGCCGCGGCGACGCCGTGTATAACGCGTTCATATCCCGCGGCTGGGAATGGGGCGGCGACTGGGAAGGCGAGTTGGACTACCAGCATTTTCAAAAACCGTAATAATACGATATTAAAGCGCGTCCAGGATGGCGCGCTTTTGTCGGCAGATATAAAATGTAACATATTAAGATAAAATGAAAAAGTTTTCCTAAATATTGACTATTATCGTATAGTATGATATAATTAAAAAACATTCAAAAGCTAAGGGTTTGTACGTTTTAAACCATTAAAAATCCTAATAAAAATGAAAAGGAAGGGAATGTTATGAAAAATTTAAAAAAGCTGATCGCGGTAGGGTTGATATTTTGTTTGGCGCTCACATCTGTAACGAGTATCGCTTTTGCGGACGAGCCGAGCGTTATAACGGTGTTTGTAGACGGTGTTCAAATTGAATTCGACGTCGATCCCATAACCGAAAGCGACAGAACGCTTGTGCCTATGCGCGCTATTTTCGAGGCTCTTGGCGCGGAAGTGACTTGGGACGACGCTACCTGGACTGCGACCGCGGTAAGGGGCGGCGACGTGATGAATGTGACGATAGACAGCAACATACTCTATAAAAACGGAACCGCGGTAGAACTGGATGTTCCGGCGAGAATGGTCGGAGACAGGACGTTAGTTCCGGTCCGCGCCATATCCGAGAGTTTCGACGCGCTGGTCGAATGGAATGAAGAGGCGCAGCAGGTGATAATAACGACCGCGGCGGAAGCTACGGCGACGCCCGCGCCTACAGCGACTCCGGTTCCGGTAAGTACGCCGGCCGCGACGCCGAGTGCGACGCCGAGCGCGAGCGGAGATTCAGAGAACGGGATCCCGGCGACCGAGCTTTCGGATTCGGATTTCGAGCTATTGTTGGAGAATGCCGAGAATATTCGTTATAATTTTGAGCAATATAACATGCCGGCATATGTGTTTGAGAACAGCGCCGATATATACGACATGATGAAAGACGACGGAGAGGGCTTTATCGGAGCAATTGAAAACGTGTGGGATAGAACAGTGTCCGGAGCTATACTCAGTATACAGATCGATTCTGAAGATACATATGCTTTCGACGCGGGATTTATAGACGAGCTTGACGCAGCCGACAGCATCCAGGCGATATACGGAGATATTTTTGAAAGAGCTGGGATGAGATTTAAAGATCTCATCGAAGGTGCGACGATATACGAAGACGAGGAGAACGGGGATTATATAACCGTGATCGAGTTTGAAAACGCGGACAGTTCTGTTCAGTGCAAGTATATAGGTATAGTAGCTTCTGACGACAAAGATCCGAGATACTTTACCGCCGAAAATGAAATGTTGGATCCGGCAAATTGGTATTTCTGCGAGGTTGGGGAATCGTCTCATAGTTTGATAGGCGGCTTTGCAAAAGACGACCAAGCGCTTGTTAATTTTGCAAACATATGCCTTTCGTATTATAATATGGATTAACGATCGCGTAGATTTAAGCTTAGCGGAGGCCGAAGCCTCCGCTTTATTATTTTTAGATAGCGGCGCTTATATCGAGAAATACGATTAAAGCCGCTTAAATATTTTTTAGGCAAAGCGTATTATTAGATTGCGTTAAGGTTTTTTGGCAAAGAAAAATCGGGGCAAATTAATTTGCTTCGATATGGCGAGTATTCTTACAGGACTTATTCGCAGATATGATAATAGAGGGCTTTTTCCATAGCGATAAGCGGCGTTTACTGATATTTTTATTGCAAATTCGAGATGAATATGATATACTGTTATGCGGAAAGAGGTGTTGAATATGCTTCATGAAAATAAAGAGATATTGGACAGCGCCGTTGCTTCGGTAGAAATGGAAGGATATAAGCTGACTGAGGAAGAAAAAAAGTTATGCTACGATTATGTAAATGATACTATTACAAAAACCGAATTCATAAAAACGATTCTCGAAAGGTGCGCTATATAAAATGTCTTATTCGCTGGAGCCCCTACAGGATGGCTGTTATGAAGGTACAACGGTGTTGATAAATAAATTTGGTATCAAAGACGATGCAAGGCTTGATATAATCGAACGTGATATAACAAGCGCTCTTATAGCAAAAGCGTATATCGAGATACCGTTTGAAAGCGTTGATTTTGATTTCTATAAGAAATTGCATTACTATGTATTTTCGGATATTTACGAATGGGCTGGAAAGGTACGTAGCGTAGATATAAGCAAGAAAGGTACGCGGTTTTGCCCGTCGGTAAGAATAGAGACGAGCGGAAGAGCTATATTCGAATATTTGTCAAAGAAATCGTATTTTATGGATCTTGCTGATGAAGAATTTATAAAAGAATTTACAGAATTATACTGTAGATTGAATTATCTGCATCCGTTTCGCGAGGGAAATGGAAGAATACAAAGATTATTTTTATCGATGCTTCTAAAGAATATGAGAAAAAGCATAGATTTTTCAAAAATAGATACAGATCTGCTTATGATAGCAACAATAAAAGCTGTAAGCGGCGATATATTTACTCTTCAAGATATTTTTAGACGATCTATTAAGCGGCATTAATAAAGATGTTATGATGTAATATACGATAAAAACGGCGCCGAAACATAAAAAATTTCGACGCCGATTTTTGAATTTGGTGCGGATAACAGGAGTTGAACCTGCATGAAATTGCTTTCACATGGACCTGAACCATGCGCGTCTGCCAATTCCGCCATATCCGCATAAAATGAATTACTGAATCAACAGCTTTTATATTATAGCTCGAATAGATGATTTTGTCAAGAGTTTTTTTATATATACGCGGCGCTTTCGCTCGACGTCGTTACGCGATAACGATCAAGCGTCCTGTACGTTTGAAGATGCGGGAGCGTCGCCTTTATTCACTTCGACGACGTCGGTGCGCCCGAGCAGGTAATCGACCGAGCAATCGAGGCAGTCGGCGATCTTGGCGAGACTAAACGAGGATAATCCTTTTTTATCGGTCATTTGATTTATGGTGTTGATACTTAAACCGCAATGCTCCAATAGGTCGCGAAGCAATATGTTTTGTTTTTGCGCTTGCTCTTTGATTCGCGTTGCGAGTCTTTGTGCAGTATACATGAAATTATCCTCCTGGTATTAGTAAAAAATAACAAATCATTAAAAATCGTGATTATGGTATTTACAATCAAGAAATTTAGTGATATAATGCATCTAAACAATGAAGGAGTTAGATGTTTTAATAATAGTTAAATCTAATTATATAACAACGCGGAGATTAATGCAAGGATCGGGCGCGATCAATCGCCGCAGTCGATCGTATCCGAATCAGGCGGAGTTTCGCCCTTATTCACCTCTACAACGTCGGTGCGCCCGAGCAGATAATCGACTGAGCAATCAAGGTAGTCGGCGATCTTGGCGAGGCTGTCAAATGCGATTGCTTTACCGTGGTAAAGAGACGACATAGTATTACTGCCTAAGCCGCACTTTACCATCATATCTTTTATAACTATATTTTTATTTTTGGCGCATAGTTTAATTTTTACAGCTAAATCATATGAAGTGTACATAAAAATAACTCCTTTTTTGTGCAAATATACAAATCTCGATATTGTGCGAAAAATATTCTTGACAATCGCTCAATTGTGAGATAATATATAGGTGGGATTAATATTCAAAACAATCTGAATATAGTTAAATTAAATTATATAACAAAGAGGAGATTAATGCAAGAAATTTATCGGCGGAGCCCCTTATTATGGGGAGAGTTGCCGGGCGGAGGTGAAAACGAGCGTGAGCCGGAAAAATATATTGGAAGAGTTGTATAACGGAC
>CAJFTO010000063.1 GCA_904419955.1 Candidatus Roslinia caecavium | reverse complement strand
TTAAGATAGACCCTTTAGATTACGAGACCGAGGACGAATACTTAACCGCGCTGAATAAGGCTAAATACGCTTGGCGGGATAAATGCGACTACGATAGCGAGTTTGGGATCAGCCCTTACGACTACGAGACCGAAGCCGAATACAACCAAGCTCTGCACGACGCTAAATATTCTTGGCAGAAAAGCTGGGCGGCGGACGCAAAGAAATTAAATATCGATCCAAACGAATACGATACCGAAAAAGAACTCATCGCCGCGATCAGAGCCGAACTCGAACGCAGATTTCTGGAGCGTCAGCAGGCCGCTATCAAGAAGAGGGAACGCCTCGAAAAAGAGCGGAGAAAAAAATATGTAGACCCCCTCGCAAACTCCGACGCTACGATCTATACTTTCTGCGGCGTGGTTTTTCCCGAGAGTCCCGCCGTATATCACTATCTGACCAACGACGACTCGCTTAATATAGACGACGAAGTGATCGTCCCGGTAGGCAAAGACTATCGCGAAGCCGTCGCGAAAATAGTCACTATAGAGAAACACCGCAGAGCCACCGCGCCTTATCCTGTGGACAAGGCTAAATATATCAAGCGGAAGGCAGATGACGGCGAAGGGCGGTAGGCCGTTTTTTGCGATCGTATTGTATAGCCGTTCGCGCGTTCGCGTATCCGACGCAATCAGCCGTATTTAATTTACGGAGTTTTAAACCTTTCCTTTCGGCGGAAGTTTTAAATATATCCGATATTCGCTTCCGTCTGCGGCTTTAACTAACAACATGTATAAAACGCAGACATAATCGACAACTCTTTTAAACGTTGATAGCCAAATTTAAAGGGCTAGATCCGTTTGGATTTCGCCCTATTTTATTACAATTATATAATCGCCGCTTCGATCCGTTTAAAAGCTAAAGTTCCATATGCTTCCGCCGACTATTTGGCAAAGACGACGGTCTTAGCTTCCGCGAGCGGCTCCGCACTGTCGAGTCCGCTCCAAACAAAGGCTTTGATCGAGCCTATCTCCCTGTTCTGCGCGGGGATATTAAAGCCGATGTAGTAGTCGTAGTTCGGCGCGAAGTTCGATCTCACATAATCGATATTCAGCAACATGCCGTTCTTATCGTATACGGCTACAAAAACGTAATCCTCAGTATCTCGGGCCTCGTTCTTGTAAACTGCGGCCTCGGCCATAAAATCCATATTCAAAGGCGGGGTTTCAAACTTATCGCCCAACATCGAAAGCGCCGATAAGCTCTTTATTTCATACGGATAGTCGATGGACTCTTCTGTCTGCGGCTCTATATTATCGATATTTATATACGCAAACGTCTTGTTTCCGTCTTTGTCCTCGGCGCAAACAATATATGAGCCGTTTTCCTCTATATCCAGCGAATCGTTTTCAACGACCTGCGCGCCGCCGTCCGGATAGCCCGCGTTTATATAATAGTCGCTAATTATAGCCGCGCTTTCGTATCCTCCCACCAGCTCGGCGTACTGCTCGGGATCTGAGAGCAAAAGCTCTATATCGACGTCGCGACTCGCCGACGCAATATCGCCTGTCGCCGCTGCAGCCGACGCGTCCCCGCCTTGGACGTCTCTGACATAGGCGACGCTTTCGATATCGTTGTTCGTCTTAATATTGAGCCGGACCGTTACGGGTTTCTCAGTCTTTTCCGTTTCGGAGAGCGTAATATTTACGATCGGAGCCTGCAAAAGCTTAACCTCGGTCGTCTCTCCGCCGTTTAGCATATCCGGCGCCGAGTTTGCGTCCTCGCTTGAAATTTTATTACCATTGATAGTAAAAGTTTCGCAGCGATAGCAATTTAAAATACTGCTTTCTTCGTCTTTATATCCCGAAATGGCTCCAAAATGCTCGGCCTGCGTTTCAACGCTCCCGCCGACATAACAATTGGCGATCCTATTGTAGTTTTGAAAATACGGCGGGGTAATTTGAGCTCCTACCAAACCTCCGGCGTAATCCCCCGCGGCTACGACGGCGCTCGATGAATAACAGCCGGAAATACCGCTTAAGCCGGCCTGTTGTCCGACCAAGCCGCCCACGTACGAGCCGCCCTGCGTCTTGCCTGAGCTTGATGAATAGGATATATCGCCGTCGGAAACGTATCCGACTAAGCCTCCCGCGCAGTCGCCCGAACTTACGACGTCGCCCGACGCGCAGCAATTGACGACGCTCGCCGTTCCCTCAAGGTTGCCGATTAATCCGCCGCAATTACGCGAGCCCCGGACGGCGCCCTCGGCGTAACAGTACCTCGCCGCTCCGCTTGCATGACCGATCAGTCCGCCGACGTTTCCGGCAATATCGCCGCCGCTTTCGGATATAACGTCTACCTTCGCGTAACAACCGACCGTCGTACCTGTAACGATCTGGCCGCCTATCAATCCCCCGACGCTTTCCACGCCGCTCACTCTGCTGCCGACTACCGAACAGTTACTGATCTCGCCGCTCAAATATCCGGCTAAACCTCCGACGTTCCTGCCTCCGATAACGCCATTTTCAGCGATTTCTATACCGAGATTTTGGACGCGCGCGCCGTCGTCGTAAGATTCAACGCCGCCGAACAGACCGATATTATCCGTATCCGCGCGGTTTATCCACAAACCTGAAATAACGTGATACGCTCCGTCGAAGCTTCCGCTGAAATATTCATACCCCGACTCGGACGACCGCCCTATAGGTTCCCAACCGGCGCCGCCCCATTTGGCGTAACCCTCTCCGCCTTCGGCAAGATATTCGGTCAGATCGATATCGTTCCCCAATTTGTAATGCGCCGACAGGTCGCCGCGCACCGCGTCAAGCTCCCGCGCCGTGGTTACAATAAAAGGATCTGCCGCCGTACCCGAACCGTTTTGGAACGCCGTACCGTCCTGATTCGTAACCGCCGGCTCCGCATAAACGGAGCAGAATACCGCGGACAGCGTCAATAAAACTGTTAACATCAAACTTATGATCTTTTTCATAACCCTTTACCCCTCTTCATAAAAATAGTATAAAATCATTTTTTTCCTTACTAAACCGTCTGGTCTATCGCCTCGCCCGACCGATCCAGATAATATATCGGTTCATGCTCCTCGTCAAAAACCGTAATTACTCCGCTTACGCAGTCGGACAGACCGTCGTAAACTATATCGGCAACAACGGCTCCGTCTTTGTCGATCGTTCCGTACGATCCGTTCTTTTTCACGACCGCGACCCCTTCGGAAAAGCTTCTGCATTCGTCGTACTCTAAAGGTATCGCAATATCCCCGTCGGTATTTATATACCCGCAGCTATCGCCTATACATACGCTCGCCAAGCCCTCGGAAAACGAATCCGCAGAATCGTACTTATTCTCTATTACCATATCGCCGTCAATATTTATATATCCCCATTTGCCGTCAAGCTTTACCGGGATCACTCCGTCCTCGTAAGCTCCTATATCTTCGTATATACATTCGACGACCGTATTGAACGCCGCGTCGATAACGCCCCATTTTCCGCCGATCTCTACGGCCGCGTATCCGTTATTGAAACCGCGTGCGTTATCGTACTCGTTCTCGGTCGCGAAATTACCGGTTTTATCTATGTACGACCACTTTTGGGGAACGTCGATCTCCGGCGGGACCGGATACGCGTATCCTGATTTTAAAACGACCGCGTAACCTTCGCTGTAGCTCGACGCCGATGAAAATTCTTTATCAAATATGCGCTCTCCGCGCTTGTCGATATAGGTATAGGAATACTGATCCGTACCGGAAGCGATCTCGACCAAAGCCGCTCCGTCGCTGAAATCATACGCGTTGTAATATATATTCGGAACGACCATCTCGCCCGTTTGATCGATATAACCATACTCGCCGTTTTGTCCTCCGCTTGTCCTGACCAACGCCAAACCCTCGGAGAAATTATTTGCGGAATAGTACTTAGGTTCGACGACTACGTTTCCACGGCAATCCATATATCCCCAAAGTCCATCCTCTTGATACGGAGAAAGCGTCAAGACCTCCTGATCCGATCCCGAAACTATGTTTATAGTCTCCGAGCCTTCGTCCCACTCGACCGTCATTCCTACGTTTTCCGCCGCCTCTCGGAGAGGTATGTACGCGTTGCCGTTGATCGTCACGACCGGATTTTCAAAGTCTATCTCTTCCCCGTCCGCAATAATTTTATAGTTTACCGCTTCCAATACCAGATCCGGATTCGAAACGGCGAACGCCGTACCTGTAATCAAAACGCAAGCCAGAACGCTTAAAATTAGCTTTTTCATAATAATCTCCTCCTACAATATCTTTTTTATTCTTTGCGATCAATTTACCAGGTCCGCCGTAATGCAATAATACGATTTATTAACATAATAACTTATCTCAACTTTGTTGTTATATATAATCTGCAGCGCTTCTTCTGTGATCCCGAAGTAACCTTCCTCTTCATCTAAACACGGCGCGCTTAATTTATATTCTACTCCATTTTTTATAACAATATCGCTACCCGGATAAACGATCGTCGTATCTCCCATGCCGTTATTGATCGTATATGAACCGTCTTCACCGCTGTCAACACTTCCTCCCTCGGTTTGAGCATCGAGTACCAACGCAACTAAAATAAAGGGATAATACGTAACGTCGTTTTCTATATAAAAGTCTATAGCGAGCGGTTGATACATGAGAATACTATCGGAAGTATTTGTATTTACAATAGCCTCTCTATACTCAAACATTGGCGGTTCGTTAAGCCATGAATCTTCTTTTTCATTTAAAAACTCTAAATACGTGCAGTCGTCCCTTTCATAATCATCTCTAAATCTATACCCCATATTCTGATTAAGGAATCTTATTAAAAGCTCTCTAAACTCAACAACCGAAACAGTATAATTAGAGTCATTGTAAAACGGATCTTCATATTTTAATAATCCACGACTTTTAGCCAGATCGTATAAAATATCTATGTTTGTCGTATCTATTTGACTTCTATCACTAAGCGCTCTCATCATAAAAGCGACGCAAGTCCCAGAGGTCGCGTCCGACAGCACATCGCAATAAGTACCAACGCTCCCGTCTTCCAGCAAAACTTCTTCACCAAATAATAAAAACGGTCTCGCAACGTACACGTACCCGTGCCAGAGCTGTCTATCCCATGGCAGAACGTCGCGGGAATCAGCCCAATCTGACGGATTAGTCGAATATGGTCTATACGTCAGAGCGTCGTAATTGCTCCAGCCCATCGCGTTCATCACCGCAATCAACGCGTCTATCCTTCTGAGCGTCGCCTGTTCTTTATCTATATCGTATAGGATCAAGTCCGCGACTTCCTCGGCCGTGTAGTTCGCGGCGTACGCGATATTTACATAGCTCAATTGGGATAGCATAATTATAAATATAATGCAGATCGATAATATTTTCTTCATGATAACCACAACCTCCTAAATTTTAAAATATATAGTCCCATTTTACAATCATTTTTTCGTAATTTTATTATATCATAACGGTTATAGAGATTCAATCATTAATTCCA
>CAJFTO010000062.1 GCA_904419955.1 Candidatus Roslinia caecavium | reverse complement strand
CCCAATAGGCTTATAGTGGCTAAAGTAACGTTTTCACGGCGTTTGCTGGGTTTTAGCAGTTAGTGTGGTATTGTCGGAGTAAAATTATACCATTATTTTCACCGACGCGCAACAGCGATTTCCGCCGGTTTTAAACTTTTGCGGATATATTAATGCGCGCAGCCGCCCGGTCTTTCAAAATAATCAAAGCCCCGCCGAAAGCCGGCGGTCGATCCCGCGCCCGGCCTTTAAGCGGAGCCTACTTTACACACAGGATAAGCTTATCCCGCGCCCTATTTTGATCTATTATTTAGCGTCGGTACTGCCCATACCTCCGTCTCGTACCCCGTCGGCTGCGTCGTCGACGGTTATGCCGAACTGCGTGAACACGCCCTGAGCGAAAGCGTCGCCGCTGAGCAGAGAGACCTTCTTCTCCTCTTTTGAATCGTTTGTTATTTTTATAAAGATATGCCCCTCGTTAGCCGAATTATAGTAATCGCTGTCGATTATCCCGACCGTGTTGTCGAGTTGGAGCCTGAACTTAAATCCCAAACCGCTCCTCGGATATATTGAAAGGACCCAGCCTTCCTCGATCCCGACGCGTATCCCGGTCGGAATCAATATCGTCCTGCCCGCCTGAAGCTTAAAATCCACCGGCGTGTAGAAGTCGTACCCCGCCGAGCCGGTCGTAGCGCGCCGCGGAAGTTTTATCCCGTCGTACGCCGCTCTTATCTCCTCGTCGGACGACTCGCTGTCCCAACAATTAAGCCAACCCTCTTTGTACTGCTCAAAGCTAACCTTTTCAAACTTCGCTATTCTCTGCATATCATTTGTTCTCCTGTACATATAGTTTTCAGCGCGCCCGTTAAACAAAGCGCGCCGTTTCTTCATTGATATATAGCGCGGCGAGCGGTAAGCCCGTATATTTAAACTCATATTATTCCGCCTATTGATTATATAACAAAAACTCTAATATTTCAATTATATTATTAAAAATTATACCTTATTCGCCAAATTCAAAGCCGGACTTAAGTCTTATGCAAAACGACCTCTCCGCCGCTCAGCGACTCCTGCACGTCCACGACCCTCTGATTCGAACTGCCCTTCCAATGCAGTTTAGGGTCGGCAAGTTCCTTGACGAATTTTCCGTCGACCAAAACGTCCGCGTTTTTGACCGACTCAATGTCTTTGACCTCCTCCCACAAATAGCCGGTGTATATCCAGATCGTCTTGTCGGGCGCCTTCTCTCTGCACTTCTTGACCAGACGCTCTACCTCGCTTCGGTTGCCGGGGAAAAGCGGATCGCCACCGCTGAAGGTTATCCCGCTTATATGCGGCTCGGCCAGCTTTTCAAACAACTCGCGCTCCGCCTCTTCGTCAAACTCCACGCCGCCGCTCTCGTCCCAGGTTATCGGGTTATGGCAGCCCTCGCAGCGATGACCGCAACCCGCCACCCACAAGACCGTCCTGAGCCCGTCGCCGTTTAACATGTCGTCGGTAGTTATATTATGATAACGCATATCGGTTTTTCTCCTTAACTCTCTCTTTTCATCCTAATTAAATTTGATCGAATCTATATCGCGCCGCGTTAAAACGCCTTCGCGGACTCAGCAATGCTTTTTCGGAATATACCGGTTAAACCTTGCGGCGTGACCTTTCAGCTAAATATCCGCGGCGTGACGTTCCCGCTACAGCTCGTCCGAATCGAGTACGATCGTAAAGGGCCCGTCGTTGAGCAATTCCACCTTCATATCGGCGCCGAATATCCCTCTTTGAACGTCGTCCGTCCTCTTTTTGCACTCCGAAATTATGTACTCGTACATCTCCTCGGCCATATCCGGGGCGCCGGCTTTTATAAAGCTCGGACGGTTCCCCTTCTTACAGTTGGCATAGAGCGTAAACTGCGAGACCAGCAACAGACCGCCGCCCACGTCGGCGAGCGACAGATTAGTCTTGCCCTCCGAATCGGCGAATATCCTAAGCCCTATCAGCTTTTTTATCATCTTATCGGCTATCTCGGTCGTGTCCGAATCGGACACGCCTATAAGAACCAAAAGCCCGTCCGCTATCTCGCCAATCATCTCTCCGTCCACTTTGACCGACGCGCGCGTAACTCTCTGTATCACAAATCTCATACTTTTTCTCCGTTTTGTATTTTAATATTTTTCTATTCGTATCTCTGCTGTTATTTTCTGTAAGATCCCGTTATATAAATTTACCGCCAACACGGCTTGAACCGAAATCGGCGGCAGTATAAATAAATATTAAACTCCTCTTAAAACGCGGCTCGGGCTACATGCTCTTTCTATCCCGTATCTCCGCCATCTTGGCGTCGTTGAGTCTGGTGTCGCCCTTTACTCTCGAATATGATAGATAGCCGTTCATCCTGTCGATCTTGGTCAGGTTCTTGCTTCCGCATTTCGGGCATACGTCCATCTCAAGTTCCTGATGTCCGCAGTCGTCGCAGTAAGCGAGCGACAGGTTGACGCCCTCGTAGAAGCCCATATCCATCGCTCTGTGGATCAGCGTCTTGATCGCGGTCTTGTTATAGTCGATAGGATATTTAACGTACTGTATCTTTCCGCCGTTCATTAGGTTCCAGAATCTGTTCTCAAGGTTCTGTTTCTGGATAGGCGTTATGTCCTCGCTCACGTGACAGTGGAAGCTGTTGCTTACATACTCGTGATCGGATACGTTCTCGACTATGCCGTACTTCGCGCGGAACTGCTGGACCTGCAAGCCGCATAAGTTCTCGGCCGGCGTTCCGTACAACGCGTACAGCTTTCCGTCTTCCTTTTTAAATTCGTTTACCTTTTTATTTATATACTCCATTACCTCGAGCGCAAACTCTCCGTCCTCGACCAGCGACTTCTTATTATGGAGCTGTTGGAGTTCGTTTAGCGCGGTTATTCCGAACGACGCCGTCGCGCTCTTGAGCAAAGGCTTTATCTTGTCGTGGATACCTAAGTGTCCGCCGTAAAAACCGCCCTCGCAGTACGCGAGCGGATTAGTAGAAGCTCTCATCTCGCCGAGATAGTCGTAGGTTCTAAGATGCAGCTGTCTGATGAGGTTGAGATAGTAGTCCAATACCTCGTAGAAATCCTTGCTCTCCTTCTGAGCCTTGGCGTATATCATAGGCAGGTGCAGACTTACCGCGCCGATATTGAACCTGCCCACAAATACGGGCTTGTCGTCCTCGTCGGCCGGCTCTATACCGCCTCTTTCGAACCACGGCGACAGGAACGCGCGGCAGCCCATCGGCGAAATTACCTTGCCGTACTTCTTGTATATGCTCGCAACGTAGCCCTCGCCGGTTAGCGACAGCCAGTCGGGATACATCGTCTTAGCCGAACACTCGACTCCCGCCTCGAACACGTCCTCGAGCTCGCCGCCCTTTCCGTGCAGATTCTCGTCGTATAAAAATACTATTTTGGGGAAGAGCACCGGTTTCTTACACCACTTCTTGCCCTGACCGCCCTTTCTTACCTTGAGCATGGTCTTGGTCGCCAGTTTCTCGAACTTCCCTCTGCCTATCCCGGCCGTGACCGTGATAAACGGATAGTCGCCGCGGCTGGACGCGACCGTGTTAAACTTATATTCCCAGCCCTGGAAGCCCTGCTCCATCTCTTTTACTACGTCTTTCATAGCCTCGTCCGCGGCTTTCTCGTCGGACAGACCCAGATCGATATACTTCTCATACTGCTTATCGTACGACTTCTGCGCGTACGGAGCGAGCAGCTTATCCACCTCCGGCACCGTAAAACCGCCGTACTGCTGGCTCGCCGCCGACAAAACGATGTCGCCTATGACGTCGAAAGCAACGTCTAAGGTCTTAGGCTCGTTATACCAGAGATTCCCCATCTCAAAGCCGCCCTCGAGCACCGTCTTTACGTCGAACAGACAGCAGTTCATGGTATCGCGTCTCGCCGACATGTCGTGAACGTAGATATATCCGTCGCGGCAGGCCTGGAGTTCCTCGACCGTCATAAAGAATTTCTGGTACAGCTCCTTGTTAAGCTGATTAAAGATCAGCGACCTCTTAGTCGAAACAAGCGCCGAATCGGAGTTTGAGTTCTCCTTATCGCCGATATACATGATCGCCTGACTCTTTCTGTACACCTCGTCGAGCATATGAACAAAGTCCTGCTTATAGTTTCTGTAATCCCTGTAGCTCTTCGCAACCTTGGGATTGACGTTATCGAGCGCGCCCTCTACGATGTTATGCATCTCGGAAATATGGATCTCGTCCTTGTTCATCTCATAGACGCGTTTATCCACAAAATTGCATATATTTTCGAGATCTTCCTCCGTAAACGTAACAAGCGCGCGGTACGCCGACTTTTTAACGGCCACAACAACCTTTTGGACGTTATAGTCTTCTCTCGTACCATCCTTTTTAATTATTTTTATCATATGACGCACTTCCTTATCTTTTTTCAAAATACCAAATGTTGCGCCAGATCAAGGCTTTGGCAACAATATGTTGTATATAATAACACATTCCAATATGAATTGCAATACCCCGAGAGGTAATTTTTATAAAAATTTTATTAAAATTTTAGGCGTAAGATCGTCCGCCGCGTCGCCGCGAAAAGCGAACGCGTTTTACGAAACAATAATATTTTAAGCGTCCGAGCAATAAAAATTTTTAAATCCGATAGCTGATATTATAGCACAACGAGTTTGTAATTACAATGACCAAAAGCGACTTTGCCGCAAAATATTTTTTCCTGATTTTCCGCAAACGCCGGACTGTTCAAACTCGAAAACAGGCGCCTTCGAACCGTTTCATTTTAGGCATAGAAAAACCGCCTCGATTTCTCAAGGCGGCAAATAGAACGGTTGTTTGGCAGGCGCAGCCTTCTCCTGCATCTCTCGGTTTCCCTGTCTTACCATCGGCGCGCGGTCGCTGCGAAATTTACCGCCTCAAACAGCCGTTTTATTCCGTTATAAGTTATTATAAGTCCGAGTACTCCAAAAACGATCTCAATTTTGCGTAACGCCCGCGGAGACGGCGCCCCCGTTTTCATAGTTTATTACATATACAAACGAATCCAATCCGTCGGAGCCGATATAATATTCAAAAACCTCTCGTCCGCCGTATTCTGAGATATTCATAGGCTCGCCTAAAATATCTATCGTCTCTTCCTTGGTTTTGCCAATAAGCTCGTATTTGTCTTCAAGATCGTCTATCATATAAAATCTAAACTCTTCGTTTTCATCCCATTTTTGTCTGCTGTATGTGGAAATATTATACTCGACCGCGTTATAGATCGCCGCGCATGCCGCTACGGCCAAAATCGTAGCGCTAAGCAGAATAAGCGGAACTGTAAATTTCGTTTTGAACTTCCCGCTAACCGCGATCAAAACCGCGGCGGCGCAGGCGCATACATAGACTGATATAAACGCCGCTTTTAACGCGCCTCCTCCGACTTGATCTACCATTAAATTAGTCGCGAATACGATATATGTCGCAAATAATATCCCAAGCCAGACGACGGCGAGAATGATGTATAGTATAATATTGATAAAAATATCAAGCGTTCTATTTCTCATACTATCTCCCTGCTCCATTATATCACACCCAGGCTAAAATGTAAATGAATTCAGAGGAAGTTATCATATTTTCAATCGCGTCTTATCACGCGAATGTTTAGCTCAAAAGATAATATATAATCTGTTTGTGAAATTCTCATTCTCCCTAAATTCTATCTCTGACAAAAAACGGGGAACCCCGTACAGGATTCCCCGGTATAGTTGGAGGCGCCACCCAGATTTGAACTGGGGCATAAAGCTTTTGCAGAGCTCTGCCTTACCACTTGGCTATGGCGCCGTTTCGATATATAAATATTATACGACGATCTCAGGATATTTATGAATATCAAGAGCGTCTTTTTTATTCCCACAATGGGAGCTAAAAACTCCCACTGTGAAAACTCTGGAGCGGAAGACGAGATTCGAACTCGCGACGTTCACCTTGGCAAGGTGACGCTCTACCACTGAGCCACTCCCGCAAATTAGAGATTAGCTCTTAACTA
>CAJFTO010000061.1 GCA_904419955.1 Candidatus Roslinia caecavium | reverse complement strand
TGCTATTCCACAAACATTTCTTGATACAACCGCCGGTTCCGTCTGGATTGTGCTTTTCCTTTCTTCTCTTGATTACATCTACTTAGCCATGAGCTGTTTCGTTCCCCGAGACTCCGGCTGAGCCCCTCCGGAGTCTGAGACTCTGCGGGTACCTGAGCCGCGCCGGCTTCTTCTCCGGAATTTAACATTTTCTCAGTCACGTCCGCTACCGACGCGTCCGAACCCGCTCCTATATCCGTATTTTCCGCTTCCCCGCATGCGCAGAGCGCGAACGCCAGGCATAAGACGGCCGCCGCCAAGAACGCGGACTTTATCGTTTTAAAACGTATGTCGCCCTTCATGTCTATCCTCCGAACCGTATCCGGTACTCGTCGCTTCCGAGCAGGATCAAATCGCCGCTTTGAAGCTCGGTCCTGCCGCCGATCTTTATACCGTTTACTATCGTTCCGTTGGTTGAGCCGTTATCCTCTATAAACACCTTCCCACTCTCCTCGTAGAGGGTGCAGTGTTTTCCGGATACCATCGAATCGTCCAGCACAAGTCCGCAATCGGAACCTCGACCGACGGTAAGGCTTTTGTCGATACTCGCTCTTATCAGCCTGCCGCCGCCCAGCTTAGTAAATTCGACCTTTAATCCCGCGTCGCTCTTGATCTTTTTGCTCTTCTCTACCGGCTGCGCGACCGGCGCCGGCGGCTCCGGCTTCGGTATATTCGCCATCTCGGGCGTTATGTATCCCGGCTGACCTATGATCTGTTTAGGCTCCGGTTTTTTTCGGTTTAAAACCGCAATGATTATAATAGCTATGGCGATCAAGATAATTACCGCCGCTACCAATCCTAAAATCACAATACTTGACATACCGTTCTCCCTTTCCGGTTCCGCTCCCGCCGAAGTATTCGTCATCGGGAAGCTCGAAAGACTCTCCGGCGACGGACTGACCGTAAACGACCGCGAATCAGCTGCTTCTACGCTTCCTTCCCTGACGCTTATCTGTAGATTATGCACGTTCCCGTCCGCCTTGGACGCCGGGTAAGTGAAATCTATCACGAAAGCTTTTCTGAACCCTTCGTATACTGAATTATATATATCCTGAATATTTCTGCCGCTAAGCTCGTACAGTTCTCCCCTCGAAGCATCGCTCAGCGTGGTCAAAAATTCTCCGCCGGCGCCGGTCAAGCTTCCGCCGCTCAAAAGGCTGTAAAACGGGATAACGTTGACGTTTACCAGCGCCATCGCCTCGTCTCTGGATATTCCGCCGCTGTAATCGTTCAGCCCGTCGCTGAGCAATATCACCGCCTTGCGTTTCGGAAGCCCGTCGTCGTTGCGAGAGGCCAGCTTCAGCGCGGACTCCACGCCGCCGTAGAGCTGAGTGTAGTTATCGTTGTTTGTAAGTCCCGAAACCGCGTTTCTAACGGCTTCGACGTCTCCGCTGTAGTCCAGTACGGTCTTTACCTCGGAGCCGAACGTTATAATAGCTATTCTGTCGTTTTCGCCCATATTTTCAGCCCATTTGATCGTCGCGTCCTTCATCTGCTCAAACTGCGAGCCGCTGAGCGAGCCGGATATATCGAATAAAAAGATATACGCCATCGCCTCGCCCGAATCCGCGAACGTTGTTATCCTGCTAGAGCCGAGCTTGTCGTCGTCCAAATACGCCAGTACTTTATTGGTCTCGGGCCGCGCTATAGGCGCGCCGTCCGCGTCGGTCATATCGACGTACGCGTGCATGGCGTTCGAGTACATATACGCCTGACGGATCGTCACAGTCTGCAAGGATCCGGCGTAAGCGGGATAAGAAAATACGCTCACAAAAAGCGCCGTCGCCAGAATACAGAGCGCAAGCGCCCTCGCGGCTAAATGCGTTTCTCTTTTTAATATCACCATTTAAAACTCTCCCCGCAAAACGGAACAAACATCAGCTTTGTTTTTCCGATCTCTATAATATCCCCGCGTTTCAACTCCACAGGGGTCAAAACCTCGTCGTCGTTTAAATATGTAAGCCCGTGTCCGTCTCCGGGTATTATTTTAAAACTGTTATTCTTTGGATTATAGCTGACGATCGCGTGATTATCTCTCGATATGCCGTTATCGTCCGTGACCGCAACGTCCATCCTGTTTGAGCGGCCGATAAAGTTCTTCTCGCTTCTAAGCCTGTAATCCTTGCCCTTACCCGGACCGTCGACGCACACCAGCCAGCCGACGACCGGATCGAATCCTATCGTTTGCGAAAGTATCCCGACCGTTTTCCCCTCGTTCGCAGCCGAGCTTGACTTCGCCACAGTCTTCTCGGGTCTGGCCGCCGTTTTTTCCGCGCTTTCAACAGACCGCGGCTGCGGGGTCGGGGTCGGCGTCGGCGTCGGCTGAGGCTGCGGATTTCTGATAGGCCTCGTCACCGAAAGATCCAGATTCGCCACGCTGCAATACGGGCACTGCGTATGCTTAGTTTCATCGTAAAAGTGACCCTTTGGACACTGTTTCATAATTATCACCTCGTTGAATAAATTACATATTTGCTTTAATCAATATCATATTTTAAATCATAACGGTTATAGCGCTGTAGTTGTCGTATTCGCCGTCGGGGGCGTTTTTTTTGAGCTGACGAACCATTTTAGCTATCCACCTCGACGCCGTTTTAGACTTTTTTAAGGTTTTTTCCATCTCGTTCTCGTCGATAAGTTCCCAGAATCCGTCGCTGCAAAGCAAAAACGCATCTCCGCTTTCGATCTCGGCTTCTCCAAACTCGGCGCGGGGCTCGGTCTCGGCTCCTAATGAACGCAACAATCTATTCTGATCCGGACTCCTACGTATCTCGTCGTAGCTTATTTCATCGTTTTTATAAGCCAAGTACGCGACCGAATGATCCGCCGTGACGCTCTCCATTTTACCGTCCTTAAACCGGTATATCCTGCTGTCGCCTATATGCGCCCAAACCGCCTTTTCCCCGTCCGTGACCAAAACGGCCAGCGTGGTCCTCATCCGTTTATGAGCGGCGTCCGCCTCGGCTTTTTCGGTCAAAACTCCGTGCGCGGATTCGATAAGACTTTTCAGCCGCGCCTCGCCGATCTCGGGCGAAGCTCTAAATCCGCGCTCTATCTCGCCGAGTACGATCTCCGCCGCAAGGTCGCCGCCGCTGTGTCCGCCGAGCCCGTCCGCCACCGCGAAACAACCGAGCGAACCCGACGCCTCTACAGCGAGTATCTTGTCCTCGTTAACTCTACGCCCTCCGGCGTCGCAAACTTTTCCTATATCCATATTATCCCTCTGTTCCTACGCTGAACATATTCTCTTTATCGCCTAAGTAGAACTTGCTTCCCGGCGCGAGCGCGACCGGTACTTTCGGTTCGAGCCTCGTTCCGTTAGCCAGGAACGTACCGTTGGACGACGTCAGATCGACCAGTAAAAACGTTCGGTTAACCGGGTTATATTTTATATTGCAGTGACACCTGCTGACGCTCACGCTGTCGCTCGGGAATATTATCTGGCAGAGCGAAGCGTCTCTGCCTATATTGACTCCGTCTTCGCTGAGATAGAACCTCTGCCCGCTATATTCCCCGGACAATCCGTACAGAACGCCTTTCGGAACTTTTTTCTTTTTTACCAGGACTACAACCAACATAACTATAGCCGCCGCCAGGATAACGCCCGCGGCTATGACCGCTATCTGAACAATAAGCATATTCCCGGCTTTTATGTACGGTATCCCATTCTGATCCAAAACGGCGGTCAGCTCCCGTGCCTGTATCGCCGCGTTGATACCCTCGGCGTCGCTGACTCCCCAGGAGTTGATACCTATTACCTGACCCGAATCGTTGACGAACGGACCGCCCGAGTTCCCCGGGTTAATCGCCGCGTTGATCTGGTAAGCGTTTACCGGCTGCATACCGCTGACCCGCGTCACCGAGACCAAAGAGCTTATTATCCCGTCGGTGATCGTTATATCCTCTTTATTACCGGTTATCGTAGACGACAGTATATCGGCGGCTCCCGGATATCCGAGCGCGTAGCCTTTCGTTCCCTCGCTCGCTACTGAATCGTTGATGGTCGCGGGTTTTACGTCGTAGAGCGGCGCGGATAACCTCAGCACCGCCAGATCCGAACCCGGCAGAGATATATGTACCTGCGCGTCGATCATATAATCTCGTTCGAGCAAGAGATAAACCCTCTCCGCACCCTCTACTACGTGATAGTTTGTGACTACGTACTCGACCGGCTGTTTATCGCCTATTGCAAAACCGGTGCCGGTTCCGACTCCAAAAGCGCTTTCCGCTACGACGCGCACAACGCTGTCCCTCACGTCGACTACAGACTGCGGCGCCCCGCTCGCAAATACGGTGAACTGGCAAATAACCATCAAAATACAACATATTCCCGCAGCTAATCGTTTCATATTAAAATCCCCCTTATCTTCCGCCCATAATTTGGCTAAGCGCGTCTTTATCTCAGACTGACTGCGGCTAAATCCAGCCGATCTATATTCAGCTCCATTATACGCAGTCTAATAACGCTTCGCCGGGCGGCGATTTATATTAAATTTTATTATTTTCCTATATATTATCAGATCATCTTAAGCGCTAAGACCGTCACGTTATCCTGATTTTCCAGATGTTTTTCAAGTACTCTGTTCACAAGTTCCTGCGCTATATCGTCCTTCTTACGCGACGCCTCCGTAGTTATTTCGGCTATTTCAACGTCGCTTAGACCGCGGTACAGACCGTCGGTGCAAAGAAGTATAACGTCGTCCTTAAGCAACGGAAACTCGCCGCTATTACGGCTGACGCGCTCGATGTTCGGGAGTCCGAGATACGAAGTCAGCGCCTTGCGCTCCGGGTGCTCCATCGCCTGCTCGTAAGTGATCTCGCCGTCTTTATACATCCTGTCCAGCTCCTCGGCGAAAACATGATCCTCGCTCAGCAGTCTCGCCACGCCATTGCGGACGAGGTAGATATGACTGTCTCCGACCGAGATCCAATGCAATCGGTTCTTCTTAACAACGACCGCGACAAGCGTCGCGCCCGCGCCGCTCATTCTGCACACCTCCGCGTTCGCGGCGTATAAGGCGTCTAACATTCCGTTCTCAAGTTCCGCGTCGCTCGACGCGTCGCAGGCGAGGTACGCGCTCAAAAACGCGTTCACGCCGTATATCGCGGCCGTCTGGCCGTCTTCCATTCCTCCCATGCCGTCGGCAAGCGCCGCGGCGTTTCCGCTGCGCGATACCTCGACCGGGTCTAAGAGGTTTGAATACGCGAAATAGTCCTGCTGTTCTTCTCTGTCTCCTATATGCTGCGCGTTATACGGCATGATATAGAGAAGTTCGTTATACTCGCGCATTGTCTGCGTAATCGCTTTATCATCATTCATCATACAATCACCTTTAAAAAATAATTAAAGACCGCCGTCCGCATAGGCCGCGTTATAAAGCTTTCGCAACCAAAGATCAAGCTCGGGCGAACTCTATCCTATCCGAAACTGTCTTTCTTCGAGCCCGGCTTTCCACACGCCGCGCCGTCCAATTCGCTAATACGGCTGAAGCTCCGAAATACACATATCGTTCCATCTATTTCCCGAGTATACGCTGTTTACGGTAAGTCTGACCCAGGTCACCGTCTTGGTCTCGCCGAAATCTATCTCCTGGTATATATAGTTATCGTTATCGAACGTGTCCGCAAGCGTGTAAGGCATCGTAGTTCCGTCCGAAAAGGACAGAGTTATATCCTTCGGGCGGCTGTTGGCGTAGTATATCCACATACCGTAATCCGGGCTGTACTTAGTATACCCGTTTAGCACGCGTATACCCTTCATCTGCTGCGGAGTATCCGCGCTGAGCATCACCCATTCGCCCTGTCCGCCTGGAACGTTCCACGCGGTGTCCGGACGTCCGTCCATAACGAGACTTCCGTCGTAGTTGCGCCTTGAGCTCGACTCGCTTGTGGTTCCGGACACCGTAACCTGAGTAAATACCGGCGGTATGTACGGTTCTAGAGTCGGCGCCAAGGTAGGCGCCGGCGTGGTTGCTACCGCCGCGCTGTTCGACGCCGTCGGCGCGCTTTCCGTTCCTCGGTTGCCAAAAACTAATATAAATATTACCGCCACGGCGACTACGCACGCTATCGCCGTGCCCAGTATCGCTATGATCGAAGCGGTCTTTTTCCCAGAGTTTCCGGTCGGAACAGCCGCTCCTCTTGGCGCTCCTTGCTTATCGGCTCCGGCGTTATAATATCCCGGATCGCTTCCGGTTTGCCCCGCCGCGGCGTAGCCTCCGCCGGCGTTTCCCGCCCCGTTAGAGGCGCCTCTCGCGCCTGGCGCTCCGCTTCCAACAGTTCTATCGGGTGTTCCGTCGTAACTGCTCGCATTATTCGGAGGAACATAACCTCTTCCGCTGAGCGCATTCTGAAACTGCTCCACGCTTGAGTACCTCTCCGGAGCGCGTACCGCGAGCCCTATCTGCAAAGCCGTCCTTATATTCTCCGGCAACTCCTGCGGTATCTCTAACGTATCATACGACAGTCT
>CAJFTO010000060.1 GCA_904419955.1 Candidatus Roslinia caecavium | reverse complement strand
AAAGGGACAAGGACGCATGAAGATGGATAAACAGATGGCGCACAAGAAGGCGCATATGATCCAGGCTTTGGTCGAGCAGGGTAAAAAGACGGGGGTTTTGGATCATAAGCAGCTTGCCGACAAGCTTGAGGAGATCGAGCTTGATCCCGATCAGATAGATAAGATATACGAGTTTATCGAGAAGCAGGGCATAGAGATAGTCGGCAATATCGAGGAAGAGGACATAGAGCCGATCGGAGACGACATCGAGGAAGTCACCGAGGAAGAGCTCGAAGACATGTCGGTGCCGGACGGCGTGAGCGTGGACGACCCTGTGCGCATGTATCTTAAGGAGATCGGGAAGGTCAACCTGCTCAGCAGTCAGGAGGAGGCCGAACTGGCGAAGCGGATGTCCGAGGGCGACGAGGACGCAAAGCGCAAGCTCGCCGAAGCGAACCTCAGATTGGTCGTAAGCATCGCTAAGAGATACGCGGGGCGCGGCATGTTGTTTTTGGACTTGATCCAGGAAGGGAATTTAGGCCTTATAAAGGCGGTCGAGAAGTTCGATTACACAAAGGGGTATAAGTTCTCGACGTACGCCACCTGGTGGATCAGACAGGCGATAACGAGAGCCATAGCCGATCAGGCGAGAACTATCCGAATACCGGTGCATATGGTCGAGACGATCAATAAGCTGGTCAGGGTTTCGAGACAGCTCGTTCAGGAGCTGGGCCGCGATCCGCTGCCGGAAGAGGTAGCGAAAGAACTCAACATGCCGGTCGATAAGGTCGGAGAGATACTCAAGATAGCGCAGGAGCCGGTCTCGCTCGAGACGCCTATAGGCGAGGAGGAGGACAGCCATCTCGGCGACTTTATCCAGGACGACGACGTGCCGGCGCCGTCAGAGGCGGCGACGTTTATGCTGCTCAAGGAACAGCTCGTGGACGTGCTCAGCACCTTGACTCCGCGCGAGGAGAAGGTGCTCAGACTTAGATTCGGTTTGGACGACGGCAGAGCGAGAACGCTCGAGGAAGTCGGCAAAGAGTTCGAGGTAACGAGAGAGAGGATCAGGCAGATCGAAGCCAAAGCTCTTCGTAAGCTCAGACATCCGAGCCGGAGCAAGAAGCTAAAGGATTATCTTGAATAAGAAGCATATTTATACGGATATAGATATGCGTACATAAACGTAGGAGTTAGGGATTAGAGATTAGGTTTAGAGGCAGGACGATTTGCATTATTGCCTGTTTGAAGCGTAAGCGGAATAGGAATAGCTTGTTTTTCTGTTACGTTACATAAACCGTTTCCACGTTACAAAACCGTTTTGGACTTCCTATTCGCTGATCGCTAATCTCTACGTTGTTGGGGTGAATTTTATGTATTGTAAAAAATGCGGTAAGGATATAGGCGACGGTAATTATTGCCCGTATTGCGGCGAGAAGGCTGACATACCCGTCTATAACGCGGAATTGGATAATAACGGCGGCTACAATAACGAAAACGGAGGCGGGGGCGGCGTCAGATGCCCTAAGTGCGGCGCAGGCGACTGCCAGCCGATCGTTGAGACTACGGTCGCCGGCGGCGGTTATAGCGCCGGGAACGGCTGCTGCGGTTACATACTGTTCGGACCGCTCGGACTCCTGTGCGGCGCCTGCGGAAGCGGAACAAAGACGTATCATAACAGATACTGGGTCTGCAAAAACTGCGGAAAGAAATTTAAGATGTGAGACCGCGCCGCTATGAAAAACGAAAACAAAACGCGGGATAGTTCAGACCGCCCAAAAGACGATAAAACTGAGCGCGTCTGGCTTAAGTTGATGGAGTTTGGAAGAAGAACGGGCTGTCATCAAATGCCGGAGCGCAGTTTTTTTATAAAGGATATGCAGTTCCCGGTCTGCGCGCGGTGCACAGGGGTGTTTATAGGCTGGTTATTCGCCGTCGTCGGAATATTCTTTTACAGACCCGGATTTATAACGATATGCGTTTTCTGCGCGCTGATGTTTATCGACTGGTTTTTGCAGTATAAGAATATACTTAGATCGAGCAATATCAGACGCTTGATAACCGGGATATTAGGCGGTTACGCTTTGACGAGTCTTTATATTATATTGATACTTAAGCTTATCGAAGCGTTAGCCGGACTATTTGCGTAAATTAAATAAGCAGGGCGCGAACCGACCGTTTGGATTCGCGCCCTTTAAATTTGCAATGATTTAATTCTTTTGAGCCGAAGCCGCTTTCAAAAGCGCCGACGCGGCCTGCGAACATGTTATAGGCTCGTCCGGTCTGAAACTTCCGTCGTCGCAGCCGTTTAGTATTCCGGCTTCGGCGGTCTTGATTATATGATCGTACGCCCAATGTTCCGGCGTTAGATCGGTAAAGCTTAGATTTAAGCTCCCGTCGTCGGTTTCGCCGCCGAATATAAACTTAGCTATTATAGCGGCGAATTCCGCTCTTGTTAAATAGGAGCCCGGGGCGAACGAACCGTCTTCGTAACCTCTTAGCAGACCTTTTTCATACAGCGCTTCTATATATCCGGTATATTCCTCATATCCGCCGAGGTCGCCGAATACGGCCGGATCTTCGGCTTGTCTGTCGTCTACCATGACTTTTGACAGCATTTCGGCGGCCTGCGCTCTGGTCAAATATTCGTCCGATGCGAATAGAGGATCGGCAGTATAGACCGTTTCATCTTTTTTCAGCATAGGCGCGATTTGCAGGGTTTGCGAATCGACGTAATATGAAAACTCATGATCCGCCGTGTCCGCGCCTTCCTTGCCGAGTACGGCGAAAACTCTATTTTGAGATATTAGCGAATCTATCAGATCGGCGTAATTCCTGAGATCTTCTACCGTAACGTCGAGCATCTCGCCGCGGACTTTTTCTATATCTTCCGTCGTTTTCCCTGTAAGCGCGAGCATGGCTCCGTACGCGGAATCGTTATAGTATTCGTCGTATTCCTTAACCGCCGCTATGATAAAACCGTCAAGTTCTTTTTGGGTGATCTCGAGCGTCCTCAAAAAGTCCGGGATTCCCTTCCAAACCTCGATCGCGGCGTCGATATCGCTCAGGCCGGAACACGCGCATAACATACCTATCGATCTGTCGAAGCTCATATTGGAGCCGTAAGCGCCGTATTTGCCCCGCAATGTAGGTTCCAGATATTTGGCGGAGACGACGTTGGCCAAAACGGTCAGCTTGCCTGAGAACAGACCGCTTTCGAGTTTACCGGAGAGCATGAAATGCGTCGAGTCGGGCAGGTTAGTTATCACGGCGACCGAGTCGTATCCCATAGGAAGCGACAAAACCGAGACGGCTTGCTTTTGCTTTCCGGCGAACAGTTGGATAACCGCGTTTTTTACTGAGCTATACTCCGCGTCGGAGCCTCTGTACTCGACTATCGGCGCGGAGTTTAATACCAGCCGCGATAAAAGCCCGGCAGTCTTGTCTATATACGACCGCCGCTCGGCGGCAGCGTTTTCCATTTCCCTTAGGAAACGGTAATACGGTATCGAACCCTGTCTTAAGGCGCCGCTTGTGGAAGCGTAAAGTCTCTGTTCGGGGGATAGGGATGAAAGCATTAGATCGTATGAAATGTAATACGGATCGGAATACGCTCCCGAAATTATATTATTCGCGGCGGAAGAGACATATTCGTCAAAATTTTCGTCGCTCCATAGACCGGGATCCTTTAAAAATTCGATCATATCTCTTGTTTTGTCCGCTATATCTCCGTTCGACGAAGAGAGTCCTATATAAAAATGCGGATTGAATTTAGAGCCGTCGTTGTAATCTCCCATTCCGTTTATCTCAAAACTTATATCGTCGTATCCGCGTTTCTGAGCCTGAAAGCTTAGATACGACGTAAGCGTCTGCAGATACATAAGCTCGTCGTCTTGAATATTTATCGGAAAATAGAGCGCGAGCGCGGCCGGGTCGAACTCGTCGGATATTGTTTTATAAAGATCTATACCGCCCAAATTTTCATACTCGGGCGAATAATTTTCCTGCGGCCGATCGAATTCTTCAAGCGTAAGCGTCGGTATGCTTTCTATCACCTCTTCGCTGTCAGGCGCGTCCGCCCAGGCCTGGAACGCCTCCGTTTCGGCTTTTATTTTTTCTATATCCTCCGCCGAAAACGCCGGCGGTTCGTCTTGGGCGGGAGCGTTGTCGTTACCGGATACAGCCGTTATTGAATAGGGATTTTCGGTGAAGTATTTTTTCAGTATATTGTTGAAATAGTCGGGATTACTTATCAAAAAATTATAAGTTTCCGATATTTCCGTAAACTTAAACGGGTCGTCCGCGTAAGTATAGCCTTTGAAAATCATCTGTTCGGCCGGATATAGGCTCGTATCTTTGTTTTCAGCTATAAGAGATTCGATCTCGCCGCGCAGCTCGGCTTCATTAAAGCCTTCGACCGACAATTGTTCGAGGGTATTTTTATAGTCTGCGATCGCTTTGTCTTTATCTTCGGTAGGGATCCCGGCGATCAAGAGCGCGACGTTGGCGATCCCGCCGGCGTTCCCTCCCGACGAATAGCAAGCGTAGCCGGTCCGGCTCATTCTGTTTCTGATTATGTTAAATACTATTTCTCTCGCGTATATTTCGCTCATATCGGAATCCATGGGAACGCCCGACGACAGGAAGCCTATATCGACGGTTTTTGAGTCCATGTTATATTCGACGGTTTCGCTTAGGGGGAGTCGCTTGGTATCCGCAAAATCGACGTTAGTCTGCATTAAATCGTAATTTTTGAAAAATTCGTCGAGCGCGCCGAGCGTTTTTTCCAGATCCTGCTCTCCCGAAAGATATACCATGCAATTCGAGGGATTGTAGTATTTTTTATATATATCCAAAGTCTCCGAGTACGAGAGGTCTTTGATAGCGTCCACAGTCCCTCCCGCTATGAATGACGGCGTAGTATTTCCGTAAAGTTCGCCGTATAGTTTGCTGTTTAAAAAGTCTATAGAGCTGTCGGCGCTTTCAAGAGATTTAAGTTTTAACTCATTATAAACGACTCCGTTATAGGCGATCTCTCCGTTGACGTATTCCAAACGTATGCCCTGCTGGCGGAATATATTCTCGTCGCTGAGCAGCATGGGATCGAACAGCCCGTTCATGTACGCGTCGATCAAGTTGTAGTATTCGGTTTGATTTTTGGTTTTTATGGAATAGTATGTGAAATCGTCGACCGTATACGCGTTGATCTCCTCCGCGGCCGACGCGTTCCTCAGATAGTACATCAAATTTTTGGTCGGATACTTACCGCTCCCGCAGAGCAGACTGTGTTCGAGCACATGGTTTCCGCCTCTGCTGTTCAGCGGCGGCGTTTTAAAGCCTATCGAAAACTGAGCGGTATCCGAGCCGTCGTCCACGTATATGAGCTCCGCGCCCGTTTTAGAGTGCCTGAAACGGTAGGCGTTCGAGCCGAAATCCTCTAAGTATTTCTCTTCGATCATCTCAAACCCGGCGCCGGACGCGATCTCAACCGCCGCCGCGCCCGCGTATATGTTCGATATGTAAACGGCGGTGATAAACAGAGTAAGTACTTTAATAAGTCTTTTCATGAATTATTATTCCTTTCAAGCAAAATTATTATATTATGAATAAAATTGTTTAAAACAACGCCGCCCGGTCAAGTTTAGACGACTTTGGGCGGCGTTATTGGATCTATTTTACGCAGTGTTCAATGGATAAGCAGGGTTAAAGCTCAAGCGACCGTATTGCGGATCGGTTTTATGACAGCGATCCAAAATCTATCATCTCTTCGGCTATGCTCATAAGCGTCGCCTTATCGGCCGTCGAGTCTATCGCGGTTATGCAGTAGTCTGCCCCGTTTGCGCTCCAGCTTACAGACTGAACTTCGCTTATCTGTATCTCGTTTGAGCCGTAGCTGAATACGTACTTGCCCGACGCCTTGTCCGCTTCGTCCTGCTCGGTCAGCTCATAGCCCGCGGGAACCAGCTTATTTGCGTAAGCCGTGTAATATATATCGCAGCCGTTATAGCTCAGTTCCGCTTCGCCGCGCTCCGCATCCCATTCGGAGGCGGGTCCCGCGCTCAGAGATATATCGTCTCCGTCCTTTTCGTAAGTCAGATCGAGGCTCTTGAAATCCCTCATCGGACTTCCGGCCGTGTCGTAGTCGGTGTTATCGACGACGAATCCGGCTTTGAACGTATATCCGCTTGAGAACGAATCCATAAGGCGGACGTCTATTCCTATATCCTCTTTTACGGTCTCGCTGTCGGGCAGGGAGTAATACGTCGGAATATTCCACGAACTGCCGGTCCTTGAACCGACTATCACGCCGGTCGCGACAGAGGTTACGCCGAGCGCCGCGATTACTGCGGCGGCTATTGCGGCGGTCCTTATTACCTTAAGGCGTTTGATCTTCTTTACCGGGTTCGCGGTCTCGGCTATCAAGTCGTCCGATATGCCCCCGATGGCTTTGAATAAATTTCTGTTGTTCATAACGTTATCCCATTCCTTTCAAGATATTTTTTTAGCTGTTTTCTGCATCTTGACAACATAGACTTGACCTTGCTCTCGCTATAGCCGTACCGGTCGGATATATCGCGTATGCCGTCGGCGTACCAGTACCGCCGTATGAATACGACCCGCTTGGTGTAGTCGAGCTGTCTTAAAAACTTGTCGATATACTCCGCGATAAGCTTTTGCTCGTATTCGGATTCGGTAGTCTCTCTTGACGATATGCATTCTTCCAGCTCGGACAAGATGAGATCGAACGAGCCGTTTCGCTTCGCCGCCGTGTTGTAGTCGTACCTGTCCAGCGCGATATTTCGGGTTATCCTCCCGAGGAAAGCGGAGAAGTTCTCCGGCCTCTCCGGCGGGATAGCGTTCCACGCCGCGTTGTAGACGTCGTTTTCGCATTCTTCGGCGTCCGCGTCGCTTCGCAGGATATTCCGGGCTATCGACCGGACGAGCCCGCCGTACTTAAAAGCGGTCTCGGCGATCGCGCTCTCGTCTCTTTTGAAATATAAATCGATTATTCTTTTATCTTCCATTGCCAATGTACTCCTTTATTTGTCCTTTCACCTATAAAGTAGGAAAAACTGAAGTTTGGTTGCAACGTAGGCGTTAGAAATTAGGAATAGTATGAATGTGAAAGGGCGCCGTATCCGTTTATACGGTTTTTAAGCCGTGTTGGGATAATGTATTCCCTCCATTTTCGTATATGCAATTATTTCAGCGTTGAAACAGCAAATTTTGCGCTCTAACTACTACCGCTTATTATTCTAACGCCTGTGTTGTTTAGGAGCTAAAATCCCTCTCCGAAACCGTTTGCCGATTTTTTTATGAGAAAGTAATAAAAATATAAGCAGCCGGAATATCTGCTCCGACTGCTTTGAGTTTAGAAAATTTAGCGCTCCGCGCTCAGATACGCGGCTTTATATCCGCCGTATCGGAGTTTAGCAATCTGCGTAAAGCTGAAGTATCTCGCCGTGGATTTCGTTCGTCATATCCACCGCTACCTGAAGCGCGCCGCTTATGTAAGGCCATACTCCCGCCGAGCCGTCAAGGTCGAGACGCGCGAGACAACCGCAGAGCGACGCCGCTCCGCTCG
>CAJFTO010000059.1 GCA_904419955.1 Candidatus Roslinia caecavium | reverse complement strand
CTTTACTGTAACGGAGTCAAGATCATCTGCAAGGGCGGAAACTGGGGTCTCGAGGATCAGGACTTAAACGTCGACGCCGAGAAGTACGACGAGAAGATCCGTATGCACAAGGATCTGAACTTCAACATGATAAGACTTTGGGGCGGACAGACGAACGATCCAGAATTGTATAATGCGTGCGATAAATACGGAATACTCATATGGGACGATTTCTTCCTGCCGGGTTGCTGGCTGTATAATCCGGCGGATAATCAGATGTTTATAGACAACGCCGCGGACAAGATAAAGCATTACCGCTATCACGCTTCGCTCGCGCTCTACTGCGGCGAGAACGAGAGCTACCCGGAGGTCATGGAACTTGAGGTGGCTATGCGGGCGCTGACCGGAGGCATGGAACAGCTAATAACTCACCCCGACTACGCGCAGTACGGCGCGGACGATGATTCAGAGCAGATCGTCGGGATCAAGCGTCTGGACGGAACGAGGCATTACATACCTAATTCGGGGGATTATCCTGCGGCTGTGGATGGTCCCCACCAGGCAAAACAGACTAAGTTCTATTTCACGAACACCGCGTCTAACCAGTTCACAAGCGAGAGAGGCATGCCTAATATACCGGTGGTCGAGACCATGAGAGAGATCTTCCCAGAGGAGAATCTATGGCCGCTTAACGATATGTGGGCGCTCCACGACTTCGCGCAAGGCTGGAACACAAACGGCGAACAGTATATGAAGGATCTGTATAATTACGGCGATTACAACAGCTTCGAGGAGTTTGTGAGCCACGCGCAAATGCAGGCCTACGAGAAGCATAAGGCTATGTTCGAGGGGGCGTTCGCTTCGGATACCAACGGTCTGCTTATGTGGATGAGCAATCCCGCGTGGACGTCGCTGATGTGGCAGGCCTACGACTATTACCACGACGTGAACGGCGGCTACTACGGCATAAAAACGGCGTGCCAGCCTATAAATCTGATCTGGAACCCGGTGAATAACAATATGCATTTGAATAACGCGACCGCAAGCGAGCTTGTCGGAGCGAAAGCGATAGCCGAGGTCTACGACCTAAACGGCGATCTCGTATACGCAAAGAGCGAGACGATAGACATGCCGGCGGATTCCCAGAAGATCGCGTTTACCTTGGAGTTCCCGGCGGATACCGCTTCGCTGCAGTTTATCAAAACCAGAGTCGAAAGCGCGGACGGAGAGAAGCTCGGCGAGAACTTCTACTGGCATAATATCTATAATTATGAGGATTATACCGCTCTTGGCGGGCTCGAGAACGTAGATCTGACCGCTAATACCGAGTACGCCTATACCGATCAGGACGGCTACAGACATTACACGGTATATGTTGAAAATACAAGCTCGGAGCCCGCGTTGCTGACCAGGCTCAAAGTCCTTGACGACGCGACCGGAGAGAGGGTTCTGCCGACGTTCTACGAGGATAACTATTTCTCATTGATGCCGGGAGAGCTGAAGGTCGTAGACGTAAGCTTTAAGGAGAGCAAGTTAGACGGTTCGCAGCCGAGATTAGAGCTGGAGGGCTTTAATGTAAATCCGGCTGTTATCAGCGAGGAACCGTATGGCAATCTATACATATCCGATCCTAAATTTACGAACAACTCGGAGGCGTCGGGTTCTCTCGAGCCGGGCGAATACACGGCGAACGTGGATATATACGCGGGAGAGGATACGGAGATAAAATTAGCGCTTACCGAAGCGCTCTACTTAAACTGTAACGGGGAGGAAGTCCTGATTGACAGCGCTGTTACCGAAGTAGACCAAACGGCGCAGGCGGGAGAGACGATAACCGTCAGCGCGGGCGGCGTGACCGTTCCGGAGGACGCGGATATCGAGCAATATACGCTGAAGACTTTCGTTTGGAACGGCATGGACGAGATGAAACCGATTAAGGAAGTTACCGAGCTCAGACACAGGGAGGTAAGTCCGGCTGTATATTTACCGAAGAATATCGCTCTGGGCGCCGACGTTACGGCTCAGGATTCGGAGCCCGATAAGATACCTGAATATGCGGTAGACGGAGACTCATCTACAAGATGGGCGTCCGCGGGGTACGTCGACAACAATTATATAGAGATAGATCTTAAAGACGTGTACATCGTCTCTTCGATAGGCATCAGCTGGGAGTCGGCGTACGCCAAGTCTTATACGGTGGAAGTTTCGGCGGACGGCGAGGAATATACCCGGATCGAGAACATAACCGACGGCTCGGGCGGAAATGTGGAATTTACGTTCGATCCCGTAAGCGCAAGGTATGTAAGGATAAATATGACCGAAAGAGGCACCGGCTGGGGATATTCTATATATGACGCCTTGCGCTTGGCGCGTCGGTATACGCGACCGCGTACGACAGAGCCGCCGAGCTTTATACGCCCGAGAAGATAGTGGACGGCGACGCCTCTACAAGATGGTCGACTATGGAAGCGAAGGACGATCAATATATAATAATCGATCTTAAGGAGCCTAAGACCTTCTCGTCGATATATCTTATCTGGGAAGCGGCGTTCGGGAAAAAGTATACCATAGAGGTCTCGGACGACGGCGAAAGCTACACGCCGGTAGCGACGCAGGAAAACGGAACGGGAGGTACGGACGTGTATAATATCGAACCGACGACCGCGAGATATATCAAGATAAACATGACCGAAAGAGGCACGGGTTGGGGATATTCGATCTACGAGTTCTCCATCTATGAATGATCGAGCCAGACTTAATAAGTTAATAGTCAAAACCCGGTTCGCATTATCGCGGGCCGGGTTAATTTAACGCTTGAAAATAGAATTATGGCGCCTAAGCGGCGGTTTTTGGCGTTTATATGCAGACGTATCGGCTTTGCGGCTCCATAGCGCTCTGCGCGTTTTATAATTTTTACAAAATTTTAGTATTTGCCTATTTGCGGATTAATCCATAAAATGCGGCGCAAAACCTGTTAACGCCGCCGAAATCATTTTTTATTTAGCTGTTCGGGTGAAAAAATAAGAGCGGAGCGAGTTAAAAGCTCCGCCGTATGATTACGTTAGTAATTGACGTTGTTGCAGTTGCTTGTTGTCTGCGTTTTAGTATTCTTCGAGCCCCCAGTCGATCTCGTCGTAGACCGCCTCGCACTTGGTCGGCTCAGTATATACATCTTTACTTTGGTAGGTCTCGCCCCAGTACCAGAGCGAACCATCGTTATATATCACATATATAGCGTTGTAGGATGAGACGTAATCCTTGACGTTGTCGGTTATCTCCATAGGCGAGAGGATGTATTCGTCTCCGCCCCTCTCTATCTGCCCGGATTCGTTGTTTCCCCACGCCCAGAGCGAGCCGTCGCCCCTTTTTGCAAGCATGGTGGAACCCGCCTTGACCGAGACGAAACCCTCGCCCAGCCTTACCGGCTCTGTATAGTTGGAGAGCGACTCAGTATATTCGTAGGTATCGAAGTCGTGGGTCTCGGCATATCCGAGCTGACCGTCGTAGCTCTCTCCAAAGCCCCAGAGTACGCCGCCTTCGTCTATATATACGTATACGTTCCCGTTGGTCGAGACGTAAACGGCGTTCTCGCCCCTGCGCACGGGAGCCGAATGATCGGCGCCGTCTATCCACTCGCCGCCGGTATTATTTGAGCGGTACGTCCAGACGCTGCCGTCGTTTTTAAGATACATAACGTAGGCAGAGCCGGAGACCTGTTTAACGTCGGTGTCGATAAGCGTCCAGCTTCCGTCGTTCGTCAGCTCGTAGAGACCGCCGCTTGAATCGATATAGTGGTTCATATTCGCAGAGCTTACGTTCTCGGCCGCAAGCGTGTCGTTGTTCTCGTTATCGTCGTTTGTAAGGTACAGCTTGCCGTCCTTGGCGAGCAGCCAGCCGTTTCTGTAATCCCCGTCGGCTAAATTCCTGCGACGGTATATCGCACTCGAATAGTATTCGTCGGCGTCGGGCGCGCTGTATAAGTTCCCGTCTGCGTCTATCACCGACAGCGAGGAGTATTCGTTCGTACCGAACTTTTCAAACGCGGGCGCCGCGCCTCTTAAGGCTATATTAAGATCCCCGTTCGTATATGTAGAATACCTCGTTACGTTCATGCCGTATAGATATTCGTAATCGACGTTAGCTTGGCGGAAGAACCCGACTCCGCCGTTTTCGGTCATATATTCGTCTGTGTAATACTTCATTCCGTGGTAGTCCGAATATTGATGCATAAATCCGGGAACGTACACTTCCGACTTGACCCCGCCGGCCGTATCGTATTTGTTTCCGTAGGTTGAGCTGTAATACGTCCCGCGGTCGCTGCCTATCGTGTAGGTGTAATAACCCTCGTCGATAAAATAACCGACCTTTTCACCGTTTACAAACGTACCGGTATAGACCATATCGTTTATAGTTCCCGGGAACTCGGTCATTACGCTGGTATCGACTATCCTGCCCGCGCCGTTTGGAACGCCGTTTTCAACCTGCCCGTCGTATTCGATCCCGTCGCCGAGACTTAAAGTTTGATGAGAATCAGCGCGGCTGTCGTAGGCGTATTCGACCGCGCTGCGTATAACGTTCAGTTTAGCGAGCCTGTGTTCCTCGTCGAAAGAGACCTCGCCGAACGGACTGAGGTCGGAGAGTTTTATCAAAGTCTGTCCGTCTATGTTGCACGCGGCTATCTCGGACCCGTGCAGATAGGTTTTAATATCGGTTTGATACACGTCGTACAGCTTTGTCCAAAGCGGGATCTCGGATTTTTTGACGTTGATCTCGCTCGGAGTAAGCGAAGTCCTTACAGTATCCATGTTTTGAGTTATAGTCAGCGTCCTCGCGCCCGGATCCCACTCGACGTTAAAGCCGTAGCCTCTCAGATCCTCGGCGATTATGTAGGTATAATCCTGAAAATTATACGAGCGTATAGGCTGGTCGTCGATAAGCGCGCCGATGTCGGTAGTATAAACTTCCCCTATGATTTCGCTCGCGCCCGCGTTCATCGTCAGCGCCGGTATACACAGCGCTAAAGCCGCGGCCGCCCCGCATAATCCCGCGGAAATTGAACGCAGACGTTTCAGTTGCTTTTTCATTTAAACACACCCCTTTATTGTTTTAGATACTTATTAGACGTTTTGTATTTGAGATTATACCACGTTTGCGCATATGATGTCAACTTTTCTGTAAATTGCGGCAATATTTTCGGGCATTTATGTATTATAATATGAGTAAAAAGAGGGGTATTTAGGTTGGGATTAATGAAAGGAGCGTAACAAATGAGATTAAAGACAATAGTTATATCGATTATTGCTATATTTTCGTTTTCAGCGGGCGCATCTGTATTTGCGGCAGATGAAATTGAAATAACGTCGGGCGCATATTATCAGCTTGGAAAGTATAACGGCTCCCCCATTCTTTGGAGGGCGGTGGTATCAGATGATGAAAACGGCGTGTTAATGGTTAGCGATAAAATATTATGTTATAGGATTTTTGATCCTGCAAATGAGGATGGATTTGTTTCAAACAATGGCGTTACTACTAAAGGAACAAATCATTGGGAAAACACGGCGATGCGCGTATGGCTAAACTCGACTGCTAATTCCGGCGAGGTGGAATGGATTTACGGGCATATTCCAAGTGAAAATAGAGTTTTTAAAAGGCCGTATTATGAAAAAGGAGATTATCCGTACGACGATGAAAAGGGATTTCTAAACAATGATAATTTTACTGAGAGTGAGAAAAGCGTTATAAAAACGGTCAGCCATTGGCAGGCATTATCGGAAGAAACGGCGTATTTATCTGAAAACGGATTGACAAAGCCGTTCTATCCAAAGATAGTGGAAGCGCCCAATTCTCAATTTGAGCGTACAGTCTATTGGTATAAAATAGAAGATATGGACAGAGCGTATTATGGAGCTATGTATAGAGTTAACGATACAGTAATGACGCTTGATGAAAAACAGCTATATAACGTTTTGGATCAACTTGGCAGTATTGCCGCTGAAAACGCAGAAGGAGTAACGCCGTCCTATGAGGGAAACGATGGCATATATTGGTTAAGAACTCCTATGTATGAGGTATCAATTACAACAGCTACAACTGAAGGCGAATATGGTCTGGAAAACGTAAAATCAAACGAACTTGGAGTACGACCCGCGTTTTATTTGAACGAAGAAAACGTGATAATAAAATCAGGAAGCGGAACGGAAGAAGATCCGTATGTGATCGACGGAAGCGTACAGGAAGGTACGGCGGTATTCTGCAACGGCGAAGAAATAGAATTCGACGTGCAACCGCTGGAGGAAAATGGAAGACTGCTCGTTCCGGTAAGAGCAATTTTCAAATCACTTGGAGCCGAGGTCGAGTACGATGAAGAAACGGAGATCATAACAGCGGATAACGTAGAGAGAACGGTGGTAATGCAAATAGGTAATCCCGAGATGGGAAACGGGGCCGAGGTATTTACATTAGACGTAGCGCCAACGCTTAAAGACGACAGGACGCTGGTTCCGTTGAGGGCGGTATCCGAAGCGTTCGACTGCAAAGTAAAGTGGATAGAGGAATTAAACAGAGCCGTAATAGACCCGCCCCAGCCGGAGGACGGCGACGAAGGACATTGGCAGAGCGCTTGGGATATAGCGATAAATGGAAAAGGCAAGAAATAAGGCGGATCGGCTCAAAACCTCCCGGCGTTCGGCGGCGGCGCGCGGCTTTTCTGTAAATATAAAATCTCTATGATAGGAGGTTTTGGCGCTTTGGATATTGCGCGGACGCCGAGGATCGTAACCTCTGCGCGAGTAGAGTAATTCTACTCCTTCAAATCCCCGGTCGCGGGATTATCTATCAGCTTTCCGTCGCGGGTGAAGCGGGAACCGTGGCACGGGCAGTCCCAGGAATGTTCCTGCGGATTCCATTTTAGCGCGCAGCCCATGTGCGGACAGCGTTTGCCCGATATTGTAAGCAGATTTATTATAGCTTCAAAAGCGTTGACCGCAAGCTGCGGACGCAGTATGCTCCTTGACGGAGAAAATACGGGCGCGAAACGATTTTCCCTTTCGACGACCATATCCGCAAGCAGCTTTGCGGCCGCCATCGACGCAGTCATTCCCCATTTGTTATAGCCGGTCGCGACGTGGAAATTCGGCGTCCGCTTTGAATACATTCCAATATATGGGACCCCGTCCAAGGACATGCAGTCCTGCGCCGCCCAGCGGCATACGATATTGGAACGGGGATAATACTCGGCCGCGAGCCGCTCAAGCTCCGCCCAGGCGCCGCCGCGCTTGCCTGTGCGATGTCCGCCACCGCCGATCAAAAGCTGATCATTATGATTTCTGAATGATACGCCGTTTTCCGCTTCGTCGATATACATGCCGTTCACATCCGGGGCGTTGTCCAGAGCGAGCGCGTAGGAGCGGCTTTGGTACAGTTTAAGAAAGTAACTTCCATGTTTATTTATAAACGGAAAATGAGTCGCGACGATTATCTTCTTCGCGGAGATCCTCCCGTTTTCGGTTATCGCGACGCGCTCGGTCAGTTCCTTGACGCGCGTGTTTTCATAGATGTTTAAGTTTTGCGATACGGACGATATAAACTTAAGCGGATCGAACTCCGCCTGAGATTTGAATCTTACCGCTCCCGCGACCGGGAACGGCAGAGGGAGTTTATCTGTAAATTCGGCCTTATAACCGATCTTATCGAGCGCGGCGAGCTCGTCTTCCAATACCCGCCGATCGTCCAACGAATATACGTACGCGTCCTTTTCATGAAAATCGCAGTCGATATTGCCGCATAAGCCGCGGTATTCCTCTAACGCCTCGGCGTTTGCGTCCAAATACATACGCGCCCGTTCCGCGCCGAATCTGTCTATCAATTTGCGATAGATCAGTCCGTGCTGAAACGTTATCTTCGCGGTCGTGTTTTTCGTGGCGCCGCCGCAGATCCTGCCCGCCTCGACAAGCGCGTAATCGACGCCCTCCCGCTCAAGCATATACGCGCACAGAACGCCCGTTATCCCGCCGCCTATGATAAGCGCGTCTACGCTCAGATCGCCCTTTAAAGCTTCAAACCGCGGCAAATCCGAAGTTTTTGACCAAATTGAACCCATAATAATCTCCATTCCGCCGCCCTGCTTCGGCAAAAATAGTATTAAATTTTCTCTTATCCGCAGGGCAAGGAATGATAAGAGATTATTATACGCCCATTCGCGTTTCCGAGCGCCATATGCGAGGAAAATTTCGCGCGGGCAATTAGATCCTGCCGGAGGCTAACGTGAAAGGAACTTTCGCGTTACCTCTTAGGTTAGTATGTTTAATTTTGTGAAAATTATTTTATTATTAAGTATCGGCGTCTTTGATCAGATTTGTGCGAAGCCGCCAAAATTCATTTTAAAAAAGTGAACTTTAAAGACTAAATTTAGTTATTGCGTGAATAATTGTTTGAGTTTTATGAAATTATATTGACTTGATTCGGCGTATTTATTATAATTATGATAACAAGCGACGGCGAGACAGAGAATATGGAAGCGCCCGGCTCAGACGGAGAAGATATTTTACATCGACGAGGTATTGACGACGGGCGATCGCGGTTCTATATCCACAAGCATATCGTTTGGAAAGGAGAGTTATGAAATGAGAAGATTGACGACTATAATACTTACAATTGTAATATTAAGCGCGGCGAGCGCCGCAAACGTTTATGCGATGGGTGTGGATATACCGTTTGATTACTATTCTGATTCAATATCTGCATACGCCGAGGCGAGTAATGGTAATGTAAGTGTGAAAGCGGGGAGATTGGGCTTGATACAGACTACGGATCAGAATGGTGATTCGGAAGATATAAAACATGTTTGCTATGAAAATATATATTGGCTTAGCTGGACGGGCTTAGAGTTTGTCGCTTTTACCGATAACTATAAGTTGACCTCAAGCGATGGATATACATGGACAAAAACTGAAGATTTAAATGGTTTAGAGCATGAAAAGTATGGCGTAAATAAGCCGGGGTCTTTAAATAGCGTTGGCTACATTCAGATTAAGAACACAATTGAAACTAACAGATATGAATATACGGCAGATAACGGACAGGGAATTAGAGTAACAATACTTGACACAGGAAAAGAATATTTAAAGCTTGAAGATATCCTTTATAATAACCGCGTCGGATACGACAGAAATCTATATAAAAGTTCAGATCGAAAAAATTGGGAATATATAAAGACGCATTATATTGACGACGGCGGCGATTCAATTTTTGTAGGCAAGCGCGTTGAAGAATATCCCGCGCAGATAATAAATACAGGGAAGGAGTATTTGGTGCGGCTTACAAATTTTGATAATTATAAGAATCTATATAATCAAAAACATCCTGTAATGGTATATGATTTAAATTTTAACTTTGTTAAAAATATAGACGTCAGCGATTATATCGTAGATATGTCGTATGTTGATAATATATACTACATAACAACGGAAGAGGGTGTTTCTTACAAATCGACCGATTTAGAAAACTGGGAGAAAGTCGGCGATAATATAGGCGTTCCAATATCAAACGGTATAAACATAATTTATAAAACGAGAATATCTGTTCTTGGAAATGAGTGGACCTCCGATCATGCGTATGCATATGAAAGCCCAATTCTATATAGTGATGGAAACCCAACGAAGAATGTTGTTTTAGAGGACGTAGCGCCATATGGAACACGGGCATATAAAGATTTTTTCGTGTGTTTCACAAACAGCAACGGAACAGATGAAAGCGTTGATTTTAGAGGAATAAAAGACGTTAATGGAAAAAGCTTTAATGTTCCAGATACGCGGCGGGATAGCTTACGGATATCGTTTTCAAAAGACGGGATATATTGGGCGACGTTGGCGCTTCCGGTCTTTTCGGTCGAGTCAATAGATTGTACTAACGATTCAATTTTAATCGACACCGGTTCGAGCAGAACTTTGTTTAGTATAAAATTCAGCGACATGGAACAAGTCGTGCCGGAGTGCGACACAAAAGTCGAGCTAAACGATCATATCCTCGGTTTTTCCCAGCCGCCGGTCACGGAAAACGACCGCACCTTAGTCCCGATGCGCTTTCTTCTGGAGCAGATGGGCGAGGAAGTAACCTGGGACGACGCTACGCAGACCGCCACGGCGACCGTGCCGGTGACGACCGAAGAAGAGATACAGACCTTCGGGCTCGCGGAGGAAAAGAGCGTCACTTTCAGCGTAGATAACACGACGGCGACGGTAAACGGAAGCGCCGCGACGATGGACGTCCCCGCAAGATTGATAAACGATAAGACGATGGTCCCGCTCAGGTTCTTATCCGAAAACCTCGGCTTCGACGTCCAGTGG
>CAJFTO010000058.1 GCA_904419955.1 Candidatus Roslinia caecavium | reverse complement strand
AAATCCGCCGAACAGCGCCGGCGATACGTTGTCCGGATGACCCTCCAGCTCTGTCGCGAGTCTCAGCAACTCGTCGTCCGAAACCCCGCCGCCCGTCAGTTTATTCGCGGCTACCAGCCCGCCGACTATGCCCGCGCTGCTGCTGCCCAGCCCTCTGGTCAGCGGCACGTTGTTTTCAAGCGTAAGCTTTAGCCCCTTGTGCTCGTAGCCGATATAGCGAAAAAGTCTTTGCATCGCTTTGTAAATAAGGTTTCTCTCGTCCCGAGCAAGATATTTCTCCGAATCGTCCAAGATGTCTATTACCAGTTTTCCGTCTCCGGTCTCTTCCGCCGTTATATAGTTATATAATGTAAGCGCGATACCCATGCTGTCAAACCCGGGTCCCATATTGGCCGACGTAGCCGGAACTCTGATCTTAACCATATAACTTCTCCTTTATTATAAAGTAAATACAAACTCCGTTTTTCTCAAAATCAGCGCAGAAAACGGCGGCCGGCGATAGTTCGCAAGCCTGCCGACCCATTTCGGACGCTCCATCGATCTCTAAACAGATCCTGATAGATCCGCCGCGTCAGGTCTCGGCTCGCTCCCGCTCGTTATACCGATCCGCGCGCTCTGCGCCGCATATATCTTCTAATCTTCTATCAATCTGATCTTAGCGAGAACTTCAAAACCGCCAAGCTCGGACGAGATAAGCTTATCGAGCTCGTACGCGTCCATCCTCTCGGTCACAACGGCCAGCTCGTCTTTGTACTCATCTCCGTCTAGGCGTATAACGTCGAATTTATTCTTGTCTACTTCGGCTATCTCTCCGCTTGTCTTAAGTCTTAGGTAGAACCGCGTCTTCATCTTCTTCTCGTCGAGCACGTAGCCCTCCTTCTCTTCCTTCCAGCCGAGACGGATATGCTTATCCTTGTGCTTGACTATATCGATTATATCCGAGACGACCGCGCTCGCCGTCGGCAGCGATCCCGCGCCTCTTCCGTAGAACATCACGTCGCCGAGACCTTCGCCTCTCACCATTATGCCGTTGAACACGTCGTCTATACCCGCGAGCGCGTGATCCTTATGGAGCAGCGCCGGGCTGACGTAAGCGTACACGCCGTTCTCCCGCTTAGACGCCACGCCGAGCAGTTTTACCACGCAGCCGTATTTGTCCGCGTATTCGACGTCCTGAAGCGTTATCTTGGTTATACCCTCGCAGGATAGCTTATCGCTGTCGACAAACGTCCCGAAAGCAAGAGAAGCGAGTATCGCTATCTTCCTGCAGGTGTCGTGCCCCTCTATATCGGCCGTCGGATCCTTCTCCGCGTAGCCGTTCTCCTGCGCGCCCTTTAAAGCCTCTTCAAAAGTCGCGCCGTTCTTTATCATCTGCGTCAATATATAATTTGTAGTTCCGTTTAAAATACCGAGTATATCGGTAAGTTCGTTAGCTATAAGACTTGAATACAGAGGACGTATTATCGGTATTCCGCCTCCTACGCTCGCCTCGAACAAATAGTTGACGTTATGCTCCTCAGCTATGCGCAAAAGCTCGGTGCCGTGCTTTGCGACAAGCTCCTTATTCGAAGTGACGACGTGCTTGCCCGCCTCGAGCAGGCTCTTTGTAAACTCGTACGCCGGCTTCGTTCCGCCCATGACCTCGGCGACTACGCCGATCTCCGGATCGTTTAGTATATCGCTGAAATCCTTGGTGAAGCAATCGAACTTGCTGTCCGGGAAATCCCTCAGATCGAGGATACGGCTTATCTCTATATCCTCGCCGCTCCGGCGTTTCATAGAATCCGCCTGAGTGGAGATCAATTCGCCGACTCCGCTGCCTACAACTCCAAAACCCATTATAGCTATCTTCATCTATTCAAATCCTCCAATTTAATTTTACGCAAGCTTTCCGAGCGCCTAACCGGCGCCGGGCTCCGACCGGAAACGCGTTTTTCTTCTGAGCGTCTTTTCTTTTATTCAGACCCTCCGGTTCGACCTTGCTCGAACGCAGCCAAAATCCGGGCAAACGACGGACTCGAATCGAAACCGCGCGGCGTTCGGGGCGCTATCCGTATATTCAGATCGTCCGATCTAATCTTACTCAAACTTGTTAAGCACAAGCCCGGTGACGAGCTTAGGCCAGAAATACGTGGATTTCTGAGGCATCTTCTCGTTCTCTATAGAAATATTCTTTATCTGCGAGACCTTGGTCGCCCCGAGCAGGAATCCGCACTGCATCTCTCCGGACTGCACCTTCTCGACCAGCTCGTGCGCCGATCTCGTGTACACGACTTTGCTCTGCTCTTTCAGCTTTTCGCTGTCTATGCCGAAATACTGCTCGAGTATCAGCTTGTGAAGTATGGTCACGTCCAGGCTCTTATATGTATCCGACCTGTCTTTGACGTAATCGTCCATGATGCTTATATCTTTCAGCTTGAGCAGATAATAATACTCCTCGCCGGTGTAGAACGCGAATAAGTGATCGTCCACGTTCCCGCTCAGCTTATCGGTTATTATCTCCGCGTAGTCGCCCTCGGTAAAATGCACTTTAGAGACCAAAAACTGATCCGTCATCATACCTACGACCATAAGCTCGGAGAAGTTGTCTATCCCCTTTATCATCCTGTGGGTCGGGAATACGAACAGACCGCTGTCGTCCATGGACACCAGCATCATCATCGTATAGTCGTAGGGCATGCTCCCCGGCTCGCTGCCGTCCTCGGCGCGGCGCTCCGCGCGATAGTTCAGCGCGGTCTCGTATCTGTGATGTCCGTCGGCTATAAAAAGCTGCTTGCGGCTGAAAAATTCGGTTACCTTGTTCAAAAACTCCTCGTCGGTCACCACCCAGAGATTCTGGATAACGTCTTCCTGAGTGGTAAAACTGATATCCGGATCTCTGTCGGACATATCGTTTATCAGATCCGCGAGTTCCTGTTCCTCGTCCGAATACAGCGAATATATCGGGCTGGTATTCGCGTGGGTACTGCGTATCAAATTCAATCTATCGGTCTTCGCCTTGGGCAGCGTCTCCTCGTGGGGGAGTATCACGCCCTCGGAGAACTCCTTAAGCTCGACAAGCGAAATTATCCCCTTGAGCGAGTTTGAAGGCTTCGCGTTGCTCTCCAGCGAGAAAATCTGCTCGTATATATAAAACGCGTTCTTATCGTCGTACTTTAAAATGCCGTCGTCGATCCACTTTTTCAGATAAGCGGCGCTTCTTGCATATTTATTATTCTCCTCGTCGTCGCTGGCAAACTCCATGCCGTAGTCTATCCTGATCACATTATATTCATTTTGGTTGTACAGCTCCTGTTGCTGCTCGGACGATATAATGTCGTAAGGCGGAGAGGTCACCGCTTCCATATCGGCTATCTTCTCCGTATTATATCTCAATCCCTTAAACGGAATTACTTTTGCCATAAAAATTTCGCTCCTTTCAATTTGCCGGATCTTTGTAACTGCTACATAAACCGGCGCCGCTGATCCATTGCGGTAAATTACGATTACAAAACGGCTTTTATCCGCTGAAATCCGCTCTGCGCTAAAGGCTGCGATCGTATACCACAACCAACTATTTACAACCGTCGCTCTTTAACCCATTTATCGTGCGTATATGTATATGTATAAATTTTATAAATTTCATTTAGTAAAGGCTCCGATGAAACGCAACCGAAACTCCGCTTCAAAATTACGGATACCTTAAATCATAATACACTAAAAACCGCGGCGCGTCAAGTGATAATCGCGTTTTGAGCTACAAATAATTACCTGTCTTTAACCCGTATTTTTATATCAATTTTACAAATAATAATAGCGTATAAAACCCAAATTCAGTCAACAATCACAGGACGGGTTTTAAAATAATCTAAAACAATTTCAACTTAATTTAAGGAGCGATCTGCAATGGGTAAATTTTCCACAGGCCTCGTAACAGGCGCAATCATCGGCATCGGCATACTTATGCTGGATAAGAAGACAATGAAAAAAGCTAAAAAAATGGCTCGCAGCGCCATGCATATGTCATTTATGTAACAAACGCGTTTCATTTTTCTAACATTACAAAATATTGGCGAAAATAAGCGGTCAAAGTCGCGATTTAGCTACTTTAATATTGCGCGCCGATATTGACAAAAGCCCGAATTTGATATAAAATAATCTAAAATTTTATATATGGGAGGGCTTGATAATGAAGCTTAAGAAATTCATGGCTTTCGGAATATCCGCGGTAATGGCGTTCGCCGCGCTGACCGGCTGTTCCGGACAGACAACCACCACAACGACCGATACGGAGAGCGAGACGGTCTCTGAGAGTTCGAGCGAGGACAACGTAATAACGATGGCGACCAACGCGGCGTTCGAACCGTTTGAATACGTCGACGACAACAACAATATAGTAGGTTACGACATCGTAGTAGCCGACAAGATAGCCGAGAGCCTCGGCAAAGAGCTCGAGATTCAAAACATCGACTTCGACGCGCTCATCCCCGCTTTATCGTCGGGCATCGCCGATTTTGTAATAGCGGGTATGACGGTTACCGAAGAGAGACAGGCTAACGTCTTGTTCTCAGATCCTTACTTCGAAGCTTCTCAGGTAATAATCGTCAAGGACGGCGATACCGCGATCACAGGCGCGGACAGTCTTGCGGGCGCTAAAGTAGCGGTCCAGGAAGGAACGACCGGAGACATCTACGTTACCGACGAGCTCGGCGTGCAGACGGTCTCAAGATTTAAGAAAGCCGTAGACTGCGTTCAGGATCTGCTCGCGGGCGGAAGCGACGCCGTAGTTATAGACAATCAGGTTGCTCAGAACCTTGTAGAAAGCACGGAAGGCTTAGTGATACTCCCCGAAGTACTGACGACCGAGGAATACGCTATAGCGGTCGATAAAAAGAACACCGAGCTTCAGACCCAGATAAACGAAGTTCTTCAGCAGCTCGAAGCCGACGGAACTCTCGACAAAGCGAGACAGGCTTATATCGAAGGCGACGAAGCGGTTCAGGCTGAGTTAGAAGCCGATCTGTCTACAGTGGCGGAATAGTCAAAAAAACAAAATATACTAACGGATAAAGGCGAGCTTAACCGCTCGCCTTTATTTGGGTAACTAAAATAAACTTTACTTTTATCAGACGGAGGTGATCGACAAATGTCAGAATTTTTCTCTGAGTTTGCCTTTCAATTCGAGCAAAACCTCATAACGGCCGACAGATGGAAGATGCTCCTCGAAGGCTTGGGCGTGACGGTAGAGATAACCATCGTCGCTATCGTGATCGGCACGGTTCTGGGCTTTCTGCTCGCTTTTATGAAAATGTCCAAACTGCGGATCTTTCGCATAATAGCGAACGTTTACATAGAGATAATCCGCGGAACGCCGACGACGGTGCAGCTTCTTATAATCTACTTTGTTATCCTCGCTCCCAAAGGCGTCGGAAATATCGCCGCGGCGATGGTCGCGTTCGGTCTTAACAGCGCGGCGTATGTCGCCGAGATAGTCCGCGCCGGAGTCGAAGGAGTGGACAAGGGTCAGATAGAGGCCGGACGCTCGCTCGGTTTCAACCGTTTTCAGACCACAATGAAAATAGTTATGCCCCAGGCGATCAAGAGCGTGCTTCCGACTTACACGAGCGAATTTATAGTACTTTTAAAGGAGACCTCTATCGCCGGATACATAGCGATAAACGACTTGACCAAGGTCGCGACGACGATACAGAGCCGCACATACAACGCATACTTCCCTCTCATATCGGCGGCGGTACTGTATTTTGCAATGACGTTTACGCTGGCGAAATTATTCGGTCTACTCGAAAGGAGATTGCATAGAAGTGATAGTAATTAAGGATTTACATAAATACTTTGGCGAGCTTGAGGTTTTAAAGGGCGTGAGCCAGCATATAACCCCCGGCGAAAAACTCGCTATAATAGGTCCGTCGGGAAGCGGTAAGAGCACCTTCCTGCGCTGTCTCAATCTGCTCGAGACGCCGACCAAGGGCGAGATATACGTGGACGGCGTCAACATTCTCGAAAAGGGTCACGACATAAACAAGACCCGCCAAAAGATGGGGATGGTTTTCCAGCAGTTCAACCTGTTTCCGCATAAGACGGTAATGGGAAATATAATCATGGCGCCGATGGCTCTTAAAAAGCTCTCCAAAGCCGAAGCGACCGAAAAGGCGAACGAACTGCTGAACAGAGTCGGACTCTTAGAGAAAGCCGACAGCTACCCGGCGCAGTTATCCGGCGGTCAGAAACAGAGGATCGCCATAGCGAGAGCGCTCGCCATGGAGCCGGAGATAATGCTGTTCGACGAGCCGACCTCGGCGCTCGACCCGGAAATGGTCGGCGAGGTGTTGGACGTTATGACCGACCTCGCAAAAGGCGGCATGACCATGGTCGTCGTCACTCACGAGATGGGCTTCGCTCGCGAAGTCTCCGACCACGTGCTGTTTATGGATCAGGGCATAATCATGGAAGAAGGCTCGCCCGAGCAAATATTCAATTCGCCGCAGAACGAAAGGACCCAGGCGTTTTTGAAAAAGGTTTTATAACGGCGCAGCGAATAGCGATTAGACGTTTGAAGTCAAAACGGCTTTACTTAACCCCAGGCGGCGCGGCAAGCAATACTGGAATAATGTTCTTTCCTATTTCCTCCCGCGCCGCCGCCTGAACGTTACGGCGGCGCCCGCGTTCCTTATCGCTATCCCCTATTTCTCTTTTTTGATAAATTTATTTAAAAAAATTTAAAATAATACTTGACACAGCGCCTAAGTATGTGCTATACTGTATAAGCTTGCTGATCAGACAAGCGACGATATGCCGATATAGCTCAGATGGCAGAGCGATTCACTCGTAATGAATAGGTCAACGGTTCGACTCCGTTTATCGGCTCCATGCTTTTTCCGAAAACGCGCTGTTTTCGGTATAAATGAAACCGCTCCGATCGGGGCGGTTTTTTCGTTGTTTTTCTATATGGCTTCAGAGGCCGTTTTTTATTTACAGAAACGTATCAGGTTCCTATTCTCTATTCGCTAATCGCTACGTTGTTGTTTTTAAATTTATAATTTTGTAATATTTTATTAATAATCGTGTGGTATTATAAAACCAGCGCCCAGAAAGGGCTTTGACATTTTAGACGTCTGCGGTTATAATAAACGTGACGCTTAGACATAACGCGGCCTGCGCCGCTTTATATAAATATATTTAACAATACTCAGAGGTGATAGTTTATGTATTGTATCAATTGCGGCTCGAACATAGAGCCAAATATGAAGTTTTGCCCCAAATGCGGCAAGATGATCGCGAATACGAGCGGATCTGAAACGCAGACGGGCGCGGATCCTTCGCAGACGGAGACCTCCCAGGCCGGCGCTTCCAACGCCTGGACTTCGCAGACCGGAACGTCTCAAAACGCGTATAATCCGCCGCCCGGAGGCTCCGTACCGCACTACCGGGGCGAGATAAGCAAAACTCCCGACGAGATCGCGAAAAAACATAAACGCAACGTGTGGATCGCGGGTATCTGCGCGATCGCGGCGATAATAATAATCTTCGTCGGAATGATCGCGGCGGTAACTTTCGCTATATCCCACTTCAACGGACATTACGAATGGTACATAGGCGATAACTCCCAGCCTTACGGCTCCTACAGCGACGGTTACGGTTCGGACGGGTCGAACGGGTACGGTTATGGAAACGGTTACGGCTATGGAAACGACGGAAGTTCGGATCAGCCGGATACGTTCTCCGAGGGACGCTACGCAAACTCAACGATCCCCACGTTCGAGAGCGTGACCGGACAGCTCCCGACCGGCGTTCAGAGCTATCAGGACGCGTATATCTACAGCTATAAATACGACAAATCCGCGCTCGACCAATATAAAGAGGCGCTGAAGCAGGAGGGCTTCGTTCCAGACGAGCCTCAGACGACCGATACCTCTATCTCCACCCAATATACAAAGGGCAACGAATACCTGATAATATACGAGTCGGAGAGCGACGGCACGATAGATATATTGGCTTAAACGCGGTCGTCTCTAACTCGCCGAACAGGAATGCAGTTCGGGCTGATCTATACCGGACGACGGATAAGCGTAAAAAATAAAGCATAAAAAATAAACGGTTGGAACGTCGATATGCTCCAACCGCTTTTTATTTGGAAAGTTTAGTTCTCCGCGCTCAGATCCGCGGCTTTATATCCGCCGTATCGGAGTTTAGCAATCTGCGTAAAGCTGAATTATCTCGCCGTGGATTTCGTTCGTCATATCCCCCGCTACCTGAAGCGCGCCGCTTATGTAAGGCCATACTCCCGCCGAGCCGTCAAGGTCGAGACGCGCGAGACAACCGCAGAGCGACGCCGCTCCGCTCG
>CAJFTO010000057.1 GCA_904419955.1 Candidatus Roslinia caecavium | reverse complement strand
TCTCATTTGTGTTAATATTGATCATCTATTACTCCTCCGTAAGCCTCCGGTTCGGCCGCCGCGCATAAAACGCCGCGGCGCGCCCCTTAACTAAAATCCCGCTTAAAAACTCCGCGCTTTCCTATATCCTGTGCATCGACTTGAAGATATCCTCGTGCTGCACCCTTATCTCAACGCCGAGCTCCTCGCCGAGTTTATTGAGCTCGTCCGTCAGCTCGCCGAAATCCACGTTCATGTTATTTATATCTATGAGCATGACCATCGTAAAAATATTCTGCATTATCGTCTGGTTGATGTCGAGAATGTTCACGTTCCTCTCGTACAAAAGCCCCGACGTCTTAGCAATTATCCCCGTCTTGTCTATCCCCATAACCGTTAAAACCGCATTCATCTTATCTACCTCCTAAAATTGTTTCTCGGCGCCCATAGAGCCGATCTATATCATATGACCATATAATTTATTATCCAAACATACTTATCTGCTCGCAGTCCCGTTTATCCTCAAACTTGTTTAAATACTCGAATATCCTCTTGTTGTCGTGCGCGATCCCATGCTCGGCGCATCTTTGATGAAACAGCCGCATGAGTTCGCGCTCATTAGGACTTTTGATACTGTACGCGCCGCCGTACGTTCGTATATATCTCTCTTTCAAGCCCGGAAAATATCCGTCGAGCTGTTTATAAAAATATTCCCTGTTTCCGTCTCTGAGCGTCAGACCCATGCCAAAACAGATAACGCCGTATACCTCCGCCTCTATGCAATAATCCAATATCCCGTTTAAATTCTCCTCAGTGTCGTTTATAAACGGAAGTATTGGACAGAGCCAGACCACGGTCGGGATCCCCTCGTCTCGCAGCCGCTTAAGCGTCTCAAACCGCTCCCGCGTACCGCTTACGTTCGGCTCTATGATCCCGCAAAGCTTCTCGTCGTACGTGGTCAGCGTCGTCTGGATCACGCACTTGGTCTGCTCGTTTATCTTCTTTAAAATATCTATATCTCTTAATACGGAACTCGACTTGGTTATCAGCGTAATCCCGAAACCGTATTCATACGCGAGCTCGAGCGCCCTTCTCGTAAAACCTAACTCCTTCTCGAGCGGTATATACGGGTCGGTCATCGAACCCATGCCCAGCATATGCCTGCTCCTCCTCCGCCTTAAAACGTCCTCGAGCAGTTCTATCGCGTTTTCCTTTACCTCGATATCCTCAAACTCGTGTTCCATATTGTAACATTTGCTTCTTGAGTCGCAGTAGATACAGCCGTGCGAGCAGCCGCGGTACAGGTTCATACCGTTCTTAGGCGACAAAATTCCCTTAACCTTGACAAAGCGCATAGCTCTACCTCATAAGCGTTCGGCGCCGCTCGGGCTAAACGAACTCCGTAAGCGGACCGTCTTTTTCCGGCATACAGAATATCCTTACCCTCTCTATGTCGTAGTTTATTATGCGGCCGCCCAAATATTCGTTAAGCGCGCCCACCGCGAGCTCCGGCTTAAGGTTAGCCTCTCCGCCGGCCGCGAGGATCAAATTCAGCCTTGTCTCTTTATCCCGAGCCTCGACTATCTCGCAGCGTTTTATGAAATCCATCAGGTTTACCTGACGGACGCCTTTCTTTTTGGTCTTTTTCTCTATCATATATTCGGGCAATGCGAAGAATTGTTTTATCGCATCCTTATCGTCCGTTCCGTACAGAACTACGTCGTACTCCGCCGAAACTATCGTCGCCGCCTTGTATACAAGATCGCCTACGCCGAGTATCCTTATATCGGGCGGCAGGTTCAAATTCAGCCGCTCCATAAGCTCGTCGTCGTCCATCTCCTCGGACAGCTCGATATCCAGACGCTCGCAGCGGCTTGTGACCCCGATCGAGAGCGGAAGCGAAAAGGTCAGCTTCATATGCGGGTTGAACCCCTGCGAATATCTGACCGGGATCTCCGCCCGCATTATCGCCCGAGTGAAACATCTTAAAAGATCGAGGTGGGATATGTATTTGCTCATCCCCAGCTTTGAGAATTTTATTCTGCGTTTCGCCGCGCATTCAGTCCCGCGCGGCGGCGATATATCATTTTTCAAAACAAACGCCTCCCCCAAAGCTCGCCGCGCCGCAGCCGCTGCACTCTTCCCGGCAGGACGGCGTGGTTATCTCTTCATAAGCTTTTTTATGTTCTTTTATAAAATACGACTTAGGAACGCCTATGTCCGCGTAATCCCAGGGCAGGATCTCGTCGTACGGGATACGTCTTAAGGCGTAGAAATCCGGGTCAATCCCGTTTAGTTCAAACGCCTTCATCCATTTGTCGTAGTCGAAGAAATCCGTCCAGCCGTCGAACTTACAGCCCAGCTCCTGAGCCGTTATAAGGACCTCGCCGAGCCGCCTGTCGCCCTTGGCGAATACCTCCTCGAGGTAGCTGACGTCGCTCGCGTGCCAGTTATAGGTTATCTTCTTGGACTTTATATTTTCCTTTAAATACCTCGCCTTATCCTCCATATCGGATATCCTGTTCTGCGGTTCCCACTGAAACGGAGTGAACGGCTTCGGCACAAAGAACGACGTGCTGACCGTCACAGTGACCGATCTGCCCTTTCTCTCCTCGGCGGGCACGCTGTAGAACGCGTCCACAACCTTACGCGCAAGTTCGGCTATGCCCAAAACGTCGTCGTACGTCTCTGTCGGAAGTCCGAGCATAAAATACAGCTTTATCCTGTTATATCCGCCCGAGAACGCTATTTTAGACGTTCTTATAAGGTCGCTCTCCAGCACGTTCTTGTTTATTACGTCTCTGAGTCTCTGCGTTCCGGCCTCAGGCGCGAACGTCAGTCCGCTCTTTTTGACCTTCTGCACCTTTTCCATAAGCTCCATAGAGAAGTTGTCCACGCGCAGAGACGGCAGAGAGAGGTTTATCCGCTTGTCCACGGTTATATCCAGCAGTCTGTCGGTCAGCTCGTGCAAATGCGTATAGTCGCTCGTACTCAGCGAGGACATCGACATCTCCTCGTAGCCGGTGTTTTTGATACAGTTATCCGCAACGCCGACCAGCCTGTCCACGCTCCGCTCCCGCACCGGGCGGTATATATAGCCCGCCTGACAAAAACGGCAGCCGCGGATACACCCTCTGAAGATCTCGAGCATGATCCTGTCGTGCACCGTCTCCATAAACGGAACTATCAGCTTCTCGGGTATATATGTGTTATCGAGATCCTTTATTATCCTTTTCCTGACCTGTTTGGGTACGCCCGGGCGGTTCGGCTCGAACGATTTTATCGTGTTATCCTCTCCAAACTCCACGTCGTAGAAGCTCGGAACGTATATCCCCTCGATCTTGGCTATCCTCTCAAGGTATTCCTCGCGATTTTTTCCGCCCGATAATTTCCATTCCCTGTACTCGTCCATTATCTCGTTGTTCACTTCCTCGCCCTCGCCGAGGATGAAGAAGTCTGCAAGGTTGGAAAGCGGCTCCGCATGATACGCGCAGGGTCCGCCGCAGCAGACGAACGGATCGTCCTCGCCGCGCTCGCATGTCCTGAGCGGAACTCCGGCGAGCTCGAGCATATTGACTATATTCGAATAGCTCATCTCATATTGGAGAGTGAAGCCTATCATATCGAAATCCCTGACCGGGATACGGCTCTCCATCGAGAGCAGAGGTATGCCGTTCTCCCGCATTTTCTGTTCCATATCGTCCCAGGGGGCGAACACCCGTTCGCACACGGTATCCTCCCGCTCGTTCAGCATGTGATAGAGTATCTTCATACCCAGATGCGACATGCCGACCTCGTACACGTCGGGAAAACAGAACGCGAAAGACATCAGCCCGTCCGGGTCGTCTCTGAGATTCCCGCTGAAGACCTTATGCACGCTGTTAAATTCGTTGCCTATATATCTCGCGGGCTTTTGAACGGTCTTAAGACAGTTTTCAAACACGTTCATCATATTTTTATATTCGGGCGTCGAATATCTCGAACCCGCGGCGCCCGGCGACTCTTCAAGTCCGCTATTTTGCAATTCAAATTCCATTCAAAATACCTCCGATACTTAATAATAACCCATACGCCCCGAAATTTCAAGCATAATATTGTCCCGATAAAAATATATTGTTACAAAGGACGGCTCCGAAATCATGGCCGCCGCCCCTACCCGCTAATCGAAAATCTCTATGCAGGAGGCTGGAAAATATGCCGGAAAGACAAAGATACAACGGACAATTCGATTCCGATGAATATAACAGGCGATACAACCGCCAAAAATATTATGAAAGCCTAAAACGCCAAAGCGGCTATGAACGCGGCGGCGTATATAAAACGGACGGAAGCGGAGACGAATCTGAATACGAATACGACGACGAATATACGCCGACCGCGGCGTCAAAACTGGTCGGAACGTTTATAAAACAGCTCTGCGCCTGCGCGATCCTCCTCGGAGCGGCGCTTATAATGAACAGGAGCGGGGTCGGATTTTTTGAAAACTCCATGAAGGCGCTCGGAAACGCCGTCAGATACGACGTCGATTTCGCCACGATATGGGCGAATATCTCCTCGTTCGCCGCGGATCTGCTCGGGAATATATGACGGGTCTCGGCTCCGCAAAACGTCAAAGCCGTCCTCGGACGGGCGCCGGCCGAACGCGCGGCGAAACGCGGCTTAGCTTCGATATACGCCGTCTGTATATAAGGCTTGGGATACTCAGGATAAACCCCGCCGTATTTTTGCTCACGGCCTCCGCGCTCATGCTCGGCTACTTCTATATGTTCTCCCTCGCGTACTTGTTCGCGTTTCTTCATGAACTTGGACATATAGCGGCGGCCAAAAAGCTCGGCGTCAGGATCGTATCGATAGAGATCCAGCCGTTCGGCATATGCGGCAGACTCGGCTCCGAATTTATAAGGGATCCGTTTAGCGAGATACTTATAGCGCTCGCGGGCCCCGCGGTCAATATATCCGTCTGCATCATAATACTTATCGCGGAATCGGCGCTCCGGGGCGCGGCCGGTCCTACGGGCGTTTACAGGGATTATATACTGAGCGTAAACCTCTGCCTGGCGCTGATCAACCTTCTCCCGGCTTTGCCGCTCGACGGCGGCAGAGTCGTCAAAGCGGCGCTCACGCTCAAATGCGGCGCGGTACGCGCGTATAACGCTATGATAAGATTCAGCCGGTCGATCGTCGCTCTGCTCCTTCTCGCCGCCGCTTTGCTGCTCGTTACGTCGGGATACAATTTTTCTATGATACTCATCTCTGTTTTTATGCTCGGCAACCTTGCAAGCGAACAGAGAAACATTTCCCTTATACAGCTTAAAGAGATCCTGTATCATAAAGAAAAACTCCCGCGCGGCAAACTCAGCGACTGCGTCCCGGTGGCCGCCTACGGTTCGACTCCCGCAAGGGTCTTGCTCAAAAAGCTGAGCTACAACAAATATTATATAATAAACGTGCTGGACGACGGCGGCGAGATCGTAAAAACGCTGACCGAGAGCCAGGTCGTAGACGCGCTGATAAACAGGAGCGTCAGAATAAAACTAAGCGAGATATAAACAGTTTGCGTCGGTATTAAGGCGGCTATCGACCGCGCCGTTTGAAAATTTGCAGAAAATTATGAGAAAGGAAAGGTATAACAAGTATCGTTATACAAGGTAATACGCTATATGTATATAAGATTCAGCGATCTTAGAGCCAAAGAGGTAATAAACATGGACGACGGCGAGCGGCTGGGCTTCGTCTGCGATATTGTAATAGAACAGAGCTGCTGTAAGATCACGGCGCTCGTCGTCCCCGGCGGATACCGTGTCTTCGGTATGCTCGGGAAGCAGGACGATCTGATAATCCCCGTAGACCGGATCGTTAAAATAGGCGACGACCTGATCATGGTGTCGAACGTGCGCGATTGCCTGCCAAGACCCGAACCGCGCCGCAGAAAATGACACAGCCGCCCTCGAATCGGCGGCGGTTCTAACCTCGTTTTTATAGGTAACGCCGCAGACTCGTTATCAAATCATAATCCTCTATAATTATAACAAAAAACCGGATCCCGCGTATACGCGGCCGATCCGGTGAAACATTTTAGTTTTTAAAATTTCTTAAATAAATTAAGTCTAAGCTGGATACATTCCGCTATTACACGCCCGGAACAGCGCCTTCGCCCATAACCGCGGGATCGTTTATATAAACGGTCTGAGTCGCTTCGTCCCAGCCGACCTCGTAACCGAACGCCTCGGATACGAAACGGATAGGTATGTACATTCTGCCGCCGTTTTCATATTCCTTGATAAAAGCGGACGTGTCCATCACAGTCGTCTCGGTGATACCGGGATCTGTGATCTTATAAATTTTATCGGTGTTCTGCTGAATAAAATACATATCCGGACCGTCGAGTATTAACGCCGCGTTTAAGTTGTCGTCGTATTTAACGATCTTACCCATCTGCTCCGATACGAAACGGATCGGTACGAACGTACGGTCGTCCTGCTCGATTATCTCGCCCATCTCGGCGGGGATCTCGGCTACCGTCCCATTAATAACAATGCTCTGAGCGGCCGCGAACGCGCTGATCGAGCTGCATCCCAATACCAAAGCGAGCGCTATCGCTCCTAAAATTTTTCTCATAAAGCTCCTCCTCGTCCATGCGCTTGGATCGCCAAACGCTTTTATCCAATAATAAAATATACAATTTTACCAATTGTATATCAAGATTTTTTATTATTATAGCACATTAATTTTAAATTTTCAAGTCAAATAGTATCTTTCTTTACAGCTTAAATACAAAATTATAAAATATCTGTAACTTTCTAAGGATTTTTAAGCGCCCGCATATTCGAGCTCCTCTTCCGCTCGTCAAATGCAGAAAGCCGGTTCCGCTGAGTACGGAACCGGCCGCTATAGCCCTTTATCGTTTCAATTTACTTTTATCGAAGTATTCGCGCGTTTCTTTCGCGACGACGCCGCTGAGCGCGATAAGCGCGACCAGGTTGGGTATGGCCATAAGTCCGTTGAATATATCGGCGATATTCCATACCATGCTGACCGTCATATAAGGACCGATAAATACCGCCGCGATATAAAGCCAGCGGAATATTTTAACAAGCTTCTGATTCCTGTTCGACAAATACTCAAGGCATCTTTCGCTGTAGTAGTTCCAACCGAGTATGGTCGTAAACGCGAAGAACACCAGGCAGATCATCAATATAAACGCGGACAGCGAATCGGATATCGGAAGTCCGTCGGCAAACGCGCGGTTCGTTATCTGCACGCCCTCGAGACCCGGCGCTTCCCACGCGCCTGTAAGTATAATGGTAAGTCCGGTCATGGTACAAATTACTATAGTATCTATAAACGTTCCCGTCATGGTGACGAGTCCCTGCCTTACCGTGTCATTGGTCTTGGCCGCTGCGGCGGCGATGGGCGCGGAACCCAAACCGGATTCGTTAGAGAATATACCTCTTGCAATACCCTTCTGCATAGCGACTATCATCGCGCCTAGAATACCTCCGGCGGCCGCTTTTAATCCGAACGCGCCCTGAACGATCTCAACCACCGCGCCGGGGATCTTGTTTAAATTAAACAGGAGCACCGACAATGCGAAAACCACGTATAAAATAGCCATGAACGGCACGACGACCTGAGAAACCTTCGAGATCCTCTGAAGCCCTCCTATTATAACAAGCGCGGCCGCGACGGTTATCACTATCCCCGCGATTATTACCGAGATAGAATATTCGCGTCCGAACAAGCTGACCGCCATAGCCGTATTGGGATCGAAGAAGTCCTGGACGGCGGACGTTATGCCGTTGACCTGAGAAAACGTTCCGATACCGAACAAGCCCACGCACACTCCGAAAAACGCGAATATCTTGGCGAGCCATTTCCACTTTTTACCCATACCGTTTTCGATATAATAGAACGGACCTCCTAGAACATGGTTGTTCTCGTCTATCGTTCTGTATTTTATAGCCAGAAAACCCTCGGTATACTTAGTCGCCATTCCGAAAAACGCCGCTACGATCATCCAAAACAGCGCGCCCGGACCGCCCGCCGCGATAGCCGTCGCCACGCCGACGATATTTCCGGTTCCTATAGTCGCCGAAAGAGAAGTACACAGAGCGCCGAAACTCGAGATCTCGCCCTTTCCGCCCTCCTCGTTAGCCACCATGAATTTTAAGGCTTTGCCGAGATTTCTGATATTGAGCATTCTGAAGCGGCAGGTCAAATATATGCCGGTAGCCAGAATGAGTATTATCAGCGGCACGTTCCAGATAAAATCGTCGACCTGTTGGATCGCGTTATCTATAACTTCAAACACTAAAATATCACTCCCTCATTAAAATATAATATACCGAGTTATTTTACCACATCCGTCGTTTTTTGTCAAATGCCAGATATAAACCTTAAAACAAACTTTTAAACGGTATGTATCTTCATTTTCTTAACGCATACGTCCCGCTCTGAACCGAATACCGCGCCGCCAAAACCGCCGTTTAGCCTACGGCGCACGTCAGTCACATCCGTTTATAAGACTGTCTAAATACGCGTCGCTCGTTATTATTCTCTCTATCTCGCCGTAATCCGTCTTGTTGGTATCGGCGTAGTTGTTAAAAGCGTTCTTCTTGACTCCAAAGACCGGATACGGATCCCTTTCCGCCTTGCGTCTCTCGTACGCTTCCTTTTGTCGCCTAAACCCGTCTAAAGTCTTTATACCTAAATTCAGCTTATCTTCGACTATCGCTTTGATATATGAAAACTTCTTC
>CAJFTO010000056.1 GCA_904419955.1 Candidatus Roslinia caecavium | reverse complement strand
TTCGCGCGGGCAATATGATCCTGCCGGAGGCTAACGTGAAAGGAACTTTCACGTTATATCTCCATTCCGCCGCCCTGCGTCGGCATAAATAGTAATGAAAGTTCTCTTATCCGCAGGGCAAGGAATGATAAGAGATTATTACGCCCATGCGCGTCTTAGAGCGCTATACGCGAGGAAAAATTCGCGCGGGCGCTCAAATCCTGCCGGAGGCTAACGTGAAAGGAACTTTCACGTTACTATTCCTCTCTGCGCCGGTTGTCGGCCGTTAAATAAACTTAAATCATGTTATTATTTTAGCACAGCGCCGCTCTCAAAACAAGAAAAAGTTTTACGTCGATACGATTAAACCCGATAGAAGTCTATTATACGGCGAAATAGCGGGGACGCTGCGACGGATACGAGATCTTTAGGATAGGGGCGGAGCCGAGAGGATAGGTGAATCGACGGTCGCGGGAGCGCTTTGCGGCGGATACGAGATAAGCGTGTCTGTAGCGAATTTTACCCGGAAGTATACTTAGCGGCGGATAAGAACTACGATATCCGTTTGAACTGGGTCGACGCGACCTAAGTTTGGGGTTGAAGACTCGGACGGTAACGAGAATTTCGCTTGCACGGAATTTATTGCCGAGAACGTGAAGCTCACGTCGGATATATTATTAAAAGATAAGTTGACGCGCGCTCCGTCTGAGCGGTTTTCGTTGCGTTCGCGCTTTATACGCAAGCGTTCAAGTACAAAGTCGAGTCGGGTTTAGAAAAAATATTTAATCCCCGGTATTGCCGAGCCCGATCGTAAGATTCAAAACGGCGTTTTGATTATTTCGCCCGAGAGTCCTGAACGTTTTAATAAGCTCCGTCTCTTCGGGCGAGAGCTTTTGAAGATTGACTGCGTCGGCGGTATATTTTACATCCGTTCTGTCCAACAGAAAATCCGCCGACACGTCGAATATATCGCACAGCTTGAGCAGAGTGGCGACGCTTGGATATGATTTACCGTTTTCGTACGCGCTTATAGTCTCCTGCGCTACATCTAACTTTATCGCCAGCGAAAGCTGATTCATGTTTTTTTGAAGCCGTATTTTTTGAAGATTTTTCATTGAAGCTCACCCTAATATAATATGTATATCTAATTATATAAAATATACTTGTATTTTTTAGATATATAAGTTATATTTATACATATATAATATGTAATTCGGAGGCGGAATAGGTGAAAATACTTATCGTAGGTTCGAGAAAAATAAATGATATCAAAATAGAAAAATATATAAGAGAGGACGTAGATCTGGTAATTTCAGGAGGCGCGGCGGGCGTGGACGCGATCGCCGAGAGATATGCGGATGCGAAAGGTATTTCAAAACTGATAATAAGGCCGGAGTATGAAAAATACGGTAGAGCGGCTCCGCTCAAGAGAAATGAACTAATGGTAGACTTAGCGGATAAGGTATTGGCGTTTTGGGACGGGCGGTCGAGGGGAACTAAATACACTATCGAATATGCGCGAAAGCGGGGAAAGGAGACGGAGACGATCGTTATAGACGGCGCGGGAAGATAAGACGAAGGCAAAGAGGACGCTGCGGCGCAGCGCATAGCCTTAAAGATCCGATAGATATAATTTCTGAATTTACGCGGGCGGAGGGCTAAATCCCGGCGCGTTTTAAATATCGGGTAAAATTTGTAATAAATTTGTTAAAATTTGTTGCACAAATAAAATTTTATTGATATAATTAATCCAAAGGTCAACTGCGCGGAAAACAGGCGGTCTAAATCGCGGCGAAGGCCGGGACCGGACATGTTTCGCGCCGAGGTTGAACCTACGAATGAAAGGAGTAAACTTATGAAGTATTCAAGCGAAGTAGAAGCTATGTGTCCTTTGGCAAAAGGCGCATATCACGGACCCGCTCCGATCCCGCAGGAGGGAAAATGGACGCAGGTAAAGGAGATCACCGACATTTCGGGTCTGACGCACGGCGTTGGCTGGTGCGCTCCCCAGCAGGGAACATGTAAACTGACTCTCAACGTCAAAGAGGGCGTGATCCAGGAAGCGTTGGTAGAGACGGTAGGCTGCAGCGGTATGACGCACTCGGCGGCTATGGCGTCCGAGATATTGGTCGGCAAGACCATACTCGAAGCGCTCAACACCGACTTGGTCTGCGACGCTATCAACACGGCGATGAGAGAGTTGTTCCTGCAGATAGCTTACGGACGTACTCAGACTGCGTTTTCCGAGGACGGTCTGCCGATAGGCGCGGGTCTTGAAGACTTGGGCAAAGGGCTCAGAAGTCAGGTCGGCACCACATACGCGACTCTCGCAAAGGGTCCCAGATATCTGGAACTTGCCGAAGGCTATATAACCAAGGTCGCGATCGACGAGAACGACACGATAATCGGTTATAAGTTCGTACATCTCGGCAAGATGATGGAGATGATAGCGGGCGGCATGGACGCCAACGAGGCGCTTGAAAAGGCGAGCGGCCAGTACGGCAGAGTAGACGACGCCGTTAAACTGATCGACCCCAGACATGAGTAATTTATAAGGAGGATATCATAATGGCTTTATTTGAAAGTTATGAAAGAAGAATAGATCAAATCAACGCCGAACTCGCAAAGCACGGCATTTCTTCCATAGAAGAAGCTAAACAGATCTGCGATGAAAAAGGCGTCGACGCTTACGGAATAGTAAAGGGCATACAGCCGATATGCTTCGAGAACGCATGCTGGGCGTACACCGTTGGAGCCGCTATAGCTATAAAGGACGGCTGCACGAGCGCGGCGGACGCGGCTGAGAAGATCGGTCTCGGTCTCCAGAGCTTCTGTATCCCGGGCAGCGTCGCCGACGACAGAAAGGTCGGTCTCGGTCACGGTAATCTCGGCGCAAGACTTCTCAGAGAGGAGACCAAGTGCTTCGCATTCCTCGCGGGTCACGAATCGTTCGCGGCGGCCGAGGGCGCTATAGGTCTGGCTAAGAGCGCCAATAAGGCGAGAAAAGAGGATCTTAGAGTTATACTCAACGGTCTCGGTAAGGACGCGGCTCAGATCATCTCGAGGATCAACGGCTTTACATACGTTCAGACTCAGTTCGACTACTACACGGGCGAGGTCAAGATCGTAAAAGAGACGGCTTACTCAAACGGCGAGCGCGCAAAGGTTCGCTGCTACGGCGCGGACGACGTTCGCGAGGGCGTGGCTATAATGCACCTCGAGGGCGTGGACGTATCCATCACGGGTAACTCGACCAACCCCACGAGATTCCAGCATCCGGTAGCCGGCACCTATAAGAAAGAATGTATCGAGCAGGGCAAGAAGTACTTCTCGGTAGCGAGCGGCGGCGGCACGGGCAGAACGCTCCACCCGGACAACATGGCGGCCGGCCCGGCTTCCTACGGTATGACCGATACTATGGGCAGAATGCACTCCGACGCGCAGTTTGCGGGTTCGTCCTCGGTTCCGGCTCACGTTGAGATGATGGGACTTATAGGAATGGGCAACAACCCGATGGTCGGCGCTACGGTGGCAGTTGCGGTAGCCGTTGAAGAGGCTATGAAAAACGCGTAAAAACGCTGTTTTTTGGAGAATTTCAAGAGGTTTTGAAAAGGCCTAATCATGTTTTAAATTATTGAAAATATTAGATTTGTCCACGTTTTGTCCACCGAATTTTCAGCGGTGGACAAGACGGGCATTTCGATAAGGGAAAAACTTATTGGTTTGTATCTTTATATTTGGTTCAAAATCTGTTTCTGTTCTTTTCGCAGTTTTTCTGTAACATGCGCGTATATATTTAAAGTTACTTCTATATTTTTATGCCCTAAGCGTTCTTGGGTATATTTTAGATTCGCTCCCGCCTGGATCAAATTTGTAGCATGGGTATGTCTAAGGCTATGATAGTCGTAATCTTTGATGTTTAACTCGTAATGAATAACGCGCCCTACGTGCTGCATAATACGCGGCTGTAAATAGTTCCCGTTTTCCCTACGGCAGATAGGGTAAATTTCTTTACCTTCTTTGGTATTTATCACGTTGTTATCGTCTATAAACAAATGCGCGTACAGCTCCGAATATTCTTGACGCGCTTTTTGCTGGCGTTCTAACTCCGACCTTAATAGCTCAAGCATTGCATCATCTAAATCGATCGTCCTAACGCTGTTGTATTTGGGAGGCGTATAATACCAGCCCGCGCCGTTATGCTGTATTTGCTTGGCTATAGTTAGCTTTGCGGCTTTAAAATCGACGTCGTCCCACGTCAAGCCAAAAGTTTCACCGAGACGCAGTCCGCAGCGGTACCCAAATTGCAGCGGTATATGCGCCGTACAGTTATTATCATATGGGAACCTCTCTATTATTTTTTTCCATTGCTCAGGCGTAACTATTGATTTTTCTTTGCGTCTGGTGGGAGTCTCGGCTTGCGCTCTGGGACTTGGCAGTTTGACTCCGTACATCGGCGATTGTTTCAAAAAACGGCATGGTTCCACGGCGTAGGAGAATGAATTGGTCAGAATTCCTTTTAAAGTCGATAAAGTATTTCTGCTATAGCCTTCGTTGAACTTTTGATTAATTAGCGATTGTAGAACTGACGGAGTAACGGCTCTCAGTTTATATTGACCTATTACCGGTATTATATGATTTTTTATTTTCTTGGCGTAATTGCCGATAGTGGTGGGTTTAAGATTTACCTTGCAGTAGTTAGTCATCCAATAGTCGAGGTAATCGGTTACGGACATTTCCGAAGGCACAACATATTGTCCGGCTTGGTTATATTCGGCATACGCCTTAGCGCCCGCTTCAAGGGCTTCTTTTTTAGTAGCGAATCCGCCCCTACCGTATTGCTTGCGCTTACCGTCGATCTTAGCGCCCTCGAAGCGATACTCCCATTTTTTGCCCCTCTTACGCGTGTTTATTTCAGACATATTATCACCTCAAATTAATAATAGCGTGCTATAAATCGTATTTAGAATTATAACACGCTACTAAACCACAATATGTAAGTTATTCTAAATTAGTTTAAATTTGCAATGGCATAATCGGCTTCCTCTTGAGTGAATTGCTCTCCATACTCGGAGGTTAACTGATCCCGTATAGCTTCGGGAGACATGTTCATAGTCTCCTGATATGATTTAGCCTTTTCCAACGCATTTTGATTCCAGTCGGCTTCTATATTGTCTATCGCATATTGAGCTTCTTCCGCCGTGAATTGTTCGCCGTACTCCGACACTAACTGATCGTATATCCCAGCTTTAGACATATGCATATTATCGCTGTAGTTCTTTGCCGTTTCTAACGCGTTTGAGTTCCAGTCAGCCTCTACGTTATCGACTGCGTATTGAGCGGCTTCCGCTGAAAATTGGTCTCCATACTCAGATGTGAGCTGATCATATATTCCGACTTTAGACATATGCATATTATCGCTGTAACTCTGAGCTCTGTTTAAAGCGGATCTATATTCAGTCGGAACTCCGTCGTCTGCTGTTGATTCTTCTGTTGCGGCTTGCGTCGTGGTTTGTGTTTGGGAAGAGCTGTTATCGCTTGTATCGGAATCTCCGCCGGAGCTGGCGGCAATCGCTATAATGATTATTAACAAGACTACAACTATGCCGATAGCTACTAAACAGCCTTTTCCCTTCTTTTTGGGTTTCGGTTCATTTGACTGGTTAGGTGTGTTGTTGGAATTTCCGTCAACAGGCTTACCGCATTCAGGGCAAAACTTGTTTGTGTCCGGAATTTCCTTTCCGCAATGTTTACAAAACATTTACTTCCTCTCCTTTATTAAAAATTTTAAAATTATTTTTTCTTTTGTATTGATTACAATTAAACTCTTTTTGAGTATCTTGCTACGTCGATCACAAGACCATTGTTACCTGGATATTTTGACAAAGGATATATCTTTTTTACTCTGGCATAAACGGTTTCACCCGATCTTAGACGCTCAGAAATATCGATCTGCAGATTTTCTCCTCTCGGTAGCCAACCTATCTGAATATGATTGGGCGTTTCAACCTTGACAGCGTAACTGTCATATTCATTATTCGGGTCTGCTTCAAGAATAATTTCATCGCCTATGCTAAGCTGTGCAATAATCTCTTGCGAACGTATATTATTAAATTCACGCATAACGCCGGTGACATTAAGATCATAAATTTTTAAAATATGATGACCATGAGGGTCTGTTTCTGGAAATTCAAAATAGCCTGATGATGTGTATGTATTCTGAATTTTTCTATTATTAATTGAATATTTTGAAGGTTCAGAAACAACATTTTTTAATAAGTCAAGCGCAAAATTTATATCATTTACATATTGTATTGGTACCCAAATGGCCATTGTTGCTAATTCAGTTGATATAACGATATATCTTTCAGCGCCTAAAATATCTACTCTATACTCCAATATTTCTTGTGGTAACACCTCCTGGAAATGAGTGGAAAGTAAGGTTTTTTGTCCAACTATAATTCGCGATGACGTAAAAACAATTAATGCTTCTTTTGAATGTTTCCAGATAGCTTGATTAACTGTGAAATCATCACCTATCTTTATAGGAGCTATAATTGAGCAGTTTACATTTTCTTTATTATTTAAAAATCTTTCTCCATTTAAAATCAATTTCTTATATTTATTAATGTTAACTGATGGACTTAAAAGATTTAAATATATTTTTGAATTATTCATGCTAATACCTCGCTATTACACAACTAATTATACGTTAAAACTATTTTTCGTTTAAAAATTATGCTACCTCTTGACACTCTCCATGCTCTTGTAGCAGATTTCAATATACCCCTGTTTGAACCTGTTCTAAGTAAGCTCGTTTAATTGTTTATCAGTTTTCATTTTAAACACCTACTTTCTTCTCCGTAACTCTCGAGCAATACCGAGAATCCTCACGGGCTTGGTTTCAATCTCTTCATTTGTAAAAAACATAGTTTCATACTCTGGGTTCAGCGGTTTGACCATTATACCGTTTTCTTTTCGTTCTATTCTCTTAAACGTAGCGTCGTCGCCGTTTACCATTACCGCGCAGTCGTCGCCCGTCTCACAGGTTGGGCTGACTTCAAATATTACTATATCGCCGGACAGATATTCGGGATACATACTATCGCCCTGTATCTTAAGGGCGAAAAACTCTTTGCCGCCGCGAGTCATTTCCTCGGGTATATCTATATATTCGAGAACGTCTTCTATGGCTTCAATAGGTATACCGGCGGGTATGCGACCTAAAACGGGTATTTTTATAACGTCCTTTGGTAAAGAGATAAATTCTATATTGTTGTCGATATTACTTTTACCTAATAAATAGTCTGTTGTTGTATCAAGTATTTCAGAACACTTGATTAAATTATTATTGTCAATTCTATATTTTTCCGTTTCCCAACCAGATAATGTCGCTTGTGTAACTCCTAACAAGTCAGCTAATTCCTGCTGGCTCATCTTCTTCTTTTTCCTTAATTCTCTCAACCTTAACATGACGACCACCCTTAATATAAGTTATATTTATATTATAAGTGCAACTTATATGGTTGTAAAGAGTGAAATAAAAAATATAAGGAATTTATATAAAAACTATTGACATAAATATAAAGTGCGTTTATAATATAAGCATACTTTATAAAGCGAGGTAATCATATGATGGGGATAGAAAAAATCAGAAGACAGCGGGGGATAACTCAAACAGAACTTGCGCGACGTTTAAAAGTATCTCAAGCAAATATTTCTCAATGGGAGAATGGCGAGGCAATGCCTCGTGCTGATAAACTGCCTGAGATTGCTAAAGTTCTAAACTGTAGTATTGAAGACTTATACGATCATGAGAAAGAGGTGAGCTAAGATGGAGACCCAAAAGCATCTAATACGACTGAGAAATATTATCTATAAGCAAATCAAATTATTATCAACCGAGTCTCATTCCACAATTGATATGGATGTGGTGATAAGGCTAAGTTCAAGTATGATCGAATTGACCGACGCCTATTTAAAAGTGGACGCCAAGATATCCGCAAACGACGACAAGACTACGAGCAGTAGTCAAACATGTTGGTCGTTAGAAGTTGCCCCCGCTTAGGAGCGATGTAGGATGGAAGACTCAATCAATAAAAGAAAGACTAACTATTAAAAGTCAATAGGGAAAGAGGTAAAAATTATGTCAAAGAGTGCGATGCCTGACAGCAACAATGTTTTATATACGGTCAAAGAGGTTGCAACATTACTTAGGACTAATCCGTCGTGCGTATATAGAATAATTAGATTAGGGTTGCTGCCGGTTTTAAAATTAGGACAGATAAAGGTCAGAAAAGAAAGCCTTTTAAATTTTTTACAAAAGTATGAAGGTATGGATTTGACCAATCCGGAAGATATACACCCGGTAAATTTTAAACATGAAGGACAGGTGAATGTAAATGAATAAACTATATCTACACCTATATAAAAACTTCGGTCTCGCATTTTTAGGGGAGTTCGGGATAGCGGCTTGCAAAATGGCCGGAGTACTTGAAAAGTATGTATACATTATCCCGGCGGTCATAACTTTGTGGGGTATGATCGGAGCGTGTTACAACAGTACGCTCATAGATAAGGTAGGGAGAAGACATATGAAAGGGGGGAGAGAATCAAGATGAACGCAACAGGTAAGTATACAGTAGCAGCGCCGGACGCGTTAAGGAATCTTTGTATTAGAAAAAATTGGTTTACAGAGGGAACTAACGCGCAGTATGAAAAGCTGTTCTATGCGAATGAACATGGGTGTCCGATCGAAGAAATCGCTACCATTATTTGGATATGTACCGACTGTGAAGAATATATCAATGAATATAGCACGCATTGGTGTAGACGGGACATCTTAGCCGATTTAAAGAAAGCGCGAGAGTTATATCAATCCGCTTTATCGGCTTTGTAAAAGCTCTTACGAGAGGAGATGAAAATAATGCAGAGCACAGCCGCACAAGTTCGCAGCGCGGTGTGTAACCGCGATTGCTTTAATTGTCCATTCGACGATTGTGTAGTCG
>CAJFTO010000055.1 GCA_904419955.1 Candidatus Roslinia caecavium | reverse complement strand
TAGACGTTAAGATGAGCAGAAATACCATATACGACGTTATAGGCAACGGCAGTCTAAACTCCAGCCTATCAACCAGAGCGTCGAACGCCAACAGCTGGGACGCGGATTTATTCATATCAATCCATTGCAACGCGGCCAACTCAAAGGCTTACGGCACGGAGACATACGCGTACAGGTCCGGCACGAACGCCTATAGATTCGCCGAGTGCGTACAGAGACATCTTATAGCCGAGACCGGCAGGACTAACAGAGGCGTAAAGACGGCAAACTTCGCGGTCATAACCAGAACTAATATGCCGGCCATTTTGGTTGAAACGGCCTTTATAGACAACTACGGCGACAACCAATACTTAGCCTCAGAAGAGGGGCAAAACGCTTTGGCTCTGGGTATAGCGAAAGGCGTATGCGAATACTTAGATATAGAATTAAATAATATAGAAAGCGAGGATAATTTAATGAGTAAAGAATATGACGAGCTGAACGGTCGCATAACCGACATACAGAAAGAGAACAACAGACAGAATGACGTCATCAATGCGATAGGCAAGGATATACAATATCTCGGCGGCGTAGTTGATACAGCCGTTTATAACTACATAGATGAGAATATGCCGGACTGGGCAAGGCCTACGATTTGGAAACTTGTAAACAAGGGCTACCTCAAGGGCGACAAAGAGGGCAGACTCGGCCTGACTACGGATCTACTGCGCGTGCTTGTGATAAACGACCGCGCGGGGATCTACGGGGAGTAAATGATGTGAAATCGTGTAAAAATCGTGTAAGGAAAAATAAAACCGCCTATTTACGGCGGTTTTATTATACTTGGTGGAGACAACAGGAGTCGAACCTGTGACCTCTTGCATGTCAAGCAAACGCTCTAACCAGCTGAGCTATGCCTCCACGATATTTGATTTGTTTGTCCGGCGTTTTGGCGCTGTCGAGCCTAAGAGCCGAACCGCGGCGGAATGATAAAACCTGATAACGCGCCCCGGTAGAGCGACGGTTTATAAGGTGGTGCGGGTAAAAGGACTTGAACCTTCACGTCTGTTGACACCAGAACCTAAATCTGGCGCGTCTGCCAATTCCGCCATACCCGCAAATGCTAAATTAGTATAGCATATTTTTTTTGCTTTGTCAATCAAAAATTAATAAAAAATAACGGCTCCGGAGAATATGTGACGCCTTCGGAGCCGCGTTAACGATTTGGAGCAGACAATGGGAATCGAACCCACAACCTCAGCTTGGGAAGCTGATGTTTTACCACTAAACTATGCCTGCAAGCAAGCGACTAATATATTATAAACCAAAACCTGCAAAATTTCAAGTCTAAATTTAAATTTATCCGGCCGCTCCGAATTTTTTTGGTCGGCCGCGCCGGATGCGAGATTGGAATTTAATAAATAAGTTGGCTTTTTTGTATTGATTTTAACATGAAAACAATATATAATGTTGGTACGCACAAACTTATTTATATTTAGGAGGAACCCTCGATGACAATGGAAAAGATCATTAGCGAAAACAAGGCCTGGATAGACGAAGTCTGGGAAAAACTCGATAAGAAGCTGCAGGTCGTGAGCGAACGCTCGTATGATAAGATCCCGTACACGACGCTGGGCGGAGTCCACGACAATAAGCTTGAGGAGAAATGCGATACGCCGGAGCTTATCGACAGAGGCGCGGCGTGGTGGACTAACGGTTTCTGGCCGGGAATGATGTGGCTGATGTACGCCGGGACCGGAAACGAGCAGTATAAAAAGGTCGGCGAACATGCGGAGGAGCTTCTGGACGCGGCGTTTAAGCAGTACGACGGATTGCATCACGACGTCGGGTTTATGTGGAATATCTCGAGCGGCGCGGATTACCGACTGACCGGAAGCAGAGAGGCGAGGCTCAGGACGATCTACGCGGCCGATATTTTAGCGGCCAGATATAACCCGATGGGCAATTTTATCCGTTCCTGGAACGCGGATCACGTCGGCTGGGTCATAATCGATTCTATGCTCAACATTCCGCTTCTCTACTGGGCGTCGAGAGAGTTCGGCGACGACAGATATAAGGCTATGGCGATGAATCACGCCGATACCGTTATGAGAACGCATATCCGCCCGGACGGCTCGGTAAGGCATATAGTGAGCCTCGATCCCGAGACCGGGGAGTTTATAGAAGACTTCGGAGGTCAGGGCTACGCGCAGGGCTCTTCCTGGTCGAGAGGCCAGACCTGGGCGCTCTACGGCTTTGTACTCAGCTATATACATACCGGAAAGCAGGAATATCTGGATACCGCTAAGAAGGTCGCGCACTATTTTATCGCGAACGTGGCGGGCGACTGGGCGCCGAGAGTGGATTTCAGAAGTCCGGAGGAGCCGGTATACTACGACAGCACGGCGGCGGCCTGCGCGGCGTGCGGACTTATCGAGATAGCCAAGGCGGTGGACGAATACGAGAAGCCGCTATATATGAACGCGGCGATGAATCTGCTTAAGACGATCGAGGAGAGATGGTGCAACTGGGATATGGACGAGGATTCTATAGTTCAGATGGGAACCGAGGCGTACTATCCCGGCGGCGGCGATAAGGGCAGACATATACCGATCATTTACGGAGACTATTACTTTATCGAAGCGATCTATAAGCTGAGAGGAAACGATATACTGTTCTGGTAATATAACGATTAGTGATTAGAGAATAGCGAATAGGGATAAAACGGGTTAATTTAACGCTTGACGCGAGCGTATGCGAATGGGGATACTTTGTTTTCCTAAAAAAATACAAAAGCCGTTTTTAACGCTGCAACAGCGTGTTTGACTTCCTATTCGCTATTTTTTGTATCGTCAAGTAAAAATCGAAACTCGGGGTTTGTAAAAGAATTGTAAATTGACATAATTTATCGAATATTATATAATTATTGAAGCAGATTAGAGGTAATTGAAGAGCGGTTAGCCATCTCCTGTGTTGCAACGGCAACGGAAAGGAGGTGAAGCTTATGTGGAAAATATTACTTAAAGTAATTATCTCTGTTATTATATTTCTGATAACAGTCTCCATAAAAGCGATGTAACCGCCCCTCAGTTAAGGACGGTTACATTATTAATGTTTATCTTTCTTGGCTAACCGAATATTCGGGTTACCTCTTTTCTGCTTATATTATACAATAAAATTTCTAAATAGTCAACATAGAAAATAAACGTAGGGATCGGCAATATTGGATTACAATTATGAAACTTGGACTAATACAAACTAAACAAAACATACTATATGATTTTGCATATCCGCATGAATTTTCCGCGGAGGAGCGGCTCGGGCTCTCGGGCGAGATGGTCGAGCAGAATATATTGCTTATGAACGAGGCCGCGGCGTTGGGAGCCGATCTGATACTGACGTCCGAGGCGATCAATTTTACCGGAACGCCGGTAGATAGAGAGACGTTTGATATAATTCCCGAATACGACGAGGGCGGCGGCGTTATAAAGCGGTTGAGGGATATATCGGCAAGGACGGGCGCGGCGATAGTCGCGGGGCTGTATAACAGGCGCGGCGGCAAGGCGTATAACTCCGCCGTATATATAGACCGCGGCGGTTCGGTTTTGGAGATCTACGATAAAAACAACTTGGCGGGCGAGGAGAATATAGCTCTCACTCCGGGAACCGAGCAGAAGGTATTCGATACCGAGTTTGGGCGGATCGCGCTTTTGATCTGTTGGGATATGCAGCAGCCCGGATTTGTAAAACAGACCGCAGAGCTGGGCGCGGAGCTGATCCTGTGCCCGACATGGGGCTGGGAGATGCAGTACGGACTAAAACGGGCGACCGAAAATAACGTGAATATAGCCGTAGCGATGGGCGTTCCGTACAAAAGCCCGATAGAAGGCGTCAGAGATCCGTCCATGCTCCTGCTGCGCGACGGGAACATAGCGGAGCAAGCGTCCCGCGATAAAGCCGAAGCGCTGATTGTCGAGTATAACAAACGCTGACGTTACGGCCTTATTTGTTACTGATATAGAACGCTTAAGTTGCGGGTAAAACATTGATTTATAAATATTTTCGGGCGGTCGTAATAAGACCGCTTGTTTTTTATGCGCGGAATATAGTTTTATCAGACCGGAGCCGTTTTTTTATTTAAAACCTATATTAAACAGCGCGGGCGTAAAATTACAGAAAACTTCGAATTAATTTACGCGAAAAGCATGGAATTGTATTTGAAAAAATAAAAAAGTTTCGCGCACGGCGCTCGCTTGCGAGCCGAATAGATTCGCTCGGAATCTCTGAGCGTGGGTCGGCGGTTCGAATAAACGAAAAGGACGTCGAAATCGACGCCCTCTTATATATAATTATGGCGCTGCCCGGCGGAGTCGAACCCTTGGATTCTGCCCGTTGCGACTTGGAAGACAAGAATTTTAACATGGCAAAATCCGAACCGGCTCGTTTTCGAGCCGAATAGATTCGCCCGGAAGCTCCGGGCGTCGTCGGCGGTTCGAATAAACGAAAAGGACGTCGAAATCGACGCCCTCTTATATATATCATGGTGCTGCCCGGCGGAGTCGAACCGCCGACCTCTTCCTTACCAAGGAAGCGCTCTGCCTACTGAGCTAGGGCAGCATATGGCGATCCGGATGGGGTTCGAACCCACGACCTCCAGCGTGACAGGCTGGCATTCTAACCAACTGAACTACCGGACCATATTGATACTTTAATTATCTTAAAGCTGAGCCAAAACGAACGCCGTCTTTATAAAACCGCACCGCGAAGCAACAGCTTTATTATGATACCACAGATGTATGTCGTTGTCAAGCGTTTTTATAATTTTTTTGTCTTAATATTTAAGGTCTCAAATAAACTGTATAAATTTATTAAAAATATTTCTGTAAAAACCTTGATTTTTTATACAAAGTAGTTTAAAATTAAGATAATTGTAATATAAATTTAATCAGCGCGCGGCATAAAGACGGGCGGGGGAGCGCATACAAGGCTCTCGGCGCGGTCAAATACGCCGTATCGGCATGTTGAAAAGGTCTTTACGCGCTTGTTTTTACATATTTAAAGATAGACGGGCATAAATCTATAAGAGCGTTTAAAATTTTGGACGCGCCCCGGATATTCTATTGTAAAAACAGGAGCTGATTAAATGAAAAATAAAAGGAATCTGAAAACTTGGCTTGGAAAGTGCGGCAATATTGCGGCTTTGTGCGTAATTGCCGTATTTATGTGTTACGGTATCGTAAGCGGCGGCGCGGAGCCGCCGGAGACCGCCGCGTCCGAGGAAAACGCGAGCATAGAGGATTCGACCGCCGTAACGGAGTCGGTCGGATCTACCGAGGCTGTGGAACCGGCGGAAGCCGGCATGGCTGCGGAGACCGCCGAACCTAACGCGGCTGAAAAGCGGATCGAGCCTGACGAGACGTCCGCCGAGGATCCGGACGAGCGCCCGGACGGCGTTTTAGACGGGTTTATCAATCCCGTTGCCGAGGGGTATATATCTTCATCTTTCGGAGAGCGAAACGGGAAAAGGCATACCGGACTCGATATCGCGGCGTCTCAGGGGGCTGAGATCATGGCGGCCGCGGACGGGCTGGCGACGTTCGCCGGAGCAAACGGCGGATATGGGAATTATCTTGTGATAAACCACGGCGGCGGAGTCGAGACGTGTTACGCTCATTGCAGCGAGATCTTGGTTCGGGAAGGCGATTCGGTTCGGCAGGGCGAAGTCGTCGCCCTGGTCGGAAGCACGGGAAACAGCACGGGACCGCATCTCCACTTTGAGATAAAGGAAAACGGCGAGTTTTTAGATCCGGCCGAAAGCGTTAGTTACAGCTGACGCGCTTTTTGGCGCTAGAACATAAGAGACGATCAATAGGACGCGGAGAGCGGATCGTTTGAGACGGTTCGTTCTCTGTTAGAATAATTTCGGGGGTGTATACCAAGGATGGGTAAGAAAGTATTAGTAGTAGACGATGAAAAAAGTATCGTTGAAATATTAAAATTAAATTTGACCAACGAAGGTTATACGGTTTTCGAAGCGTACGACGGCGACGAGGCGCTCAGTATGGCTAAGCGGGTAGACCCGGATCTGATACTGCTGGACGTGATGCTTCCCAAGATGGACGGGTTCACCGTTTGCAGAAAGATACGCGAGAAATCGACCGTTCCTATACTTATGATAACGGCGAGAGAAGAAGAGGTCGATAAGGTCTTAGGACTCGAACTCGGCGCCGACGATTATATCACAAAGCCGTTCAGCGTAAGAGAGCTTTTGGCGAGAGTCAAGGCCAATATGCGCAGAGTCGATATAGAGCCGCGTCAGGACGAGGTGGATAACGATATCGTAGAGGTCGGCTGTTTTACTTTGGACTGCAACAGATACGAATTGTATAAGAATAAAAAACTCATCGATCTGACCGTAAGGGAGTTTGAATTGATAAAATTCTTATCCGCTCAGCCGAATAAGATATTCTCCAGAAAGAGTCTGCTCGAATACGTTTGGGATTATGAATATTACGGCGACGTAAGAACCGTTGACGTGACCGTCAGAAGACTCAGAGAGAAGATAGAGGACGACCCGTCTCAACCCAAGCACATAATGACAAAGCGCGGCGTAGGCTATTACTTCGCTATATAACAAAGGATTTTTATACTCTATATGTTATTTTTAAAACCCGCTTTTGTAGAATAATAAAGCGGACAAGCTTATAATTTATACTTAAAACGCCGGGCAGACGGCTCGTCGTACAATAAAAGTTTCACGACGGACTGCCGGGAGGACTTAAAAAAGGGGCGTATCGCAATTGTCTGCGATATGTCCTTTTCTGTTATGATGCGGCGGCGATGCGGTTCGGCGTCTATATTTTTTATATATTACGCAATATCGGGGCGGCGCGCCGTTTCCGTTTGATTTATATGCCCGGTCTATATGTTATAAAGGCGCCCTCTGTTCTCCGTTATACGGTTTTGGCGTTTAAAAAAATGCGGAGGGAATAAGTCGGGAATAAGTATAGATCGAAACAGACTGATTCATTTCCTTATATATAAATATATCATAAATAACAGTTTTACGATCGGCGCCGGGTCAAAACGGCGCGGGTTTATATGTAGTTTTACAGAATTTTATTGACTGAACCGCTGTTTTAGGATAAAATATAAACATAAAACTTTTCTGAATTTCTTAAAATGGAGCTAAGACTTAATGAAATATCGGCTGAATGCATACGGGGTAATATCGTTCCTTTTTATCGTATAACAGGGCGCGCGGCGTTCGCGGTTGACGCTGGCGAGACGCGCCTTTTTCGTATATAAAGTCTTAGGCGGCTATAGCTTGCAAAGCGTAAATAAAGTTTAAATATATAATTAAATATATAATAAGGAGGCATAACATGAAGAAAACAGCGAAACGATTTACGGGCTGGATGGTCATATTGGCGATGCTGATAACGCTCCTGCCTACGGGTATGATCACAGTCAGCGCCTACAGCGGCAGCGGCGGCGACGGTACGTCGGAATCTCCGTATCTGATCTCGACGGCGGACGACCTGAGAGAACTGGCGGCGGCGGTTAACGGAGGAGAGAGTTTCAGCGGCGAGTATTTTGAGGTGACTCAGGATATCGACCTCGAAGGAAGCGAGCAGAACCAGTGGACGCCGATAGGCGGCTACGGCGCGAATACTTCGCTTCAATTCCTCGGAACATTCGACGGCGGCGGCTATGAGATAAGCGGGCTGTATATCAATAACCGCTCCGCCCTTTATCAGGGTTTGTTCGGCTATCTCGGCGAAGGCGGAACGATACAAAACCTCGGCGTGTCCGGCTCTGTTGCCGGCTATTTCCATGTCGGCGGCGTGGTCGGTGAGAACCATGGTACGGTAAGCGGCTGCTATAACACCGGCGATGTAAACGGCAGTTATAGTAACGTCGGCGGCGTGGTTGGAAGGAACTACGGAATAGTAAGCGACGCCTATAACACAGGCGAAGTTAGCGGCGGCAATGTGCATGTCGGCGGCGTGGCCGGCTATAATGCCGGCTATGGCGACGTAATCGATAGCTATAACACCGGCGGCGTAACCGGAGGCGGCGATGTCGGCGGCGTGGTCGGATTTAACAACAACGGCTCAGTAACAGCTTGCTATTACCTCGCAGGCTCTGCAGCAACCTCGGACGGCGGCTCGGCGCTTACGGCGGTGCAGTTCGCGGATCAGAACTCGTTCTCCGGCTGGGATTTTAGAACCGTATGGACAATGGACGCTTTACTCGGACGTCCCGTACTTATCGGCGCGCGCGAACCCGGAGGCTGGCATGGCGGAAGTGGTACGCAGGACGACCCGTACATCATCCCCGACCTCGAGACGCTCGAGCGGTTCCGCGACAGCGTTAATAGTGGGAATACCTACGAGGGTCAGTATATAAAGATAGAACTCGAAGAAGGGGTAACGGCGATAGACATGTCGTCGAAATACGGCGCGGAGATAGACGGCGCGGAAGTATCGTGGGAGCCGATAGGCAACCAATATAACCGGTTCCTCGGAAACTTCGACGGCGGCGGCTATGAGATAAGCGGGCTGTATATAAATGCTCCAGACACCGCCATTGAGATCGGCTTATTCGGTTTCCTCGCCCCCGGCGGCGCGATACAAAACCTCGGCGTGTCCGGCTCGGTCTCGGGCGGCGGCGCCTATGTCGGCGGCGTGGTCGGCGATAATAATGGTACGGTAAGCGGCTGCTATAACGCCGCAGAGATATCGATCACCGATGGTGAGGTCGGCGGCGTGGTCGGCGTGAACGGTGGTACGGTAAGCGATTGCTATAACGCCGCAGCGATATCGATCGACAGTGGTGAGGTCGGCGGTGTAGTCGGTATGAACGCGAGAGTTGTAATCAACAGTTATAACACCGGCTCAGTGACCGGCAATAGCGCCAACGTCGGCAGCGTGGTCGGTTACAACATAGGCAACGGTACAGTAACCAACTGCTACTACAACAGCGACATATACACAGCCGAGGATACGACGACCGGCGTAACGGGCATAGGAGCGGCGGAGTTCGCCGACGAGGAGAAGTTTACAGGCGCAGGTTGGGATTTTGAAAACACCTGGATAATGAGCGCCCTACTGGAAAGACCCGTCCTGCGTAATAATGCAGAGGGCGGTACGGGAACGCAGGAAGCCCCGTACATCATCCCCGACCTCGAGACGCTCGAGCGGTTCCGCGACAGCGTTAACAATGGGAATACCTACGAAGGTCAGTATGTAAAGATAGAGCTTGCGGAAGGAGCAACGGCGATAGATATGTCGCATAAGTACGGCGCGGCCGCGGGCGAAGGCGAAACGGAAGTATCCTGGACGCCTATAGGCAATTTTGAGAACCAATTCCTCGGAAACTTCGACGGCGGCGGATATATGATCAGCGGGCTGTATGTCAATAACGGCTCCGCCGATGATCAAGGCCTGTTCGGCTATCTCGGCGAAGGCGGAGCGATACAAAACCTCGGCGTGTCCGGCTCGGTCGCGGGCGATAGCTACGTCGGCGGCATAGTCGGCAATAATTTTGGTACGGTAAGCGACAGCTACAACGCCGGTAAAGTGGACGGTTACTACTTTGTCGGCGGAATCGTCGGCAATAATTTTGGTACGGTAGCGAACTGCTATAACACCGGCGCAGTGACAGGAAGTAATAACTATGTCGGCGGCGCGGTCGGGTATAACCAAAGAGGCGCCGAAGTAAGCGGCAGTTATAACACCGGCGATGTAAACGGCGGTGATAACTATGTCGGCGGCGTAGTCGGCTCGAACGACGGTACGGTAAGCGACAGTTATAACACCGGCTCCGTGACCGGAAGTAATATTAATGTCGGCGGCGCGGTCGGCTTGAACCGTGGTACGGTAACCAACAGCTACTACAACAGCGACGTATACACAGCCGAGGATACGACGACCGGCGTAACGGGCAAGACGACTGCGCAGTTCGCGTCTGGCGAGGCGGCGTACCTCCTGCAGAGCGGACAGACGGCGGGCGACGACGGCGTGATCCCTCAGGTATGGGGACAGACGATAGGCGTAGACCAGTACCCGGCGCTCACAAGGCTCACAAGCGACGTTACAAGGTCGATACTGAAAGTATCGTTTATGATCGCGGGCGAGACCGAGGGTTCTTATACCGAATACGCGGCGGCTTACGCAAACCCGAACGGAACTGTAACCCTGCCGCAGGATCCGGCGGCTACAAACGACAGCGCGTTCGCATACTGGACGACCAGCGCGGACACGGCGGCGGATCCGCCGTCCGATAGGCAGGAGAACGCGTTTAACGCGGAGACCAGTTTGACGGAGGATACGACCGTTTACGCGGTATACGCAAGACGGTTCGTATCTACCGACGCTTCGGCGACGATCTACGCCGGCGTAGGCGGCTCTAAGACCATAGATCTCTGCGACTATATTGAATTTGCGGACGCTTCGCTCGACGAGGACGGACAGTTTACGTTTACCGCAGACGGCGAGCTGCCCGGCGGCGCGACTATGCAGGGAACGCAGATAACATGGACGCCGACCGCGGAGGCGGAGCCTATAAGCGTTACGTTTACAGTGACGGATAACGCGCCGTACGTATCGCTTGCGGAGCTCGATCCCGATCCGGCGGCCGAGACGGCGAAACTGACGCTTTCGTTCGCGGTAGCGCCGGACATATCGGAGGAGTTCGAGCCGGACGAGAGCGATACGAGCAAGACTACATATTTGATCAGCGCCAAAGAGGATATGGAAGCGCTCGCGGAATATGTAAACTCCAGAAATACGGGCGAAGGTCTGACGTTTAAGATGACCAACGATATCGACCTTGAGGGAAGCGAGGAGAATCAGTGGACGCCGATAGGCAATAACCGCGGTATAACCGGCGGGCCCCAATTCCATGGAACCTTCGACGGCGGCGGATATGAGATCAGCGGGCTGTATATCAATAGCCCGGACTCCAGCTTTCAGGGTTTGTTCGGCTGCGTCGGCGAAGGCGGGGAGGTGCGCGGTCTCGGCGTATCCGGCTCGGTTATGTGTCGCGGCGACGCCGGCGGCGTGGTCGCCTGGAATCGCGTTGGCGCCGCAGTAATCGACTGCTATAATACCGGCTTGGTAACGGGCGCGGGCTCCTATGTCGGCGGCGTGGTCGGCGCGAATGACGGAGAGATAATCGGCTGTTATAACGCCGGGGCGGTAACCGCCGGAGATGACGGCGCCGGCGGCGTGGCCGGAAGTAGCAGCGGTACAGTAAGAAATAGCTGCAACACCGGCGAAATAAAGGGAAATAGATTTGTCGGCGGCGTGGTCGGAAGAGACTCGGACCATTACGACGGCGCTATAGGCGGTTGTTATAACACCGGAACGGTATCGGGCAGTTCCTACGTCGGCGGCGTGGTCGGCGAAAATAGAGCTATAGCAAGCGATTGCTATAACACCGGAACGGTATCGGGCAGTTCCTACGTCGGCGGCGTGGCCGGAAGTAACAGCGTTAAAGGCGAAGTGATTGAATGCTATAACATAGGTTCGATAGAGGGAGAGCAGGATGTCGGCGGCGTGGTCGGCTCGAACGACGGTACGGTAAGCGGCTGTTACTACAACAACGAAGTATACACAGCCGAGGATACGACTGTGGGCGTTACCGGCATAGGAGCGGCGGAGTTCGCCGACGAGGAGAAGTTTACAGGCGCAGGTTGGGATTTTACAGAGACATGGATAATGGACGAATGGCTTGCACGTCCGGTACTGCAAGACCCGCGCGAGACTGGCGGTACGGGAACGCAGGAAGCTCCGTATATCATCCCCGACCTCGAGACGCTCGAGCGGTTCCGCGACAGCGTAAACGGCGGGAATACCTACGAGGGTCAATATATAAAGATAGAACTCGAAGAAGACGTAACGTCAATAGATATGTCGCCTAAGTACGGCGCGGCCGCGGGCGAAGGCGAAACGGAAGTATCCTGGACGCCGATAGGCAATTTTGAGAACCAATTCCTCGGAAACTTCGACGGCGGCGGATATATGATCAGCGGGTTGTATGTCAATAACGGCTCCGCCGATGATCAAGGCTTGTTCGGCTACATCGGCGAGGGCGGAACAATACAAAACCTCGGCGTGTCCGGCTCGGTCGCGGGTCCTAATAATGTCGGCGGCATTGCCGGATATAGCAATGGTGTGGTAACGAACAGCTATAACACCGGCTCTGTGAGTGGAAGTAATAATTTTGTCGGCGGCTTGGTTGGCTGGAACGAGGGTGTGGTAACGAACAGCTATAACACCGGCTCAGTGACTGGAAGTAATAACTTTGTCGGCGGCGTGGTTGGATATAACAATGAAGGCGCCGAAGTAAGCGACAGCTATAACACCGGCGTTGTGAACGGCGGCGGAAACGTCGGCGGCGTGACCGGCACGAACTATGGTACAGTAAGAGGCAGCTATAACACCGGCTCAGTGACTGGAAGTAATAACTATGTCGGCGGCGTGGTTGGATATAACAATGAAGGCGCCGGAGTAAGCGAATGCTATAACACCGGCTCTGTAGAAAGTATAGGGAGAGACTATGTCGGCGGCGTAGCCGGCTCGAACGATAGTACGATAAACGACAGCTACAACATCGGCGATGTAACCGGTAATAGCTATGTCGGCGGCGTGTCGGGAGATAACTTTGGTACGGTAAGCGGCAGCTATAACACCGGCAAAGTCGACGGTTATGACGACGTCGGCGGCGTGGTCGGCGTGAACAACAGCTCCGTAACCAACAGCTACTACCTCGAAGGCGTTGCGGCGGATAACGGCTTCGGAGAAATGAAGACCGCGGCGCAGTTCGCGTCCGGCGAGGTGGCGTACCTCCTGCAGGACGCTCAGGAGGAAGTAGAGCCTCCTGCAGGACGCTCAGGAGGAAGTAGAGGGAGTTAAGCCTCAGGTATGGGGACAGACGCTTTCGGGCGAGACGCCGGATCAGTACCCGGCGCTCACCGACGACAACGCAAGGTTGGTGCTGAAAGCATCGTTTATGATCGTAGGCGAGACCGAGGGTTCTTACACCGAATACGCGGCGGCTTACGCTAACCCGAACGGCACGGTGACCCTCCCGGCGGCTCCGACTTTTGACGAGTATGAATTTAAGAGATGGTCGCAGACTCAGAGCATAGACGGCGCGGAGTTTACGGATCAGACGGCGGTTACGGCGGATATAACGGTATACGCCGTAGGCGAGGAGATGTACGGAAGTACGGAAGACGAAAAGAAGATAGAGACGACTTACGGCGTCAGGGCGACGCAGGATCTATCCGAATATATGACCTACGCGGCGGGAACGGACGCGTCCGGAAGGTTCGCATATGAGATAACCGGCGGAAACAATACTACCGCGACCGCGAACGGCAACACGGTAAACACGACGATAAGCGGCGACACGCTGACTATCCCGGCGGATACCAACGCCGATACGTATACGCTGACGATAAAAGCGACGGCGATAAATCCGGAGATCTCGCTGGCGTCGGTAGACTACGGCGCTGAACCCGTAAGCTTTGACGTAAGCGTCGTCGTAAACAAAGCGGAGTCTACAGTAAGCGTCGCGCCGACGGCTAATACGCCTACCTACACAGGAGAAGAGCTGGCGCTTGTAACGGCCGGAGAGGCAGTCGGAGGAACGATGGTATACCGTCTCGGCGACGATGGTGAATATACGGAGAATATCCCGCAGGCGACGGATGCGGATACATATACTGTCTGGTATATGGTTCGGGGAGATAATAACCACAACGATACCGGACCGCAGAGTGTGAGCGTAACGATAGGCAAGTCCGGTTCTGAGACCGAAGTCAGCGGCGCAAGCGTGACCTACGGGGATACGCTGACGCTTACGGCGGAGGTATCGAGATCGCAGACGGAAGGCGCGGCGCTGGCGGCGGAGCAGGATACGGTAGAGTTCTTTGTAGGAAATACGTCGCTTGGAACGGCGACGGTTGAATACAACGATACGACGACCAACGACCAAGGCGCGGCGACGCTTGAGATAGACACTGCGGAGAAAGATCTTGTCATAGGCGACAATACCGTCAGAGCCGAATACGGCGGAAGTGTGAATTTAAACGGAAGCGAGAGCGATACGATAACCGTGAATATGCAGGCAAAACCGATAGAATACAGTGCGGCGGCGAAGGATAAGACCTACGACGGAAGCGCGGCGGTCAACGTAACGCTCACGCCGACGAATCTCGAAGAGGACGATAACGTAACCCTGACCGCGAGCGGAGCAGTATCGAGCGCGGATGCTGGAGAGTATAGTTCGGTTAACCTGACAAATATTACTCTCGGCGGGAACGATATGGAATATTACAGCGCGGACGCGGCGGCGACCGCGACGCTGACCGAAGCCGTGACCATAGAACAAGCGAGGGAGAGCCAGCCGTATATAGGCATAGACTATATAAACGAGACGCTTACCGGTTTTGAAGACGGCGCAAGCTATACCGTAAACGGCTCAGACATAACTGTGGAAAACGTAAGCGCGGCGATCGATAATTCATGGTTCGGTCAGACCGTTTCAATCGTTAAGAAGGCGAGCGATTCCAACCATAGCGACAGCGAAGCGCAGAATCTTGAAATACCCGCGCGTCCGTCGGCTCCGGCAGCTGAAGATTTCACAGTTACCCAGCCCGACGCGATCGGCGGAACAGGAAGTATTTCGGGCGTGACGGACGATATGGAATACAGTATAGACGGCGGCGAGACATGGACGCGCGGCGACGGCTACGATATTACGGAGATACCCGGCGGAACGACTTATTCAG
>CAJFTO010000054.1 GCA_904419955.1 Candidatus Roslinia caecavium | reverse complement strand
CGCCGAGCCGTCAAGGTCGAGACGCGCGAGACAACCGCAGAGCGACGCCGCTCCGCTCGCCTTATATTCCAGCTCTATCAGCCTTTTTTCTAATTCTTCCTGCGTCATTTTAAAATCCTCCTGAAAATTTCTGTTGAAATTCCGGAAGATACCTGATATAATAGATTTATCGGATAACTTCCGGTGTTTTTGGTGGAACGTTCGATATCTTTTCCGGGATCCCGAGCGTTCTACTTTTTTTCGTCAATGACCAATTCTATGCCCTTCCTGACAACGTCCGTCCTCGTTAAATTGTTTTCAGCGCAATATTTTTGGAGCCTGCTGTCAGTCGCGGCGTCGATCCTCGCCTTGACCGTTATGGTCTTGGGATTGTCGCTCTTTGGTCTTCCTGTTTTGCGACCCATTTTACACCTCGCTTTCCGTGCCACGTTAATATTATATATTACTGGAGAGTGAATGTCAAATAAAAAATGGAAAATTGTGTTGAAAATTAGTTTTTCGTAATAATAAGATCGTTCGCCGATTATGACTTAATCCATACATAGCCAAATTCGCATCCGACCGTTTTTTATAAATATAGTTGATTTTTCCTCGACTTTTTCGTACATATGAGATATAATATTTACAAACTCAGAAAGCGAGGCGAGGTTATGAGTCCAAGAACGGGCAGACCTAAATCCGACAACCCTAAATCGACGCAGATAGTCGTTCGGTTGGATAAGATCACTTTGGAAAAATTGGACAAAGTAGCGCGAAGTAATTCGGAAACAAGAGTTCAAACTATCAGAAGAGGTATTGAAAAGCTCTATTCAGAGTTAGAAACAGAATAAGCGTATCCAAATCGTTTAACCTAAAAAACCGGTCGGGCTATCTTAAATAAATATTTCTCGGCTTATTATCCCTATTAAAAACTCAAAAGCCCGCTCCGTAAAAGAAGCGGGCCTTTTTTGGGTAAAGGAAAAATTGTCCGGAAAATCTTATTTATCTGTTCGGCGACTTTTTCGCCGCCTGAGCGTGTCCGCGATTACATCCCATGGCGCAGCTCTCGCAGCCGCAGCCGCAGCCGCCTTTTCCGCTCCGCTTGTCGCGGACGAGTTTTCTCACTATCAAAACCACTATGACCAGCAGGATAAGTCCGACTATTATCGTGCCTATATTCTGCGCTATAAATCCCATATTATTTCCCCCTTTTCAGGACGCGCCGCCTCGTCGTCTATATATACTATACTCCGATCCCGGCGTTTTGTAAATACTCTCGCTTAAAACTAATTATTTTTATACGTTTGCAAAAACTCGGATCAAACCCGGCGGCGTCCGTTTCAGAGTCCGAGCCGCGCTCGCCGCGCGGACTCCGCTCATGCGGCGATATCCGGAATATTCCGCGTACCGCCGCTTTGAAACTCGATTATTCTCTTACAAGCTTGCCGGTCTTTAATCTGTCTGATTCCTTATAAGGTCTTACCAGCAGGTATATGAAAGCTATTACAAGCAGTATCGCGACGAACGTCCAGATACCGAATCCGCCGCCCGTGAACCAGTTTCCGAGCTGGAATACGCAGAGCGCCACGCAGTAAGCGAATATCGTCTGATACCCTATCGCGAACCAGAACCACTTCGTGTTGTTCATCTCGCGCTTGATAGCTCCCATGGCCGCGAAACAGGGCGCGCAAAGCAGGTTGAATACCAGGAACGCGTACGCCGAAACGGTCGTGAAGCTCGCCGCCAGTGCCGGCCATATCTCGGCTCCGTCCTCGGCTACCTCTGCAAAACCGTAGAGGATACCGAACGTAGCCACGACGTTCTCCTTTGCTACCAGACCCGTGATAGCCGCGACCACCGACTGCCAATCGCCGAAGCCGAGCGGTACGAATATCCACGAGAAGCCTCTGCCTATCGCCGCGAGCAGACTCTCGTTCATATCGACGGCGCCGAAGCCTCCGTCCGAGAACCCGTACGAGGATGTGAACCAGATGAATATCGTCGAAAGCAGGATTATCGTTCCGGCCTTCTTGATAAACGACCAGCCGCGCTCCCACATACTTCTGAGTACCGAGCCTACGGTCGGCAGATGGTAAGACGGCAGCTCCATAACGAACGGAGCGGGGTCTCCCGCGAACATCTTGGTCTTCTTAAGGATTATACCCGAGGTGATTATTGCCGCTATGCCGACGAAGTACGCGCTCGGCGCGACCCACCAAGCCCCGTCAAAGAGCGCTCCCGCGATCAAAGCTATGATAGGCAGCTTTGCGCCGCAGGGTATAAACGTCGTCGTCATTATCGTCATCTTGCGGTCGCGGTCGTTCTCTATCGTTCTCGACGCCATAACGCCCGGAACGCCGCAGCCCGTGCCTATGAGCATAGGTATGAAAGATTTGCCCGAAAGACCGAACTTCCTGAATATCCTATCCATAATAAACGCGATCCTGGCCATATATCCGCAGCCTTCGAGGAATGCGAGGAATATGAACAATACGAGTATCTGAGGTACGAACCCGAGCACCGCGCCGACTCCGGCTACGATACCGTCGAGGATCAACGCGCTCAGCCAGTCGGCCGCGCCTATAGCGTTCAGTAAGTTCTCGACAAGTACCGGTATACCCGGGACCCAAACTCCGTAATCCGCCGGATCAGGCTCCTCAGCCTCGATCGCCGACTCAAAATCGGCGAGCGTCACCGGGACGGTCTCCTCGACCTCGCCGTCTTCATTCAATATCTCAGCGTCCGCCGTGAGGTCTATCGCCTCTGCCTCCGCCGTAAAAGCGGCTATAGCGGCTTCCGCTTCCGCCTCCGACGTTATGACCGCGCCCTCTTCCGGTTCCGTCTCGGGATCGAACGCAAGCGCTTCGGATACTTCGTCCGTCGCTATCCCCTCTTCTTCAGCGGCCGCTAAATACGCGTCTATCTTGGCCGTCTCGGTCTCGTACTCGCCGCTCGCTTCTTCATAAGCGCCCGAGCCTATGCCGAACAAATGCCAGCCGTCGCCGAAAACTCCGTCGTTAGCCCAGTCGGTCGCCCATGTTCCCACGGTCGTGACCGACACGTAATAGACGATTATCATTACTACCGCGAAAATGGGCAGCGCCGCCCACCTGTTTGTGACCACCCTGTCTATCTTATCCGATCTTGTCAGTTTATTCTTGCTCTTTTTCTCGTAACAGCCCTTGATTATAGACGATATGTATACGTATCTCTCGTTCGTGATAATGCTTTCGCTGTCGTCGTCGAACTCTTTCTCCGCCTTGGTAATAATATCCTCGACGTCCGGTAAAGGTCTTAGGACCTCTTGGATCTTGTCGTCTCTCTCGAACAGCTTGATCGCGTAGAAACGCTTCTGCGCCGGGTCTGCTCCGACCAGCCTTCCCTCTATCTCGCTTATAGCGTCCTCGACGCTTTGATTAAAGCTGTGCTTGACCTCCGCCTTGCCCTTTTTTGCCGCCGCTACCGCCGCGTTCGCCGCCGCGGTTACGCCGTCGTTTTTGAGGGCCGAGATCTCCAACACCTCGCAGCCGAGCGCCTGAGATAATTTCTTACAGTTGATCTTATCCCCGTTCTTGCGCACGATATCCATCATGTTTACCGCAATAACGACCGGTATCCCCAGCTCGAGCAGCTGCGTGGTCAGATACAGGTTGCGCTCTAAGTTCGAGCCGTCTACTATATTGAGTATAGCGTCCGGCTTCTCGTTTATCAAATAATTTCTCGCCACTACCTCCTCAAGAGTGTACGGCGATAACGAATATATACCGGGCAGGTCGGTTATCACCACTTCTTTATTGCTCTTGAGCTTGCCTTCCTTTTTCTCCACCGTAACTCCCGGCCAGTTGCCCACGTACTGATTGGCGCCGGTAAGCGCGTTGAACAATGTCGTTTTACCGCTGTTGGGGTTTCCCGCCAGCGCAATTTTTATTGACATTACCAAATCCCCTTTCACAAGTAAGTCTCAGCTAACCTAAATTCCTTTAAAAAGCCGGCGATACCTGCCGCCGGCGTTATCTGCGCGCAGAAATATCCAAATCGTATCGTTTCCGTTAAACGACCTCGATATTCTCCGCGTCCGCCTTTCTCAGCGAAAGTTCGTATCCGCGAACCGTGAGCTCCATGGGATCTCCGAGAGGAGCGACCTTGCGAACGGTTATCTCCGTTCCCTTGGTTATGCCCATATCCATTATCCTGCGTTTTACCGCGCCGGATCCGTTCAGTTTTACAACCTTAACGGTGGAGCCGATCCCTACGTCTTTAAGAGTCGCCAAAGCTATCCCTCCATATCAAAATATTATTAAGGATTTTATATAAATAAAATATAAAATTAATAGATTAACATAGTTATTAGAGAGCAGAAAGCAGCGATCGGACGGTAAAATCCGTCGCTTTGCCGTCCGGCGGTCTCGCGGGAGGAGAAATAATACGCCGTTTTCCTTTTCGGCGCTCGAGACCGTATAAGGGCTATCGCAGCTCTCTTACATCCCTATTCTCTAATTGCTGATCGCTATGTTGTTCGCCATCTCCCGGCTTATCGCGACCCGGGATTCTTTGACGTTGACTATCAAGTTTCCCGAAATCTCGGATACCACGGTCACCTTGCCGCCCGGCACAAAACCCAGCGATTCCAAAAACCTCTTGGTATCGTCCTTGCCGCCGATCCTGACTACCTCGCACTCCTGTCCGACATTCATCATACTTAAAGGCATTCTCATCAACCTCCGTTTTCATAAACGCCTCGGACGCGGCTAAACCTCTCCGCCACGCCATTGCTTTTCCTAACAAAACTCATAAATCCAACTCGGAGTTAGTCCACGCTAACGCCTATGTCTATAAGTTAGCACAAGGTAACCATTTTGTCAAGAGTTTTTATGGAAATATTATCTGAAATCGGCTATTTATGAAAATTTTATAAAATTCTATTCGCGGCGGCGGGCTAAATTAGCTATGATTTTTATAGCTTAAAAAAAGATTTTTTATTATAAAATTACACTTCCGGAGCTCGTATATTTTGGTGAAATATCTGAAAAGTTTTTAAAAGATTGACATGTTCAACAAATGGCGCTATAATTAGCGCGTAAGCGAAAAATTAACAACTTATACTATATATTTCAAAAAGGGGTGAAGATGTTGCTTAGCGCGAAGCGTACGCGCATATCCTTGGAGAGGGATATAAAAAACTACTACTAATTATAAATATGAGAGAAAACAAACATGAAACAGAATGTAATGAAAGCGGTATCAGCTTTACTGGTTTTATGCATGACCCTTACGCTGTTTTCCGCGACCGCGTTCGCAGTCGACTATACGACCGTGTACGTCGACAGTACGGCCGAGTATCAGGACGGCGCTCCGCCCGAAGCGACCAAAGGCGCCGTGTATAAGACGCTGGCGGACGCAGCGGCCGCTATCGACAACTACAAATACTACGTATACATAAACGACAGCGCATGGACGCTTACAGAAAATACGGAGATCGTAACAAACGCGAACTTCTATCTGAGAAACGCCGAAGATCACGAGCTTACGATCGACTTAAACGGCCATACTCTTACTCTGGGAAGATGTAATTTCCAGAACTACGGAACGCTCAACATAATCGATTCCAGTCAGGATAAGGGCGGCAAGATCGCAAGAACGGTCAACCCGCTCATAGACAACTACGGAACGCTTAACTTAAGCGACGCCGCGCTTGAAACGACCGGAAGCATAGCCGTCAGAACGCAGGCGAACAGCGTTACCAATATGAAATCCGGAACGCTGACGAGCTCTACGTATCCGATATACGTTGTCGGCGCAAATTCTACTATAAACGTTGAATCCGGAACTCTAAACGGCAGCAACAGCGTATACTGCCAGAGAGTCTGCGAGGTAAACTTAGGAACCGATAACGCTCCCGCCGGGACCGTCGTTTTAAATTGCGATCTCTCGGTCAACACCTCGGCCAAGCTTAATTTAAACGGCGCGACGATCGATTCGGTCGTAGGTACGATAGCCGAAGGCTCGGTATTTAACAACTGTCTCTTCAAAACGGACGTTTCGCCGCAGCTCCCGGCCGGCTATAAATGCGTCGAGACGCTTGTTGACGGCGAGACCTTCTACGCGATAGAAACATTAGCTAACGAAGACGCTACGGCGATAATCACCAGGAACGGCGAGAACCTGTACTACGGCGACGCAGCCGCGGCTGTGCGAAATCTTCAGGACAACGACACGCTCACTTTCTACGGCGATTATACGGGAACAATCCCCGTAATAAACGAGAAGAACTTAACTATAGATCTAAACGGCTGCAAGATATCGAATCTCGATATACGCACGACCGTATCGGACAGTACCGGCGTTCCTCCAACATCGACCGTGAAGAACGGATCTATAGACGACTTAAGCGTATCGACAAGCAATTCAAAATATCAGCAGTATTTAAAGCTCGACGGCGCGACTGTAAACAACAGCCTGGATCTTGGTTACGCCTATGTGGATTACTCGGAGGCGCTGCTCGATAAGATGACGACTCCTTCGTTTGCCGCAAACGCGGAGAATCCCGAATATCTCTATTCCAATCCGTCCTATCTCTTCTCGGCAGGAGCGGACACGGCTTATCTGCTCGCGGATTACGAAGGCGATTCTACGATGGCGGTTTCCCAAAGCGGTACGATCGACCTAAACGAACATAATTATATATACTCGGGCACGTCGCTCTACGTAATATATCCGTCCGGTCAAAATCAGACGCTTACCGTCAGAAACGGTTCGGTAAAATCCCTGCGCAAGATTACAAACCCGGATTCGGACACCTCGTGCATAGCTCAGATCTTAAGCAACAACGTCACGCTCAACCTTGACGGCGTAAGCCTCGAAGGCGAAAACGCGTACGTCGTCGTCACTCACGGCACGGCGACTAACATCGATTTAAACATAACGAATTCTACAATAACCAACACCAACACAAACCCGGGCTTGGGTCTTGGGATCTACTTCCCGAGCGCCGATAGCTCGCTCACGATAAACAATACTACGATAACCGCCAACACCGGCGTCGGCGTCAAAGGCGGAACGGTTACGATCAAAGGTTCTACCGTAATCAACGCGAACGGCGTGGAAAACATACCCGAAGCCGCTGTAAACAGCGGTATAAATTCCACGGGCGACGCGATATACGTGGAGGGCAACTATAACTTCGCTATAGACGTAAACATCGAAGGCGGAACGTATACAAGCGCGAACGGCGAGGCGGTAAGGATGCTGTTCGAAACGGAAAACGCAAACGACCCCACGGTTACGATCACAGGCGGAACGTTCTCGTCAAAGCCCGCGGACAATATAACCGTCTCGGTTCCAAACGGCAGCTTAGCGGTAGAGAATCCGAACGGTACGTTTGAGATCGTCGTAGACGACGAGACCGCGGTCGCTAAAATAGGTAACACCGGTTACGCCGATCTTCAGGACGCTATAGACGCGGCTTCGGACGGCTCAACCATCACCCTGCTCAAGAATATCGAAACCGATACGCAGTTCGTTATAAACGGTAAGGCGCTCGATATAGACGGCGGAAACTTTACCATAAACGCAAGCGACGGCTACGCTAAATCGGACTGGACAAGCTCCGATAACAGCGTTATAGACAGCGACGGTCTGTTCTATATAAATAACGGCGCGGACGTATCGCTTCAAAACATTACTTTGGACGCGAACAACATGGCCCGCGTTATCGCCGTAAACAATTCGGATCTGACCATAAATAACGGGACGACGATCCAAAATGGAGGCGCCGCGGACTATCCATTCTCGGGCGGCGGCGTATACTATAAGAGCGGTACCGGCCTCGTTATAAACGGCGGCGTTATTAGGAACAATCAGACTACCGTTTACGGCGGCGGAGTCTTCTACGGCAACAGCGGCGGCGGATTCACCATGACCGGCGGAGAGATCGCCGGCAATACCGCGGCGGGCTACGCGGGCGGCGTGTGGATCGCAAGCACGGCGACGATGAATATGACCGGCGGTACGATATCGGGCAATACCGCGGCGGCCGGAGACGGCGTGTTCATAAACGCCAACAGCAGCTCCAACCCCGACAACTCCGGACTGACTGTAGACGGCGGTACGATAACCGACGAGGTCTGGATAGAGAATTGGGAAGGCCAAAAGACGACCCTTACATATACGAGCGGCTCTTTGAGCGATATAAAGACCCCGCTTACCATTGCGGACAACGACTACTCTACGATAGTATCGATCGATAACCCGACGGCCGGCTCTACCTATACCGGCGGAGAGATCGCTCAGAACGCCAACGTTACTATAGTCGGAACTTCGGCGCTTATATCCGAGAATTTAACTATACCGGCCGGCTCCACCCTTACGATACCCGAAAACGTAACGGTCGAGGTAGCCGACGAAGTTACCCTTACCAATAACGGAGTTATCGCGGTCAACGGAATTTTAGACGCCGACGCGTCGGATACTTCCTACGCGGGTTCGGGCGTCGTAAACGTCGGCGCAAACGGCGAGGCGAGACTCCCGCAGAGCGCAATGCCGACGGCTACTCCGGCTCCTACGGCCGAACCCACGGCTGAACCGACAGCCGAACCGACGGCTGAACCGACAGCTGAACCGACAGCTGAACCCACAGCCGAACCCACGGCGGCGCCTTCGGCAGAACCTTCAGCTGAACCGACGACAGAGCCTACTGCTGAACCGACGACAGAACCCTCGGCCGAGCCTACGGCTCCGGCGGTTACATATACTACCGGACAGGTATACGCAGTAAGCGAGTGGACCGACGCGTTATCGCAGCGCGAAGGCGCGTTCGATACCTCGGACGCCGGCACGACCGCGAATTACGAAGCGCTGGGCAAACCGTTCGGCGAACTTGCGGACTTCGACTCGGCTTATACCTCGTATCTTAATATGAACGGCTTTACCGGATTAGAGGTCGAAAACTTCACGTTCCCGGAGGCCGGCGAATATACGCTGTATATGCTGGTTCGCGGATACAGAGACAGAGGCTTTATCGTAAACGTTGATTTCGCGGACGATCAGGAGACCGCGGTATTGGATACGTCGGCCGACCAAACGCAGGTCGCTAAGCTCGGCGATCTCAATATAGGCGTGGCTAAAGTAACGTTTAACGTAACCGAAGCGACTACGGCGACCCTCCAGTTCGCCCCGAAAGAAGGCGCGCCGGGTTCGTTCTGGTTCGCTACTATAATAGGTAAAACCGGAGAATTAGCTCCTTCCGCAACGGCTACGGCGGAACCTGTCGCAACGGCGACCGCAGAGCCCGAAGCTACGGCTACAGCAGAGCCTTCTGTTACGAGCGAGCCCGAAGCTACGGCTACAGCAGAACCTACTGTAACAAGCGAGCCCGAAGCTACCGCTACAGCGGAGCCGACCGTTACAAGCGAACCCGAGGCTACCGCTACAACAGAACCAATCGTTACAAGCGAACCCGAGGCTACCGCTACAACAGAACCAATCGTTACAAGCGAGCCTGAGGCAACCGCTACAGCGGAGCCGACCGTTACAAGCGAACCTGAGGCTACGGCTACCGCGGATCCGACTGTTACAAGCGAGCCTGAGGCAACCGCTACCGCGGATCCGACCGTTACAAGCGAGCCTGAGGCTACCGCTACCGCGGCTCCTACATATAATATAACTACTTCGGTCGAGAACGGCGCGATCCAATACGCTCCTTCGGCGCCGAGCGCCGGCGATACGGTCGAGTTGACCTTAGAACCCAACTTTGGCTATAAGCTGCTCTCGCTGACCGTTACCGCGGGCGACCAGACTATAGAAGTTACGGACAACGCGTTTGTTATGCCGGCTTCGGACGTCAATATCACGGCCGAGTTCGAGCCCATGACTTCCGAAGAGACGATCGCGGCGGCGGACGAGCTTTCAAACAGTTCCGACGAGATGATAGCCGCGATAACTGAAGATCTCGGCGAGGATATCAATTCGGCTCAGACGAACAATATAACCGCCGTACAAACGGCTAAGACGGCGCTGGAAAACGCGGTCGCGGCGTATAACGACGATCCGACCGACGAGAACCTCGCCGCGATCGTGACGGCGGGTCAGGCTCTTACCGACGCCAACAGACAGATCGCCGCTTATGCGGTTACCTGGACGGTTCCCGAGCATATCTCGGCTATAACCGTCAGCGTAAACGGGACGGAGATCGCGTCGGGCGATACCGTTTATCCCGGTTCGACGGTAAGCGTGAGCGCTACCGCGGCGTCCGGCTACACGGTAAGGAACCTTGCGTATAACGGAAACGCTTTCAGCGGCTCGTTTACAATGCCGGCTGAGAACGCGGCTATAACCTGCACTGCGGCTGTTACCGGAGGCGGATCTTCCGGCGGAGGCGGCGGAGGCGGCGGCTGGGGCGGCTCGACCGCGACCGCTACGGCTACTCCAAGCCCGACTTCCACGCCGGCGGCTACAACCGATCCAAACGCTACGGCTACCCCGGGAACGACTACCGGCGAACAGATATTCGTCGACGTTCCGACTACATATTGGGGCTACGAATACATCATGGCTCTCTATAAGGCTGGAATAGTAGACGGCTACGGCGATAATACGTTCCTGCCCGAAGGTACGATAACCCGCGCCGAGTTCACAAAGATGACTGTCGAGTTGTTCGGGCTGAGCGCTGCGTCTACAGATTCTCAGTTCCTCGACTGCGCGGCCGACGACTGGTACACCCCGTACGTGATCGCCGCTCAGGAAGCGGGAATGGTCACGGGAGTATCCGGCGAATGGTTCGGCGCGGCGGATACGATCACCCGCGAGGACATGGCTACGATAATCGGCCGTTACCTCGCGCTGACCACTACGGCGGACTCGACGTTCGCGGACGCCGACGAAATAGCGGACTACGCCGTTGGATATGTGACGGCCATGGTAAGCGCGGGCTATATCACAGGCTATGAAGACGGAACCTTCCAGCCGAAAGCCAACGCGACCAGAGCGGAAGCCGCGACGATAATCGCACGAGTTATGAACGATATCGGCGCTCCGTCCGCGACAAACGCTCCGTCCGCGACGGACGCGCCAAGCGCAACTACCGCTCCGGAAGCGACTGCTTCGCCCGAAGCGTAAAACCGCTTAGTATCAAACCCAATCAAGTCGCTCGCCATTTCGGCGGGCGGCTTTTATTATACTTACAAAACTTACCGACGCGCCGGATCCATCTTCCGCCCGTCTCGCCAAGCGGGGAACGTCCGATCTCCGCGCAAAAAACTCAAATTTGAAAACCAACCGCTTAAGCCGTGTCTAAATCGCGTTTCGAAAACGCCTTGCGATAGCGCCGCCGCGTTCCATTTTTATTAGCTGTTCATCCGCGCCTATCCTACTTTCCCCATCCGTTTATAAGACTGTCTAAATACGCGTCGCTCGTTATTATCCTCTCTATCTCGCCGTAATCCGTCTTGTTGGTATCGGCGTAGTTGTTAAAAGCGTTCTTCTTGACTCCAAAGGCCGGATACGGATCCCTTTCCGCCTTGCGTCTCTCGTACGCTTCCTTTTGCCGCCTAAACCCGTCTAAAGTCTTTATACCTAAATTCAGCTTATCTTCGACTATCGCTTTGATATATGAAAACTTCTTCACTCCCTCCAACGCCGCCTCG
>CAJFTO010000053.1 GCA_904419955.1 Candidatus Roslinia caecavium | reverse complement strand
AAACGATAAGACTATGGTCCCGCTCAGGTTCTTATCCGAAAACCTCGGCTTTAACGTCCAGTGGGACGAAGCGACCAGAACGGCTATTGTGACTACGGAATAGACGCGGGCTTTTTATGACGAAGAGACTCATTTTTACTTTGATAGAGAGAAGGTATAGAACATCGGCGACGGAATTTTCTGAATTGATCCGGTCTGCGCCGTCGAAACAATAAAACGTAAAAATACAAGCCGCTGCGGGAGTTTCCGCAGCGGCTTTAATTCGTTATTAACTTCTTATGAAAACCAAAGATTTAGCTTTAAGCGAAAGTCTTTGCAAACTCGGCGCCCTGAGCCTTAGCGTTTTCAAGGTCGGCCTCGGACGGAACGAAAGTAACTTTCAAACCGTCGCCGAAAACGTTCATCTTAAGACCGTTCAATCTTGCGATAACGTTGGGCACGCCTTCGCCGCTCCAGCCGAACGAGCCGAATACGAACGCGGGCTTCTTTCTGTTATTTATAGCGTCCACATGGCTGAGCAGGTTCCAGACCGGAGCCACGGCGTCGCTGTTTATCGTAGGCGTTCCTATCGCGAACGCGTCCGAACCGTTGAGCTTTGCGGACAGCTCGCCCATATCGTAGTCGTTTATATTGAGAACTTCGACGTTAGCTTCCGGGATAACTTCGGATATACCCGCCGCTATGGCCTCGGCTATCTTGCCCGTATTGCCGTATGCGGAGCAGTAGAATACGGGGATATTCTTATTATCGCTCTCGGTCGGAGCGCTCCACTCTTTATACTTTTCTATAACGTATTCGAGCTTATTTCCCTTGGTCAAGACCGGACCGTGGCTCACGCAAGCCGTGTCGAAATCCAAAGCGAGAGCCTTTTCAAGACCTTTCTGGACCGCCGCCTTAAACGGGCCGAATATAGCTACGTAGTAATAGTGTATCGCTTCCTCGTAAGCCTTTTCATAGACTATGTTCTTATCGAAAACATACGGCTCGCAGTAATGCGCCCCAAAGAAATCGCAGGTGAATATCGTCTTATCCTCTTCAACATAGGTGAACATCGAATCCGGCCAATGCAGCAGCGGCGCGGAAATAAACTTCAGCGTCTTGCCGCCAAGGTCGATCGTCTCGCCGTCCTTCGGAGATATTACGTCCAAATCCGTTCTGTTTGTAATATTCTTAAGGTATATCGATCCCGCCTTGCTGACGACTATCTTCGCGTTGGGGCAGTACTTCATCAGATCGGCGAGCGCTCCCGAGTGATCCGGCTCGCAGTGATTCAGCACGATATAGTCGATCTCGGCCGGATCGCAAACCTCTTTTATATTGCTTAAATACGAATCGAAAAATTCCGCGTGGCTAACTTCTATCAAAGCGGTCTTTTCGGATCCCTTTACGACATAGGAGTTATACGTCGTTCCGTATTCCGTCCTCATGATAACGTCGAATATCCTCATAGCCGGATTTAAGATACCGACCGAATAAATCCCGTTTTTTACTTCTACAGCTCCCATTTTTATCATCCTCCGTCTTATATTATTAACTTTAATCAACTTCGTCTTCAATACCGCGACGGCCCCGACTCCGTTTAAATCGGCGTAATCATCGCCTTGCGCTTGTCTCGCGGCCGCGCTCGCCTAATTATTATAATACATATCCATCTAAAATTCAATCATATATTTAAAGCCGCAGAATCGCACGGCTTCCTGATATGATATTATCACAGCGACGGTTAATTTTCAACCGTCATTCTGCCAAATATAATCATTTTTATTCATATCGTTTTTATATGAAAATGCGGATTTTATTCAAATAACGCCTATCGCCGTCCCTGAAGCGCCGGAACTTTTATTCAAAATCATTGGTTCCTATCCCGTCGTATCTTGTTCTAAGGCGCGCAGTATTATCCTATCGCGCCTGATCGGCCGCGCGGCCGTCATCTTTCCCGTCTTCGCGCACAGTAAAGGCGGACGCGGCCAAAATTCCGCGTCCGCCCGATTATTTTAGGCTAAAGTCTAAGCGCTATATAACATAATTCACGCCGTAGACGTTTAATCCGCCCTGACCGTAGATATATACAGTCTGTCCCGGAGTTACCGTCACGGTAGCCGTCGCGCTGGCGCCCGGCTCTACGACAGTTGTATTCTCAACTCCGCCCTGGCTTATTATTAACGTTCTGTTCTCGCCTTTGCTACTCGCATGCGCGAAGTATACCGATACCGTACCGCCAAGCGCAGGGGTGAAACTCAGGCATCTGCTCGTCTCGCTTCCGTTGCCGCCCAGCTTGATCCTATAACTGAAATCCATGCCGTCAAAGCTCTTTTTGCTTCCGTCAATATCGAGAGTTCCGTCCGCAGGCGGAGTAATTGTCAGTCCCTTATAAATTCCTGCGCCGACTTTAAGAGTTCCTCCGTCCATCGAACCTAACGCCGCAAGATCCTGGTCTGACTGGTCGAACGACCAAAGCGTTGATTCCGCAATAGCGCCTTCCGGTATATCCAGCTCTGCAAAAGTTACGTTTACGGTCACGTCGCTGTCAGGCATTACGAATATTCCGTCTCCGCCTACCGCTATCGACTCGCCGTTATCGTTGCGCGTCGCCGAGATACTATCTAAGATATATCCAGAATCCGGCGTCGCGACGACCTTTACGCTCTCGCCGTTATACGCTGTAAGTACGGCGTCGGTCGAAGCCGTCAAAGTGATATTATCGTAGTACAGCGTTCCGTTCGCAGTTCTCATAAATTTGACCTGCTTGATAGCCGCGTTTCTGCCCTCGGTAAAGCTTACGTCGCCGGATATAGCCGCGGTCGTCGATAAGTTATCCGGAGCGTACATTCCGTCCGTTCCATGCAAGTAATATGCCACGCTGACCTCGCCCGTATCCAGATCGCCGTTTATTACGACTCTATACCACTTGTCGTTTTCAAGCGCGGACGAACCTACCTGCGTTCCCTTAGCCTCTTTCGTAGCTATATCCGCAACTGTATCTGTTACGTATACGTTGCCGCCTACGTCGTCCATATGGAAGAACGCGCCGTCCGTACCCATCGCCGTCGCCTGACCGGTCGAACTGTCGTATGGGTGCTCTGTATTATCTAAATACGTTCTGAACGATCTGCCGCTGGAGTTGCCGTTCATCAAGAAGTCGTATGACAATGTGAACGTTCCTTCCGTAACAGCCTCGTCCAATACATACTGTACCGCTTTATCGGTCATCATAATCTTAGCGGTATCGTTGCCTTGAACGTTAGACGTATCCTCGACCACTGTAGTTCCAACCGTACCATCCTGAGAAACTATCCATCCGTTATTCGGATCATCCGCCATTAAGAAACTCTCGGAGCTGTCGATCAGCGCGCTGCTGAGCTGAGCGTCCTCGCTGAGTTCAGCCGTAGTCGCAACCTTTTCAAGAACTACCGAACCGTTTTCAGGCTTCGGCGCCGTTACCGTATACTCCTGAGCGGATTCGTCGACGAACGAAGCTGAAACGCTTACGTCGCTTGTCGGCATTTCAAACTCATATGTGTTCTCGCCGATCTGGGTCAAAGATACTTCAGGCTCTACTATGACCTCGGTCGCCTTATAACCCTGATTCGGCACAGTCTCTATCTTAACGGTCTCTCCGGCTTTGGCCGTAAGAGCGTTACTGTACTCGACCGATACTATACCGGCTTTGGATCCATCCGCCAGGAGGGTATAGGTCTTATCGGCCTCGCACTTAAATTCTACATCGTATATTCCTTCGTCAACAGACCGGAAATTCAATATTGTCGTATTCACGCCGTCTTCGCCGTTTTCGACAACATAGAAAGGCTTGTCTCTGTAAATATACATCTTAGCCTTTATAACTCCGGATTGATAAGTCGTAATGCTGTAAGAAGTACCGCCGAGCGTTTCTATCTCTCCGCTCTCTACGCCTCTTACATAATCGTACGAACCTGTGTCGTCCGTAAAGTTATACCAATAATAATTCACATTATTAAATTGGATCAATCCGTATACGTCGTTGCCTTCCTGTATATACGTAGCGCCATCCGGAGCGTAGATGATAGTATTGACCTCGGTATCGCTCGTCGAGATCGTAGCGTCTGCAGGAATGTCGTCCTCCGCGCGCCATGTCTGAGAAACGATGCTGTCCGAAGATACGTCGCCGCTTGTTACTATCACGCTACCGTTTACGATATTATCGTTTATAGCTATATTATATTCTATATTAGGATCCAGCGTAGGCTCCGGAGTCACTTCCGGCGTCGGCATTGCCGACGGGTCTGTATACGTCACATATATACCGTATACGGAACAGCTCTGAACGGACGTAAGCGTTATCGTAGTCGGCTCCGTACCTCTGTAATAACAAGTCACAACGTCGGTAGAATCAGGCTGATATACGGGCTCGGCCATAACTTCGTCGCCCGCGAGGAATCTCATCTGTCTCGCCTCGTCGCCGCTTTGAGTCGTCGCGTCTATCCTTATTTCACAAGCGCCGGTAACCTCGAACGTCAACGAGTCGTTGCTGCTAAGTCTGCAGCGCCTTGTATACTTATATGCGTCAAAAGTCTTATTGCTGCTGTCTATCTCAGAATCGTCGCTTACGTTCAGGCCGTTTACCTCCACTCCCGCAGGCCACATCATATCCGATCCGTCCTGTACGAGAACATTTGTAAAGTCCTCGCTGCTAAATACCCAATACATGTCGTATTCGCCATACGGATCCGGAGTCGCCGTCGGCGGCGGAGCCGTCGGTCTCGGAGTCGGAACTCCTTCCTTATATCTCTGTTCTACAACTATCGTTCCGTTCTGAACGTCCTGAGGCATTGTAAAGCTAAATCTTGTAGAGCTTATTTCTTCTATCTGAGAGTCGGCTATAGTAACCTCTTCGCCGGTCGTAACCGACGTATATTTGATCGTAGGATTGCCGTTTAGATCGTAACCATCGGGCGCGATTATTGTTAAAATCGTGGTCTCTCCCGGTAACAACGACTTAGGATTAGCCACGATCTCGCCGTTTCTGTACGAGCCGCTCGTCTCGTCCGGGATAGTGACCTCCGAGTCGGCCATCTCCGGATTTACCGTCCACTTAGCGTATACTGTGGTAGACTGCTTAAGCGCGGACGAGAAATTGAACGCTGTTCTAAACTCGCTGTCCGCATACCAACCGTCGAACGTATAGTAAGCTCTGGTCGGAGCCGCGGGCTCGGTCGCGTACGAATTAGGCGCTATCGTCTGCGATTCCACAGCGCTTCCGCCGTTAGTCTCAAACGTTACCGTTATATCTCCGCTCGTATACCAGCCGGCGTAGAGCGTTGTAGCGGAAGATACCGTATTGCTGTCTATGTTCCATCTGTATGTCGCGTCCAGGCTGTCCGCGGCCGCTTCAGTCCTGTACCAGCCGTCGAAAACGTATCCTTCTCTCGTCGGATCCGCCGGAGCGTTCGCTCCTATTATCAAGCCCGTCCTAACCGTTACGGTAGTCGTCTCGCTGTCGTCCGAGAAAACGCCGCCGTTTGCGTCAAACGTGATCCTTGCGGTCGAGGAAGTAGAACTTCCGCCGCCGGTCGAACCGCCGCCCCAGCTGCCGCCGCCGGAACCTGCCCAGCTCAGACCGCCGCTGCCGCTGCTCGTCGCGTTAGAATTACCGTTATTCTCAGAACCCGGCGTATATCCGTCGGCGCTGTCGATCATCTTAACGACCTCGGCGCGCGTTACATAAGCCGCCGGCATAAACGATCCGTCTTCGTATCCGTTGATTATTCCCGCTCCTACGCATGAAGCCACAGCGCTCACCGCCCAATCGGATATACTATCCGCGTCCGTAAACGGCAGCGAACCCGTAACGCCTATATCGTAAGCGCGGTCGATCATAACAACAGCCTCTTCGCGGGTTATATACGCGTCCGGTCTAAACGTCCCGTCGTCGTAACCCGAAACCACTCCGGCCGCAACGCAGCCTCTTAAATACTGAGCGAACCATTCGTCTCCCGCTACGTCGTTGAAACTCAGTTCGGAGTATGTAGTAAAACCGCCCGCTGAAGCTACGACTTTCGTAAACTCAGCGCGCGTTATGTTAGCGTCGGGCATAAACGTTCCGTCTTCATATCCGTTTATGACCCCTCTCTCCGACCAAGTATCGATCATTGATTCCGCCCAATGTCCCGTTGTATCGGTGAAAGCAAAACCAATCATGCCGGCGCCAAGCGACGATATCGTCGTGATAATCATCGTAAGCGCAACAAAAATAGATATTTTGCGCCCGATCCACGACCGCACGTTAAATCTCTTCATCCAAATTCCCCCTTAGATTTTATTATAATTTTAATTTTATACAATATTGATCCAATAAGCGCCAAATATGCGCGGACATATTACACTTATTATGTACTATTATAGTATTCTACTGCAAAATAGTCAATCGTACTGTAGAAATGGGGCAATTTTTCATTAAAGTGTACCAAAATATCATTCTAAATCTCTGTAAAGTTTTATTTAATCAATGAAATTGCTTGAATATCCTGAGATATCTTGAATATCCTGAGATATTATGAAAATAACTCCTCAAAAATAATTTTAGATCCAAAAGAAATTTCGGGCTTGTATAAATACGGAATAATACCATAATCATACAAGCCCGCGGCCTTATCTGGTCACAACGACCATTATATTATACTGTTCGTTCCACACAACCGAACCCATATGTTTCAGCTCGTCGATGGAGATCGCGCCGGAACCGTTTATATCAAACGTCCTCTCGGCGTATACGCCCGGATCGTCGTAGCCGTTTTTGAGTAATACCTTAGCGGGTTCCCAGTCGCTGAGCTGGAGCTTCTCATTATCCTCGTAGGTTCTCTGCTCGCCGTAGTTCGGACCCGCCGACAGATCCTTTTCCGTGTTGTTTACTATAGTCACGGTGTCCGTATCCAAATCGTAGCTTACGTCGAAACCGTAATCCTTAAGATCTTCTATCATGACCGCCGCGCAGTCGTTCTCAAATCCGTTCTCAGGAGTCGCGTAATGGATATACGTCGGTATCTCCCAGTCGTTTATAAAGCTTCGCATATCGGACGCCACTATATAATCCTTAGGCTGAGTATCCTGATACGTCGCCTCCGTCTCCGGACGGCTCGCAAGCAAATCCCAGCTGTAGTCGAGCATCTTTATCGAATCGACGTATCTCATATTGGTAGACGACGCGTGCATTACTACCGATATAAGACGTTTTCCGTCCCTTTCGACAAGTCCTGTGAAGCAGGCTCCCGCCGCCGACGTGGTGCCGGTCTTAAGCCCTATCGTTCCATAGTAATCGTACTGTCTGCCCGGAAGCATCTTATTTGTCGGATAACACGCCTCGCCTCTAAAATTGTAATATGTAAGCGTAGTGTAATTAAGCACGTCGGGATAGTCGGTCACCAGCCTGTTCGCGACCGTCGCCATACCTCTCGGCGAGATCTTGTTCCTGCTGGAAACTCCGGTGCAGTCCACGAACCAGCCGTTTACTCCCCAGTAGCTCAGCCAATTGTTCATCTCGTTTACAAATCCGGCCTCGCTGCCGCAGATATAATCGCCTATCGCCATGACCGCCGCGTTCGCCGACACGACGCATATCGCCGCCAAAAGCTCGTCAACGCTGTAGGTCTGCCCTGCGGTCAGCGCGACGTTTGAATACATCGGATCCCTCGAATATGCCGCAAGCTCTCTTCCGACCGGTATCTGGGTTTCCTTGGTAAGACTTCCGTCCGCCAAATGCGAATATATAACATATAGCGATAAGATCTTAGTCATGCTCGCCGGAACCATAGGCGTATCCGCGTTATACTCGTACAGAGCCTCGTATGTCTGGCTGTCCAGCACGAACCCGCCCCTGCACGACAGACTCAGCGCGAACGCCGACATGCCCGACGTTAAGACCGCAACCGCTATAAACAAAGGAACTATCTTTTTTATGAATCGCAAAACTTTCAAATCACTCCTATTCTTTTGTACAAACTCTTTGTATAAATTTTTTGCCGCAACCGCCTACAAACATATTATCTCGCTTAAGCCGTATCCCAGAACACCGCGTCGTATAAAACGCCGACGCAACCGCTCGTATCCGACCATGCCCAGACGCCGCCAACCAATCCCTCGATCCGTTTATCGACCGATCTACGCTCGGCGTCGTTTTGTAACATATCTGTAACCGAATTGTAACAATTTGATATTATACATTAAGTCGCCAAATTTGTCAACAGCATTATATTAGATAATTTAACGATAAATCCTGATTAAAAAGCATATTTACTATCAAAAATATAAAAATCGAAATACGCACGGGCTCAAAATATCAGCGTCGGCGACAAAAAACACCGCAGCCGAACGCCTTGCGCAGATCACAACGGATAGTTGGAGACGATAAAAACTACCGCGCACGCGGCGAGCGCGACCGTGAGCAAGCTCTTTTCCATATACGCCAAGATTATCGCCGCGCACATTCCGAGTACGGAGGCGAGCGTATTTCCGGTCGAATACAGTATAGCCGGAAATGTCATCGCGCCGAGTACGGCGTAGGGTATGTAATACAAAAACGAACGGAAGAACTTGTTGGTTATCCGCTTTTTAAAGATCATCATCGGGAGCGCCCTGACTAAATATGTGACTCCCGCCATCACTCCTATATAGGCGAGCGTGTTAAGATTCATTCGTCCTCTCCGTCCTTTCTCCGTTCATATCGTCTAAATCGTCTTTGACGGGAGCGAATATCGCCCCCGCAAGCGCCGCCGAGACCGCGCTTATTATCAGCGCGAAGCCGCCGGATACGCCGTTTAAGACCGGTATATACTCAAAGCATGAGCTTAAGACGACCGCTATGATTATCACGTAGATTATATTTCTGTTCCCCTTTGCGGGCGGTATGATTATCGCTATAAACATTCCGTATATCGCTATCCCCAGCGCGTCTCCTATAGAGTTGGGGACGACAGCGCCGACGAACGCCCCGAGCGCCGTGCCTATCGCCCAGCCGAGATACGGGATCGTAATGAGTCCGTACATATACCCGCTTCCCACGTTTCCGTTTTTGGTCGTCGCGACTGCGAATATTTCGTCGGTTATTCCAAACGCCACGATCAGACGTTGGAGGTTAGAAACTTTTTTATCAAGTTTTTGGGATACGGATATAGACATCAGCGCGTATCTTAGGTTGATCACAAGCTGAGTGAGCGCAGTCTCTATAAGCGACCCGCCGTGTAATATAAGATCCAGCCCGGCGAACTGTCCCGCCGAAGTCAGATTGGTCATGGATATAGCTATCGCGGCGAGCGCCGGCAATCCTCCCGCCGCGGCCATAAGACCGAACGTAAACGATACCGAAAGATATCCCAGACCTATCGGTATCCCGTCGCGCAGACCGTCGGCGTAACTGTTTGTCAGCGTCCGCCCTCCGTCATGCGTCTTGACCATTGTATCTTCGCCGGTTTTTGCATAGCTCTCCTCCGGCCTCTCATTGTTTTTAACGTCCATACTTAAGTTACTCTCGTTTCCGAATTATGATTTTGCTGTTTTATAATATCTTCAAGCTCGCCCTGTTAACCGATCCCGCCCCGCTCCGGCATGGCGGCAAACAATACGAACTCGCCGCCGAATATCGAACCGGCTTCGGTCGTTCCGACAAGCTTATACGACCCTATTACTGCTCCGGCACGACGGTAAACAACGCAAGCTCGCCGTCTCCGGTATTTACAATACTGTGGGACGATCCCTTAGGGCAGTAATGAACGCGTCCGGGGCTCAGTTCTTCCTCGGCTCCGTCGCATATCGCTTTGCCCTCGCCCGATAATACGTAATTTATCTCTGCGCTCGTCTTATGCTCGTGCATACCGATAGACGCGCCGACCTGGATCCGGCTCAGCATTATCTTATTCGCGCTATCCATATACATCTTAGCCGAGACCGCGCCGTCACCGTTATTGAGATGGGGGATCGTAACTTCTTTCATCTCGTCAAAATTGATCAACATACATAGCTCTCCTCATCTTAGCAAAGTCTCAGTAAAGCGGCGGGATCTTAAAGCGGCCCGACGACCGTTATCCGAGCCTTGATACGCCCGCCGCCCTTACTCTCTTATCGATTTAACTTCTAAAATCTCGTTTTCAAACGAACGCGTCGGCCTGTTTTCAGACATAAACCGCCGCAGACGCGGCAAAACCTATTCCGCGCGTTTTATCTTCTGCGATCGTCTCTGACGAACGGCTCGCGTATATCCTCCGAGATCAGCATGGCGTATTTCTCGGGTCTGCGGTATGCGTTACCATGGACCTCGCGTTTTCTGTATTCTCTGAGTTCGCCGATTGGAAAGTCTGCGATATATATTCCCTCGCGCTCGCCCGCCTCGATAACGAGGGTATCCCTCGAACCGGGCTCGTCCTCCCGATATGCGATACCGTCGAACGCCGAGGAATGTCCGTTGCAATCCGGCTGTCCGTACGGATAGTTGACCGTCGCTATGCCGACCATATTTTCAAACGCCCGCGCCCTAAGCTGGGACAGGCGGTTTATCTCCATCGGGCACGCGTTGGGAACGAGGATCACCTCCGCGCCCTTTAACATCAATATCCTCGCGCTTTCAGGGAACTCCCTGTCGTAGCATATCATAGCCCCTATCTTTACAGTTCCACGCCCTACGTCCAGCTCCGCGACGCAGAAATCGTCGCCCGGCGTGAGGCGGCGTTCGTCGCCGAAGTCGCAGGTATGGACCTTCGCATAGGTCAGCGCCTTATTTCCAAACCTGTCGAACAGGCACAGCGTATTCCTCGGCGCCTTGTCGTACTTTTCAAGAAAGGTTATCCCTATAGCCATATCCAGAGTCGCGGCCAGCCTCCCGAACTCGCTCACGAACTCGCCGTCCGCGGGAACCGAAAGCCTTTCCAGTTCCTCTATATCCTCCGGGATATAATAACCGACGCTCCACATCTCCGGAAAGAGCGCGATGTCCGCGCCCATCTCTTTAGCCCTCGCGCAATACTCGGCGCCCTTTTTCAGATTATCCTCTATGTTTTTCCCCGGCATTAACTGAAGCAGGGCTATTTTTAATCCGTCCATATTCGCCGCTCCTTTGTTTTTATAGATCGGACTCAAAGCCGCCGTTATTTTTGTTTGACTTAGCCGCTCCGCCTCTGCGCGTCCACTCTTCCTTGGTTATCCGCGACACGTGTTCCGTCCTTATGTCGCCCATTATCTTCCATTCGATATCCTTATTTGTGTGATGGTAGACGAAACCGCATTTCTCCTGAACGCGGCGCGACTTCTCGTTGCCGTCAAAGTATCCGCACCATATTGTTTTTAGCCCGAGCTCCTCAAAACCGTACCTTAAAAGTTCCATGACCGCCTCTGGAATCAATCCCCGTCCCCAGTAAGGAACTCCTATCCAGTAACCTATCTCGCCCTCGTCGCCGCCGATATTTAAGTTGCTGTTTTTTCCGATCATAAGCCCCGCGCAGCCGACGGGCAAGCCGGTCTCCTTGAGAACGACCGCATAGTTCCCGGTCTCGGACAGGACGTTTTTTATTACCTCGCGGCTGTTCTCCACGCTCGTGTGCGGCGGCCAACCGGCTATAGGCCCCACCGCCGGATCCTTCGCGTATTTATATAACTCCTCCGCGTCGCTCTCCTCCCACGGACGCAGTATCAAGCGTGTTGTCTCAAGCTTCATAATATTCGCCGCCTTTCCATAAATTTTTAACTTTCCGTCGATTCAATATAATAATTCAATAAAACGATGAAAAATATTATACCATTATTTTGCTATTAAAGTTTAAACTCCCTCAACCAACGTTTTTTCGGCGTTTGTCCAAGTGATAAATCTCGCGTTTTAAATTTTACGCCA
>CAJFTO010000052.1 GCA_904419955.1 Candidatus Roslinia caecavium | reverse complement strand
TCGGAGGCGCCGCCGATATATATTTGAGACCCGGTTCGATAGCCGAGACGGTAAGCCTTATAGGGATCTTAAAGAGAATGGCGGTGCCCTATTTAATAATCGGCAACGGTTCTAATCTGCTCGTTTCAGATAAGGGGATACGCGGCGCGGTGGTCGAGATAGGCACCGGCATGGAAGGATATCGGGTAGACGATAATATACTTTATGCGGAAGCCGGAATAAAACTGTCCAAGCTTGCGAATATCGCGCTCAGAAACAGTCTTAGCGGCCTTGAGTTCGCGTCCGGGATCCCCGGAACGCTCGGCGGGGCGGTCTGCATGAACGCGGGCGCGTACGACGGAGAGATGCGCGACGTAATAAGAGAGGTAACGTATTACGACGACAAGGGAAATATAAATACAATATCTAACGAGCGATGCGAGTTCGATTACAGGCGCAGTTTTTTCAGCGGTAAGAGCCATGTGGTCTTAGGCTGCAGTCTTAAATTGACAAAAGAGGATCCTGAAAAGATCAAAAGCAAGATGGAGGATTACAACAAACGCAGAAAGGAAAAACAGCCGCTTGAGAAACCGAGCGCGGGCAGCACGTTCAAACGCCCGGCGGGGTATTTTGCCGGCAAACTGATCCAGGACGCCGGACTGAGAGGGTATTCGATAGGCGGAGCGGCGGTATCCGAAAAACATTCGGGGTTTGTGATAAACGACGGCGACGCTACGGCTAAGGATATATACGAGCTGATATTGTATATAAAGAAAACCGTTAAGTCGAAGTTCGACGTCGAGCTTGAGCCGGAAGTGAAACTGGTTGGGGATTTTAGTTAGGATCTATTTAAGTTATGTTAGGAGTCGGTGATAATGAAGTTGATAATAATTACCGGACTTAGCGGAGCCGGAAAGACGCAGGTGGTTAAGACTTTGGAGGATCTTGGTTTTTACTGCGTCGACAATATCCCGGCCGAGCTGATACCGAAATTTGCCGAGATGTATCGCCGGGTCGCGAAGCCGGACGACAAGGCCGCGCTAGTATGCGATCTTAGAGCCGGAAACATGTTCAGCGATTTCGAGGACAGCATGGATCAGCTGCAGGAGCTCGGTTATGATTACGATCTGCTTTTCTTGGACGCGACTAACGAGGCGCTTATTAAAAGATACAAGCAGACGCGCAGGATGCACCCGAGTTCAATGGGCGGAAGGATAATAGACGGAATAAACAGAGAGAGAGCGCTCCTCTCAAATATAAAGAAACACGCGAACCATATAATCGATACAACAGAGCTTTCTCCGGGCGAGCTTAAAGATATGATAATAAACATGTATAATATCGACGACGGAGCCGGGGAGATGGTCATACACGTGATGTCGTTCGGATTTAAATACGGACTGCCTTTGGATTCCGATCTGGTATTCGACGTAAGGTTTTTGCCGAATCCGTTCTACATACCGGAGCTGAAGGAGCATACCGGACTTGAGACCTGCGTTCACGACTACGTTATGAAGTTCGACGAGAGCAAGGAGTTTTTAGGTATGCTCACGGATATGATAGGCTATCTGGTTCCCAAATATATCAAGGAGGGAAAAGCGCAGCTTGTGATTTCGGTGGGCTGTACCGGCGGACATCATAGAAGCGTTACGTTTGCGGAAGAAATTTATAACTTTTTGCGTAATAATAATTATAGGACAACCATTACGCACAGAGACATAAAAAAAGGTGTTTGATATGGATAGATTCGCTTATTCTAAGTTCGTGCCTAAGATGGTTTCTATCGGAGGCGGAACAGGGCTTTCGACTATGCTCAGAGGGCTTAAGAATTATACGTCCGACATAACCGCAGTGGTGTCGGTCGCGGACGACGGCGGCGGGAGCGGCGTGATTCGAGACGAGATGAACATACCCCCGCCGGGGGATATAAGAAACTGTCTCTTAGCGTTATCTCAGTCCGAGCCTATAATGGAGCGGCTCTTAAACTATAGATTTGAAAGCGGAGTTTTAGACGGGCAGAGCTTTGGCAATCTTTTTCTCGCAGCTATGACGGGAGCGTACGACGGGGATTTTGTTACGGCGATACGCAACGCCTCGAGAGTTTTAAATATAACCGGTAAGGTCTTTCCGGTGACTTTGACGGATGTGGAACTGATCGCGACGCTCGAAAACGGAGACACCATAGTAGGCGAGTCCAACATAGGCAAGTCCGTACATACGCATAACTCTATGATAAAAAAAGTCAGGCTGAGGGCGAAAACCGACGTATCGATGCCGATAGAGCCTTTAAACGAGATACTCGACGAGATAAAAAACGCCGATCTTATAACTCTCGGGCCGGGAAGTCTGTACACGAGCATTTTGCCGAACTTGGCGGTAAGCGGCCTGAAAGAAGCGATAGAGGAGTCGCCCGCGCCGGTCGTATATATAAACAACATAATGACGCAGCCCGGCGAGACGGACGGCTATACGGCTTTCGATCATGTGCTGGCGATTCTCGACCACACCGACGATGATTTTTTGGATTACTGCATCGTCAATTCGCAGAGGGTCGAGGGCGAACTGCTTGAGAGATACATCGACGACGGAGCCGACGAGGTCGTATTCGACGAGGAGAGGTTCAAGACCACAAATATCAAAGTAATAAAGAAAAACTTAGTAACGGTCAACAGCGCGGGGCTTATAAGACATAACACCGATATGCTGGCGAACGCGTTGATTGACATTGCGAACATAAACATGGCTAAGGACGGAAGATATGTGAGCGACGAGGGCGTGGTTCTGTATAATCCGAAGAGACGAAAAAGATAAAGGCGGGCGAGCTGCCGCCGCATAAACTGTTTTGGACTGATGATTAGAGGGATGGTATTATGAAGTCGTTTTCACAGCTGACAAAAGAAGAATTATATAAATTGGAGAGCGCTAACCACTGCTGCGATATAGCGGAGCTTGCCGGACTTATTTTGTTCGGGGCTTCGATACGCTTTTCCGATAAAGAAGTGTCTATTAAGTTCACGACCGAAAACCAGGATGTTTTGGGCTGTTTTGTCAATTTATGCCGCAAGGAGAATTTTGAGCCTATAGTGAAACAAATATCCGACGATTCTATCAGGTATGTGGCTAAATTGGACGATACTACTCATATAATGCAGTTATTGGTCGATTTGGATATATTCGATATCCATTCCGGAAAGATACGGCTTCATATTTCTCCGAATATTGTTAAGAAGAATTGCTGTAAGCGCGCTTTTCTTCGCGGCGTCTTTATGGGCGCGGGGACGGTTATTGATCCGCGTAAGAATTATAATTTGGAGATAGTAAGTTCGGATGGACGTCTGCTCGAGGATCTTTATGAGCTGTTGCAGTCGCTGTCATTCAACTTCAGGCATGTTATGCGAAAGTCCAAGCACGTGCTTTATATAAAAAACAGCGAGACGATCTCGGATATATTGACGTTTATGGGCGCGTATAAGGCGCAGATGGAGCTTATAAATATAAAAATAGAAAAAGAGATACGCAACGACGTCAACCGCACGGCGAACAGCGAGACGGCCAACATTTCCAAAACGATAAACGCGGCCGTAGAACAGATTAAGGCGATCGAGAGAGTCGAAAAATACGTAGGTCTGGATAATATTCCCGAAGATCTTAGGGAGATAGCCGAACTCAGATTAAAGCATAAGGATCTGAGCCTTAGCGAGCTCGGCGCGCTGCTTAACCCTCCGCTTAGCAAGTCGGGGGTAAACCACAGAATGCAAAAGATAATGAAGATGGTTTGATCGAACGGGCGCGCGTGCGTAATGGAGCTTGACGGCGGCGCGCGGGTTTATTTTACATTTAATTTATCGATTTAAAAATGTTGGAAACGGAGGCGATCATATGGCTTTTGCGCATTTGCATACTCATACCGCATACAGTTTGCTTGACGGGGAGGGGACCATACCGGCGATTTTGGACAGGGCGAAGGAACTCGGTCAGACGGCTATGGCCATTACCGACCATGGAAATATGTACGGGGTTATCGATTTTTATGAATATGCGAAGAGCATAGGCGTAAAGCCTATTTTGGGCTGCGAGGTCTATGTCGCTGCAAGAAGCAGGTTTGATAAAACTCATGAGCACGACTCCACGAGCAGTCATTTGATCTTATTGGCTGAGAATAATACCGGATATAAAAACTTAATGAAGATAGTATCTCTCGGGTATATCGAGGGATTTTATTATAAGCCGAGAATAGATATGGACGTCCTCAGAGAATACAGCGAGGGGATAATCGCGCTTAGCGCCTGCATGTTCGGAGTGTTGTCGAGAAGTATTCTCAATAATAATTACGAGAAGGCGAAACGCGACGCTTTGGAATTTATCGACATATTCGGCAGGGAGAATTATTTTATAGAGATACAGGATCACGGGCTGTACGATCAGAAGAGACTTAACGCGGGCTTGATAAATCTTGCGCGGGAGCTTGAGCTGGACGTTGTGTGTACGAACGACATACATTATGTCAATCGAAGCGACGCGGAGTATCAGGACGTTTTGATGTGCGTTCAGACAGGCAAGACCGTAGACGATCAGGACAGGATGAAGATGGATACCGACCAGATGTACGTCAAGTCTGAAAACGAGATGATGGAGCTGTTCGAATACCTTCCAGAGGCCGTGGAGAATACCCAGAAGATAGCGGACAGATGTAATGTGGAAATAGAATTTGGAAAGCTCCACCTTCCCGAATTCGACGTGCCGGAAGGATATACCGCGTTTGAATATTTAAAAGAACTGACGATGAACGGCTTTTTGCAGCGGTATCCGGATAATCCCAAAGACGTGCTTGAAAGAGTCGAGTACGAGCTGAATACTATAAAGAGTATGGGCTATGTAGACTACTTTTTGATAGTATGGGATTTTATAAACTACGCCCGGCAGAATGGGATAGCAGTGGGACCCGGCCGCGGAAGCGCGGCGGGAAGCGTCGTTTCGTATTGTCTTAGGATAACCAACGTCGATCCCATAAAATACGACCTCATTTTTGAGAGGTTTTTGAATCCCGAGAGGGTGAGCATGCCGGATATAGACATAGATTTCTGCTACGAACGCCGTCAGGAGGTCATAGACTATGTAAACCGAAAATACGGCGACGACAGGGTCTGCCAGATAATCACTTTCGGAACGATGGCGGCCAAGCAGGCTATACGCGACGTCGGGCGAGTTCTGGATATTCCGTATGCGACTGTGGATTCGGTGGCCAAGGAGGTGCCGAGGGAGCTGCATATAACCATTGAAAAATCGCTTAAGATCAGCAAAAAGCTAAAGGCGATGTACGACGGAGATCCGCTCATCAAGCGGCTGATAGATACCGCGTCGGCTTTGGAGGGACTGCCGAGACACGCGTCTACGCACGCGGCGGGGGTGGTCATAACCAAGGAGCCTGTCTACAACTACGTGCCTCTGCAAAAAAACGAGGACGTAATAACCACGCAGTTTACCATGACCACGATAGAGAGGCTCGGGCTTTTGAAGATGGACTTTTTGGGGCTCAGAACGCTGACGGTGATTCGCGACGCGGTAAGACATATTAAGGATACTCACGGAATAGATATAGATATCGACAATATAGATTTCGGCGATAAGGACACGTACGATATGATCTCGAGCGGCGATACGGACGGCGTTTTTCAGCTTGAGAGCGGCGGTATGAAATCGTTTATGACCGAGCTTAAGCCGAACTCGCTCGAGGATATAATAGCGGGTATCTCGCTGTATCGTCCGGGACCGATGGATTCGATACCGACCTACGTGGCGAATAAAAATTCCAAGGGAGTAATTAAGTATAAGCACCCGCTCCTGGAACCTATTTTAAACGTAACGTACGGCTGTATAGTGTATCAGGAACAGGTAATGCAGATAGTCAGGGAGCTCGCCGGTTACTCGCTGGGCAGGGCGGATTTGGTAAGACGCGCCATGTCCAAGAAAAAAGCCGACGTCATGGCGCAGGAGAAGAAGAACTTTATCTACGGCATAGACGACGGAGAAAACAGCGTCGACGGCGCGATAAAGAGAGGCGTGGACGAGGAGACCGCAAATTCCATATTTGACGAGATGATGGATTTTGCGTCTTACGCTTTTAATAAGAGTCACGCCGCGGCTTACGCTGTGGTAGCTTATCAGACCGCGTGGCTCAAGCGGCATTATCCGGTCGAGTTCTTTACCGCGCTGCTCACGTCATGGGTTGAAACGACGGATAAGGTAACAAAATATATTGAGATATGTTCTCGAAAAGGGATAAAGGTTCTGCCTCCGGATATAAATAAGAGCGGTCAGTATTTTACGGTTGACAAAGATCCGGATACGGGCGAAGAAAATATAAGGTTCGGTCTCGCGGCGATAAAGACTGTGGGGACCGGAGTCGTGGACGAGATCATAAAAGAACGCGACTTAAACGGAACATACAAATCCTTCACCGAATTTTGCACAAGAGTAAAGGATCTTAAAGTGACCAAGCGGATGGTCGAGCATATGATCGAAGGCGGAGTGTTCGACAGTTTGGGGCTAAAGCGCAGCGTGTTGATGTTCGAGTACGAAAAAGTGATGGATAACATCCAAAACAAGAGTAGATCCGTCATGCCGGGTCAGATAAATATGTTCGGAGAGTTTGAGGAGCTGAATTCAACCGAGGATAAATTTCAAGACCGGGCGGAATTTCCCCGCAAGGAATTGCTTGCAATGGAAAAGAATTGCCTGGGGATATACGTCTCGGGGCATCCGCTCGACGAGTTCGCCGACGTTTTGGAAAGCGGCGGATTCGACCGTATAATCGATATAAACGAAAACGAGAGCGGCGAATACTCTGCCGACCGAGAGGTCAGGATAGCGGGGATAATAACAGACGTGCGTTCGAGGATCACAAGAAAGAACGATATAATGAAATACGTCGAGCTCGAGGACATGACGGGAAGCATAAGCGCGATCGTCTTTCCAAAATCGGTTTTAAAGTACGACGCTCTTTTAAAAGAGGACTCGAAAATAATAATCAGCGGCAATCTGGACGCGCAGGAGGACGCGCCGCCAAAGGTCAGAGTGTTTGAGATAACTCCGCTGACGACGGAAAATATCGCCGCCAATAGAGACAGGAAAACGAATAAAAAAGATAAAGAGTCGGATAAAAGCGGGTGCAGGCTGTACGTAAGGCTTATGCGAAGCGATTCCGCGGCGATGGGAAACGTAAAGAAAATACTCGGCTCGGACGGCGGAGACGTCTCGGTGTATATAAGAGCCGAGGATAAGAAACAGACCTATAAGGCGCCCGAGCATATGCAAATATCTCTTGAAAACGGCGGCTTGGATAAGATAGATAAGCTGACCGAGATCCTGGGAGCCGATAATGTAAAGCTGGTAAATTCATAGCCGGCGATAGGATAAATTTATATCTATATGATAAAAAGCGAATATTGACGGCTAATTTATTTTGCGGAGAAAGAACAAATATGAACACTAAAAAAGAAGTATTAAACATATTAAAAAAAGCGGGAGGAAAAGCCGTATCCGGCGAGAGCATAGCAGAGGAGCTTGGTATATCGAGGACCGCGGTCTGGAAAGCTATAAGGTCGATAAAGGACGACGGCTACTCGATCGGCGCCAAGACGAACTCCGGATATATATTGGACGTTTACAGCAACGTTTTGGATAAGGACGATATAGCCGAGCGTTTAGACGACAAATCTCTCAAGGATAAAATATACGTCTATAAAACGCTTGAATCGACTAATCTGACCGCTAAGAAGATGGCGGTGGACGGAGCCGAAAAAAATACGGTCGTGATAGCCAACGAACAGACGAACGGCAGGGGAAGACTGGGCAGAAAGTTCTATTCTCCGTCGGATACCGGTCTGTACATCAGTATTATTTTAAGACCGGGCGTAAAAGGCGACTTAGCGGTGTTGTATACGACTGCGGCGTCGGTCGAGGTATGCAAGGCGATCGAAAAAGTATGCGGCGTATATCCTCAGATAAAATGGGTCAACGATATATATTTAAACGAAAAGAAGATATGCGGGATACTGACCGAGGCGGTCATGGATTTTGAGTCCGCCATGGTCGAGAGCCTGATCGTGGGCATAGGGGTCAACGTCGGCGCAGGAAACTTTCCGGAGGACGTGACTGAAATTGCCGGGGCAATATCGAATGGCGGCGAGAAAAAATTTTCGCGGAATACGCTCGCGGCCGAGATTATAAACGGAGTCGCGGGTATAGAGGCTAAGCTTAGTTCGGGCGGATATATAGACGAATACAAGAGGCGGTCGATGGTGATCGGAAAGAAGATACGGATAGTCGGTACCGGAGAAATTGTTACCGCAAAGGATATAGACGATATGGGGGGCTTGGTCGTAGAGAGCGAAGGGGGAGAAAGAAAGACCCTGAGTACCGGTGAGATAAGCATAAGACCGGTAGATTAGGCGTTATATATTCAGAGGTGGTATATGAAACTCAGAAAAATATTTTTATTGGTTGCGGTCCTTATATGCGTATTAGGCGGCGGGAGCCGCGCGTACGCGATAGATTTCGACGTCGAGGGGATATGCGATTCGGTCGTCGTTATAAGAACCAACAGATCGGTGGGAAGCGGCTTCGCCGTTTCAAGTAATATGATAATCACAAGCGAACATGTTATAAACGGCGTATCGAGTTTGGCGGTAGAGACCAATAATGATACCGCGTATTTAGGAAATATCATAGCTTCGGATCTGGATCTGGATCTGGCCTTGATAGAGGTTCCGGGCGCTAATTTTCCCACAATACCCATGACTGCGGCGACGCCTCCGCTCGGTTCGGACGTGTACGCTATAGGCGCGCCGAACGGACTTTCTTTTACGGTATCTAAAGGCGTGTTGTCCGCGGCCGAAAGGGAAGTTGAAGGAAACGTATATATCCAGACGGACGCGGCGGTAAATCCGGGCAACAGCGGCGGACCTCTTTTAAACTCCGCCGGACAGGTTATAGGCGTTAACGATATGAAGGTCGAGGACGTGGAGAGGGTCTCTCTCGCGATCCCCATGAGTATCGTCGCCGATTTCTTGACAGACAACAACGTGAACGTGACTCTCGCGCCGGAATCGGAGTTGGCTTTGGCGGAGCCGGGCAGCGTCGTGATACAAAGCGAAAGCGGCTCGGGCGAGACGAGCGAATCATATCAGCAGATAGCCGAGAGCATACGAAATCAATACAGCGGGATGCTGGAGAGCGCCGAGCGCGAAAACCGAATGATCCTGTTCGGCTTAGCGGTCGCGGCCGTGATCTGCTTTATCTTCATGCTCGTCATGCTTTCCCACAGGGACAGAACGAATAAGCTCGAAGAACGACTGGATATCCAGATCGATAGGGCTAACGCTTTAAACAACAAAAGAGCGGACGACATAGAAAGACTGTCGTCGTTGGCGAACGCTCCGAAGGTAAAGAGCGCTCCGTCCGCGCAGGAGCGTTGGAATCGGGCGCATAGGAGACCCGCGGATATAAAGGCGAGGAAACTGGCCAAACACGATAAATAACGATAACCTTAAAGAGAGGAGATAAGCGCTATGTCAAACGATGAAAAGTTTGTCATGTCGGACGAAGAGAATTTTGATATGTCAAACGACGAGGTTTATCAGTCATTGAAAAATGCGTTGGAGTGGAGTGAAAGACAAAAACGAATCAGATGGACGATCATATCGGCGATAGGCTGGGCGCTTACGGTCGCGGGCGCCGTATTGACCGCCATGGGCGCTATCCTATCCGGCATACTGTCGATCGCGGCGCTGTATGTGTTGATCTTAGCATTTACGACCAATGACTTTTTTAAACTGCCCTCGATGATCTGCATATGCTTAAATATATTTATATTATGGATGTTTGTGGTAAACGTTATCGCGGGGATCCTGTTATAGGGCCTATAGGATTTTTCTTTACATAGCGGCGCCGCCGCTTTGGATATATGTATAAGGAGTGTTACGAATGGATAATAAAACGATAAACGGACTGATTGAATTTATAGACAAAACCCCAACCTGCTTTCACGCTGTTGAAAATTTCAGCGGCATGCTTGATGCAAGCGGATTTACGCGTCTGTTTGAAAGCCGGAAATGGGATATAAAGCCGGGCGGAAAATACTACGTCTGCCGAAACGGCTCGACTATAGCGGCTTTTGTTATTTCAAAGAAGCCGTTTAAAAGCTTCATGATAGCGGCGGCGCACAGCGACTCCCCGTCGTTTAAGATAAAACCGGCGCCGGAGATAGCCGTCGATAATAAATATATCAAGCTGAGCGTTGAAAAATACGGCGGAATGATAATCTCGAGCTGGCTCGACAGGCCGCTTTCGATCGCCGGCAGAGCGGCGTTTAGAACGCCCGACGGGATAGAGGTCAAAAACGTTAATATAGACAGAGACCTCGTATGTATCCCAAGCCTCGCCATACACATGGACGGGGGTATGAACGAGGGCGTTAAGTGGAACGTCAGGACCCACATGCCCCCGCTTTTCGGCGACTATAGCTCAAAGGGCAAGTTTGAGGAGCTTATAGCCTCGACAGCGGAGATCGCGCAGGACAAGCTGCTCGGCTACGACCTGTTCTTGTATAACAGGGACAGGGGGAAGATATGGGGATTTAACGACGAATATTTTTCCTGTCCGAGGATAGACGACCTGCAATGCGCGTATTCGGCGATAACGGGGCTTATAAATACGGCGGATGTCGAAACCGAAGCCGTAAGAGCGGCGGTTATTTTCGATAACGAGGAGGTCGGCAGCGGCACGAAACAGGGAGCGAGATCGACGTTTTTAAGGGATACGCTTACGCGTATCAACGAGGAACTCGGCGGCGGGAGAAGCGACTATATCTCCGCGCTCGCGTCCGGATTTATGCTTTCGGCGGATAATGCTCACGCCGTCCACCCCAATAATCCGGATAAGGCGGATCCGAACAACAGACCGTATATGAACGACGGAGTCGTTATAAAATATAACGCGAATCAGAGATACGTCACCGATTCGGTCTCTGAGGCGATATTCAAAGAGATCTGTGAAAGACGCGGGATAAAATATCAGATCTATTCAAACAGAAGCGATATCCCCGGCGGTTCCACGCTCGGAAATCTGTCGAACGAACAGGTGGCTTTAAATTCGGTAGACATAGGCCTGGCGCAGCTTGCCATGCACTCGGCGTACGAGACCGCGGGAAGCAGGGATTTGGATTACATGATCTCGGCGGTCGAGGCTTTCTATTCGACCGAATTAAAACGGGAGTTTGACGATAAATATACGATCGTATCTAAATAAGGCGGAGCGCGATGCGCGTCCGTTTTCTAAAAGCGTTCGATCGCGATCGGCGAAAACGCTTAAAAATGATTTAAAGAAGAGGAGAAGAAAAAATGAATACGTTTAAGGAATTGGTTATGGCGAACAGAAGCCGCCGCGGTTTTGACGAGAGCAGAAAAGTGGAGCGGGGCGAGCTTGAGACGCTTGTGGATTACACAAGATACTGCGCGGCGAGCGCGAATATACAGCCGCTTAAATATTATCTGTCGTGCGACCTTGAGACAAATTCAAAGATACAGCCGCTCACGGGCTGGGCGAAAAGGATCGAAGAAGAACTCCCGCACGAGGGCGAGAAGCCGACGGCGTTTATCGTCGTTTGCGTCGATAAAAATATTGGCGCAAACCCGGCCGCGTTCAGTTCGGACGTCGGGATCGTAGCTCAGACTATCCTGCTGGGCGCCGTAGAGATGGGACTCGGCGGCTGTATGATAGGAAACTTTAAGCGCGGCGAGCTGAGCGAAGCCTTGAAGCTCGATCCTAATATAGAGCCGGAGCTTGTGATCGCGATCGGAAAGCCGATAGACGACGTGGTTATAACCGATATCGACGAGAGCGGCGACACCTGCTATTACAGGGAAAATAACGTGCATTACGTGCCTAAGCGCAAACTTGAGGATATTATCATATAGACTCGTATTCGAGAGCCTTTCGCATACGACCGAGCCGACGTTTGCGCGCTCTAAAGAGAGCAGTATGCGCGGGGGTAGTTATTTGTAGGAAAAAATAGTATAGTATAAATTTTTTATTTTTAAATCAAACCGTCGCTGATTTTTTGCGGCGGTTTTTTATCTATATTTTAAATTTTTCCTTTATTTTGCCTAAATTTTGGAATTAA
>CAJFTO010000051.1 GCA_904419955.1 Candidatus Roslinia caecavium | reverse complement strand
GACGTTAAGACCATCTACGAGACTCTGCTACGCGTCGATTGGGATTCTCTGTTTTTGCGCAGAGGACTTATACCTATGAGCGCGATCGCCGCGCCTCCGGCCGACACCGGGCTTATGGGCTACGCGAAATCGATCGAGAGCATGATCGAGGCTAATTCCAAGGAGGCGCTGATCGGCGCGATCCTGGCCCACTCGGAGGTGTTCGGGACCGGCGAGACTTCGGCCTATTCCGCGCTTAGATGGGAAAAGGGCAAGCTCGTCGGAATTGCCAATACGGACGATATTTCCTTCGACGACCTCACGGGTCTCGAACATCAGAAGAAGGTCCTTATAGCGAACACCGAGAGCTTCATAAACGGCAAGCCGGCGAACGACGTCCTCCTCACCGGTAGCAGCGGAACGGGCAAGTCGTCCAGCGTCAAGGCGTGTCTCAATATGTTCAAGGACAGGGGGCTCAGACTAATCGAACTCAGAAAGTCGGATCTGGACGAGCTTACCAGCGTGTTCGGACGCATAAATAACCCGGTTTTGAAATATATTATTTTTATAGACGATCTCTCTTTCGAGCCGGACGATATGAGCTATAAGGCGCTCAAAGTCGCGCTCGACGGCCAGGCCGAAGCGAGGGGCGGAAACGTCCTTATATATGCGACCTCAAACAGGCGCAGTCTGATAAAGGAGACTTGGAGCGACAGAGACGGCTTCAGCGACGAGGTACACAGAAACGAAGGTCTGTCCGAACGTAAATCGCTGGCCGCGAGGTTCGGGATAAATCTGAGTTTCCTGTCTCCGACCCAGAAGGAGTATTTAAAGATAGTCGAGGATATGTTAAAACGCGAGGGGTTCGAGATGAGCGAGGACATTCGGGCGAAGGCGCTCGCATGGCAGACGAGATACAACGGCTTTTCGGGCAGGTCTGCGGCGCAGTTTGTCTCAAACTTTCTAAGCGAAAGATGAATTTCAGCGAATTTATAGTTAATTTGTATAAATTTCAAAAAAAGTCGAAAAACATCTTGATTTTTTAAATATTGGCGACTATTATATATAAATGGGTAAAGTATAATATCGTCTAAATGATAGATTTTTTACATATTGTTTTGACACATGATATTTGGAATAAAACAGTAAGAATTGATTTTTTTGAAATTTAGCGGGTGATTTGATGAAAAACAAGAAAGGCGCCAAGCATAGCGCGAATGAAATTAAGTATTCCGGCGAGAAGCTGAGTTTCGACCAATATAGTCATGAGAACGCGGCGGGGAGCGACCAGGAAACCGAGATAGAGAGAAGATTCAAGGAACGCGAGACCGCGGAGAAGGCGGCGTTTAAATCAAACGACACAAACTCCGACGGCGAGAGCGCCAAGGCGAACGACGATAAACGCGCAAAGACGAAAACGAAGGTCTACGCGGCTAAACCGGAGCCGGAGAATAATACGGCGGAGGCGGAGAACGAGTCGGTTTCCGAGTCTAAGCGAGCGGAGGAACCCCAAAAGCCCGAGTCGTCGCAAGGCGGCGGCGATAAACCTGACGTTGCTAAAAAGTCTAACGAGAGCGCAAGCGCGCTCGACGAATCCGAGAAAGCCGGAAAAGCTACGGCGGACGAGACTAAGAACGGAGAGAACGGAGAGAACGCCGAGGCCAAAGAACAGGCCGATTCTAAGGCTAAGGATAAGGACGATGAAGAGATCGATGAAAACAACGAAAACGGTATAGAAGAAAAATACGAGAAGAAGGCTGAGGAGGCTGTGGAGAGCAGACGGGTGAAGCGGATGGATAAAAGGCGTAAAAAGCGTTTGAAGGTCGTTATAGGCGGAGTGGTCGCCGCGGTCGTAGCGGTCGCAGGCGGATACTCGATCTATGTTAACGCCTACGACGACGTGTTGCCTAACGTGTACGTCGAGAACGTAGACGTCGGGGGCATGACGCGCGACGAGGCTCTTAGCGCGATCTCGGCCGAATTTACGGACGAGAAGATCCTTGGCAATACTATGACGTTTAAATGCGAGGACAGTACGTCCGAGATATTGGTCGATAATCTTAGTCTGCATTTTGAGACCGAAGCGATGGCCGACGACGCGTATATGTACGGAAGAGAAAGCGGCGGCTTTATGAATAAGCTCATGAGCTTTACAAAGAATTTATTTGCTAAGGAAGTCGTACATTCGACGATCAGTTATGATCAGCAGGCGCTTGTCGGCGCGATCAACGATCTGTGTTCGCCGTACGAGTACGACCCGGTGGGATATACGTATTCGATCGGAGAGAACACGTTGACGATAAAGAAGCCGACCGACGGACTTAAAGTTAATATGGATGAAGCGGTAGCGGCTGTCGAGCATGAGATAGCGACGTTCAATTACGGCGAGCTGGAGTTTACTCCGGAGCCGGTGTCGCCGCCGGAGTTCGATCTGGACGCTTTCTATAATGAGATAACGTCGGCGCCGACCGACGCGACCTATGCAAAAGACGAGAACGGCGACGTAGTGGTAGTACCCGGAAAGCCTCAGGTCGTAGTCAGCAAGTCGGACGTCGAAGGGGCGGTCAATCAGCCCGAACAGGAGTTTACGATGAAGGTTCAGACGATAAACCCGCCGGTGGACGCCGAATATCTTAAAAGCATAATGTACGAGGATAGGCTCGGAACGTACAGCACCGATTACAGCGGCAGTTCGGGCGCGAGATCGAATAATATCGCGAGAGCCTGCGAATCGTTAAACGGCGTGGAACTGTTACCGGGCGAGGAATTTTCATACGACCAGACGCTGGGGCAGAGAACTGCGGCGGCCGGGTATCTTCCGGCGCCGGTATACGTGGTAAAAGGCGGAGAAACGGTTTCGGAGATGGATTACGGCGGCGGTATATGCCAGGTGTCGTCCACGCTCTACTGCGCGGCGCTGAACGCGGGACTCGAGATAACCGAAAGGCACTCGCACAGCAAGCCGGTCGGTTACGTTCCGGCGGGTATGGACGCAACGGTTTCGTGGCAGTCGGTTGATCTTAAGTTTGTCAACAACACCGATTATCCGATAAAGATCGCGGCAAGCGCGGGCGGCGGGATAGTCACGACCTCGTTCTACGGTTCTAACGCGAGCGAGCCGAATTACAGGCTCGAGACTACAAACGACGGAAATATGGTCACGGTGACCAGAGTCACGACCAACGCCGACGGCACGGAGACCAGAGAAGTGGTCAGCACAAGCGATTACGCGAACGCGGATATCGAGGCGACAGGCGACGAGCTGGTCGTTCCCGAAGAGTCGCCCGCAGAATAACGAGGCGCGGCTTTGTCGGATCGCTTTAAATCAATAGTGTTGACAAGCGCCGGTCTTAGCGCTAATATAAGAGTGTAAAATAAAAGTCAATAACTTCGGGGCAGGGTGAAATTCCCGACCGGCGGTACAGTCCGCGAGCGCAGGGCGCACGATTCGGTGAAATTCCGAAACCGACAGTAGAGTCTGGATGAGAGAAGCGACGTATAAGCCGCTGATTTGCGGCGGAATTATCAAACTTCAAAAATATGTTCTCATTCGCTCCCGAAGATTTACTTCGGGAGCGTTTTTGTTATTGGCGTATCGATCTATATATCATAAAAAGGGGAGATCAAATTGTCAAAAGGAGAAGTATTGTCAAAAAAGAGAGGTAATTTGAGCGTAAGAAGCATGGTGTCGGTCGCGTTGTGCAGCGCAGTCTCGTTTGTTTTATTCATGCTGGATTTCAATCTGCCGATAGTTCCGTCGTTTATAAAGATGGACTTTTCGGACTTGCCGGCGCTGATATGCGCGTTCACTTTCGGTCCAATAGCCGGGGTCTTGGTGGAGCTTATCAAAAATCTGCTGCACCTGTTCTTCACTTCGACGATGGGCGTGGGCGAGCTGTCCAACTTCATATTGGGCTGCGCGCTGGTCGTTCCGGCGGGATTGATATACAAGCGGCGCAGGACCAGAAAGACCGCCGTGATAGGTATGCTGGTCGGAACAGTCTGCTTCGCGGCATTGGGGATATTCTCAAACTATTGTTTAATATTCCCGTTTTACGTTAAAGTAATGGGCTTCCCAATGGACGCGATCGTAGCTATGGGAACGCAGATCTCGCCGATCCTCGACAGCGAGTTTAAGCTGATCTTGCTCAGCGTCACGCCGTATAATATAGTCAAGGGCTTGGTCATATGCCTTCTGACCTTCCTGTTGTATAAACGCCTGAGACCGATCATGAGGATAGACAACAGATAATACATAATAGAAGTGTGAAATAGAGCTTTTTACCGAACGAACGGAGACGTAAGCGGAATTGGAACGACGTATTTCCCTTATTCGCTTATGACTCCGTTTTTTATATAAAGAAGTTTATTCGCTCCCCGGTCATAAGTATCCGAGACGGGTAAAAACGTTTTGTCTAAGACACAATAGAAACTCAGCGGTAGAGCGTTTTTATTTTTGTTCCGATTACATATTTATTTTAACGACTCTGACGGCTCCTAATTCCTGCATTTGTTGACGACTACGGAGCTGATCTCAGTGAGCGCGAGCGCAGCGGCGGCGAATAAGAATATGTAAAGCGGATACAGACCTATGCTTATATGTTCGGCGATCAAGCCGAACAACGGCGGGGTCACGGTCGTGCCTATGTATGCGCTCGCCATCTCCACGCCGATCGCGGCCTGGGAATTTTCTCTGCCGAAGTTATCCGGGGTGGCGTGGATTATACACGGATAGACGGGAGCGCAGCCGAGTCCTACCACGACCAGTCCGATAAGCGTCAAAATATTCGATCCGATCGGAATCCCGACCGCTATCGCGCCGACCGCCATTATTATTATCCCTATCCTTATCATCTTTTTATCGCCCAGTTTGTCGGCGATAAAGCCGTTTAGAAAGCGCCCCGCGGTTATCCCCAAAAAGAACAGCGAAGCAAAGCTCGCCGCGGCGTCCTCGCTTATACCTCTATACTGAGACAGGTAACTGCTCGCCCAGAGGATACTCGTCTGTTCCACCGCGCAGTAGGCGAAAAACGCGACCAATACCAGCGGCAGCCCCCTGAGCTTAAGCGTATCTATAAGCCCTAACGCCCGCTCCTCCGGTTCCTCGGCGGCGGTCTCCGCCGACCTTTTCTTCCAAAGCGGCAGACTAAGCATAATGATCGCCGACAGACCGAACTGCAAACACGAAATAATCCTGTAGCCGCCGCGCCAGTCGCCGCCGGTCAGGCAATAACCCATTATATACGGTCCTATCGCCGCGCCAACACCCCAGAAACAGTGGAGCCAGCTCATATGCCGCGATGTATAATGGAGCGCCACGTAATTATTGAGCGCCGCGTCCACCGCGCCCGCGCCCAAACCGTAGGGAATAGCCCAAAGACATATCTCTATAAACGAATCCGAAGCCGAAAACCCAAGCAGCGCGACCGCCGTCAGCAAAACGCTTATAAATGTAACCTTTCCCGCCCCAAACCGGTTTGTCAGCCTGTCCGAGAGCAAACTGGAAAATACTGTGCCTATCGAGATAATGATCGTGACCGCGCCCGCGTACGACACCGAGGCGCCCAGATCTACATGCATCACAGGCCACGCCGCCCCGAGCAGAGAATCCGGTAAGCCCAAACTGATAAAGGCCAGGTATATCACGGCCAGCAAAAGCATGTACATAAAACATCCTCCGTCTTTTCTGAAATTTACATTCGGCTTATCAAAGCCGCAACCTATTATATCAGATTTATTCAGCAAAATCTACTATAATTTTGAAAAACCATGGAGTTATTTGCAAAAACATTAGGACGATGTAGGGACATAGCAATAAAAAAACTAAAAGGCTTCTATAACGAACATGCCAAATTTTTTGCAAATAAGTTTTTTTTGAGGGAATGATTTTTTAAGACAAAACTATTTATCCTGTCCTAATACAAATATACCGCAAACTCGACTGCATACAAAAACGCTGTTAGGGTATTCATCGGAGCGTGGAATCGCTTATACCCTAACTATTTTATCAGTCCGTTGCTTATGCAAATATGCTCATAAATCATTTAGCGTTTTGTCGTTTTATTAAAACAATTTATTGTGTACACTTATAATATTGACGAGTCATTATTAATTTAAAAGGCGGGTTTGCCGAGGTAATACAAATTGAATCCGTAAATTTCGCCGAAGCAGATAAAAAGCTTCCGCTTGCGCTCGAATCTTACAGAACCGAATAAGGGAAGCTGGACGCCGAATAACGCGTCTCCTATACCGGATCCACTAACGGTATTTCTCGATATGGAAAAGGTTGACGAATGAAATCCATGGATAAAAATCAAAAACCGACTCCGCAGCAAACGCGAAGCCGGCATAATTTAACCTATAACTTTACCGCTCGAATATAACTCTCGGCGCGGCGCCGATCGAGTTATATAAATTTAAACTCAAAGTTTTTCATATCCACCTTGCCGTCAGGCAAGAACTCGACGCCCTCGCTCTCCAGCATTTCGCGCTGTTTTTTCCCGCCGCCGAACGCGAACGCCTCGGACACGCTTCCATCCTTACTCACCACTCTGTAACAGCGTATATTCTCCGGATCCGGATTTACGTGCAGCGCGTAGCCGACCGCTCTCGCCCATCTCGGGTTTCCCGAATAAGCGGCTACCTGCCCGTATGTCGCTACCGTTCCGTACGGGATTAGTTTGACCGTTTCGTATATCCTGTTAAATACGTCGCCCATTTTTTACACGCTCCTTTGCGTCATTAGTATAAATATACTAAGAATATTATAGCATACGCCGGAGCCAAAAGCAACGCCCTTAATCGTTCTCGTCATCCATATCCGTCTGTTCGGACGAATGTTCCTGTATATCCGTATCGTCTACGTCGGACTCCGCCGCAGGATCGTCCTGCATCTCCGCCGCGGCGCCGGACTGTCCGGGAGTTGGCGCCTGCATGTCTGAAGCCGCCACGCCGGCCGAAGAATTATCCGCCGAAGCGCCGAGGCCGAGACACTCCTTAGGATCGAGCTTTGTCTCCATATACCTGACCTCAAAGTGCAGATGCGGCGGCTCTACCGACTCGGTCATAGCGGTCGCGCCTACCCTGCCTATCTCCTGCCCCGCCGTAACCTGATCCACCGGCTGGATCTGAGGCATATCCTGAAGATTAGCGTAGACCGTCTCCATGTTGTTCTCATGTCTGATCACAACGGTATATCCGAGCATAGGATCCTCGTATACCTGCACGACGCTTCCGGCGGCCGCCGCCAATACCGGCGCCCCAAGCTCGGCCTCTATATCTATCCCCTCGTGCGTGCGCCAATCCTGCATCGTCTCAGAATATTGCAGATCGTTCATTGAATATTCTTTTGTTATCGTTCCGTCCAGCGGCATAACAAAGGTCATACCGCCCATAAGTTCGGAGATATTTATACTCTCCGGATCTATCGGCCGCGCCGACTCTGCGGGCTGAGACGCAGACTCATCCTCAAACGCCTCCGCGCTCGCCTGCGGTTCTACGTTGGCTACTGCTCCGGTATCCTCGGCGTTATCGTCCGACCCCGCCGTCGCCTCGGCCGCCGCTTCAACCGGGTACTGATTCGCGTTTACCGGGATCGAATCTACCCGCTCGAATCCCTTTTGGTCGTCGTCGCCGTTTAGATCCTCTACTTCGTTTCTCGCCTGGACTTCGGCCTGCGAATCGTTCCAAGCCTGTTCGTCGAACGTATTCTTCTCGATTGTTTTAGCGGTCAGAGCGCTGAGTACTGCATAGATCCCTATCGCGGTCGTTAGCACGACAAGGGCTATGTAGAACCCCTTTGTGCGGAAAAATTTCGTTTTTTGCTCGCCGCTTCCGCCTGAATTATTTGGCTTTGACATATTTCTATCACCTCATGAAAAAGTATTTCCAATTTAGGCGAAGTTATACTTATTTTCATGTTTGGATTTAAAACCCGATAAAAACGCTCGGAAACTAAAAATCGGGCGGCAGTTTTTTATCTGCCGCCCGTCATATAATTGGGAGAAATCTTAATTTGATTATTTTACTAATTTACATATGTGGCTTCCATGTAGTCGTAATTACCGTACCACGTCTGACCGCCCGATTCTATAACAATATATAAATCGTGATTTCCGCTTGCGGCGCCGGATAGATTGAACTCTACCTCCGCCGTTCCGCTCGATGCGGAGATCATACTTCCAAGCTGTTTGCTCGAATCTATATTAACTCCGCTTATCTTATATCTTCTCGACGCCGCGCCCTTGCCTTCGCCGGAGTCTCTGTTATAATCGTCGTAGTATTCAAGCGGCTCGTTCTCGGTCAAATCAACATACAGACTTATTTTTGCCGGAGACGTATTGGTTCTAAACAACTTAAGCGAGTACAGATTGTCAAAATCAAAGTCCTCGTATTTTAGAACCGTCCGCTGAGATATAGTTCCTATCTCAACGCCGCTCGGCGTGGACTTGCCGGTCTCTATCTTATAGCCGCCGAAACCGTATGCGAACGTCTCCATCTCTATCGTCCGCGCGTCTATACTCTCAAAGTTCATCTCATAGTTAAGCGTCAGGTAGTCGTAATTGCCGGCCCAGGTCTGACCGCCGACCGTATTTATCACTACGTAAAGATCTATAGTATCGCCCAAATTCGCGGCATCGATCGGAACCGTGATATCTATCGTTCCCTGAGAGATAGATACGGTATCCGAGATGGCCTTAGCGCCGTCTATATTAACGCCGTCTAACGTATAACGCTTAGACGCCTGAGCCGCCGCCTCGCCCGGGTCGCGGCTGTAGCCGTCGTAGTATGTAAGCGAGGAACTCTCGCTCAGATCCGCGTACAGCGTGATCGTAGCCGGAGCTACCGTGTTAGACGCGTCTATCCTCTTTATCGCCGCGGACAGTAGGTTCTCCGTACTTACGTTCTCGTATTTCAAAACCGTGGTTCCGGCTATCGTGCCGATCTCGGCGTTTCCTGAAGCCGAAGCTCTGCCTGTCTCTATCTTATAGTTTCCGAAACCGTATACCATATTCTCCATCTCAATCTGCTGCATGCGTATCAGCTTATCGGCCACAACTACCTCTATAGAATTCGATCTGCACGAACCGTCAGGGGACTCAGCGTATACGGTCAGCGTTCTGCCCTTGCTGTTTATGCCGAGCGTCAGAACTCCGTCCGAATTTATCGCGGTATCCGTCAAATCCTCTCCGTCGTTTGCAACCACGAACCAGTCGACGCCGTTCACTACCGCGACCGCCGGAACGTATTGCGATACCTCGAAGCTTACCGCCGTGCCGGGCGTTACTCCTTCCGCCGGTATCTCCTCGCTCGCGGCTATGGTTATGCTGTCGGCGACTACCCCCGTATCCATCGACGCGCTCGGCGTTATCGCCAAGACCGTAGCCTCCGCCGCGTTTACGAGCGTAACGTTTCCCGAACCTACTGAAAGCCCTAAACATCCGTCGCTTGCGAGTATCTTGTAGCCGTCGCCGTCAGCGGCCAGTTTCCACTTGGGTCCGTCGCCCTCTATCGTCGCGCTATATACCGCGCCGTCGCTGTAGGTCAGCTCTCGGCCCGACTCAACGTTTGTTATGGTAACGTTGTCGTTTGCGTCTATCTCGATATTCCAGTACTCAGCCTCGGTCGATGTCGCGATCTCAGCGTTGTTAGCATAAGATGCCGGGCTGACATAGTCGGATCCCGAACTTATTGTGTACGTGCCGTCCGTTATCGCCTTTAACGTAAACGTAACGGTTACTGTCTTATCCTTATCCAGCGTAAGCTCTATATATGCCTCGCCGTTTTCGTCTATCTGCATCTCCGCGGGCTGTCCGTCTACCTGAGCGCCGCTCCAGTTTTCGCCGCACTTGATTATAAATGTATTGTCGTCCGCAAGCGAAGTCAAGGTTGCCGTCGCGGCCGAAGTATCCCACTCAAGCTCGTCTACGCTTACCCGAGTCCTTGCCGAAAGTCCGGTAACCCTACCCTCGCTCCAGTCCGTGATCAGGGTCGGGAGTATCTCTATCTCGCCGGTGTTAGAATAGAGCAGCGATTCGATTATAACTCCGTCGAGACCGAACGCGTTGTCGGTACAGAACGCCGAACCGTGGTTCTTGTTGTGGCTGGTCATAAGACCTGCGTACTCGTAGCCCGACGCAACCAACGTATGCAGCGACGTCTCGTAGCCGGACGTGCGTTTTATCCTCGCCTCTACCAGCGCGTTGTGCAAGTGTCCGTGCGCCTGCGCGTTGTCGTTTGTGTTATAGGTCTTGCGCATATCCATCGCCGCCGCCAGACTCTTTCTCAGCGTCTTATCATTCTGAGCCTCGTAGCCCGGCCATGCGCTGTAGGTATGACTGACGTGTCTGTGGTTATAATGTTCCTCGTATGAGGGTATCAGCCACTCTTTAAGCGCGCCGTCGTCCGCGCATATGTATCCGGGGAATAGCGCCTCAAACGCGTCTACGTCATCTATATTTACGTCGGTTATATTACCGTTTTGGATAAACTCCCTGAGCATGGTCATCGAATCGTGCGCCGCCGATACGTCCATCGTGGTGTTCGCCGCAAGAGACGGAGCCGCGTTATATCCGCTTCCGTCCGCGCTCGGCACGTTCTCCGGAGAATATCCCGGCGAGAATAGATACTTATCCCCGTTTTCCACATTCAGCGTCGTGCCGTCGTTTAAGTGCAGCGTTCCATCCTCGCTCATATAGAAGCGCTCGTCGGCGTAGCCCTGCCAGAAGTTATACAGCTTTCTGATAAGCGGGGTCAGTATATCGCCCTCGAGGTCGAAGCCATCCGCCTGTATCCGCGCCTTATCCGCCTCGTCCAGATCGAGTACAGACTCGAGCTCATTCAAATCTACGTCCTCGCCCAGCGCTATCTTCTGGTTGCCGTAGCACTGCCAGTATTCATATATCGGTATGATCAGCCAGTCGGCGCCCGCATTCCAGTATGCAAACGGATAACCCGGAAGCGAATGGTAGATCTGACCGTTGCCGTCGCCGTCCGTCCTCGGCGGCGCCATTATCGCGTCGTCTATGCCGTAAATATTCTTAGCGTTTATCTCCCAGTCGGATACCTGTCTCAATATATAGGTCATATACGATTCGGCCGCCGATCTGAGTCCCTGCGTGTTTATCGATGATACCTGAAGATTGACGTTTGCGTCCTGAGTGAAATCTCCCGACCAGTCCGGCATCCAGTTTCCCACCCAGATACCGCCGAGTCTCGTCGTGTTGTAGCCCGACGCGCAGATCAGTCCGAATCTGCCGTTGTAGAACAGTCTCTCCAACCACGCCTTGTTGATCGTGTCCATACCGTTTTGCTTCTCTTGGAGTTCGGTGTTTGTAAGCTCTCTGTCGGCTTTCTCTTCATCGGTAGCGCAGAGCTCAAGCTCGACGCCCTCGAACTGCCGTCCGTGCATCACCGCGTGCGGCTCGAGCATTTTGGTATACAGCTCGGTCAACTCGGTAACGACCGGCGCCGCGGCCTCGGTCTCCTGTATATACGGTATCATAGATACGACGTCCAGCAAGAACAATCTCGAATACGCGGTGTTCGCACTCGTCTGATACTCGCCGCTCAGGTCGTATACGGTCTCGCCGCCCGCGCTTACAGTCTGCGTCTGTATATCCGTGTCTATAAGCGTTCCGCTCGCGTCGTACTGCGCCGCCATCAAGGTCAGCTCCAAGTTCTCCGCGTTTGCGTTAGCCGCGGTAAAACCGGTCTCGCTGACGTTCGATATCGTTATCCCGTTTATGCCTTCGTAATATCCGGTCGGTTTATACTCCGCCTGTTCGGCCTGAGCCTCGCCAGAAAAGTCCCATCCATATTTTTCAGCCGCTTTGTCAGCGCGACCAAGCAGCTCGTCGTACAGCGGCTTTACGCTCTCAACGTCGGTAAGTCCGTCGTCCTGTTTGTCCAAAGCGGAGATCAATACCACCGATTTTCCGCCCGATATATGGAGTCTCGGAGTCGTTATCTCCGCCTCGAATTTCTGCGTGTCGTCTTCGGTGTTGAACTTCTCATTCGCCGTTATCGTATGCGCGTCGTTATCGGTCGTAACGTTAGCTCCGTCGTCCGTTATAACACGCACCGCGGTCGCGTAACCGCCGTCCGAGAACTGAGCCTTATAGTCGTTGGTTCCCTTAACGCCGAAATCGCCGTACTTTACTATCTGACCGATAGACCAGCCGTTCTCGTCCTGTTCGACTATCTCTTTAGACTCCGGCGCCTCCATTATGCCTTTATTTTTAAGCGAAGCGCTGTCTATGCCCATCTCCAAAAGATTATCCACGGACAGCGTCAGATCCAGCTCTCCGTCCTCCGGAGCCTCTAT
>CAJFTO010000050.1 GCA_904419955.1 Candidatus Roslinia caecavium | reverse complement strand
GGCGTTCTTCATCAAGGTATGCTCGCTCTCCCTTGAGACGTAACTGCTCATCAGAACCATTTGGAGCGAACCTAAGATGATTATTCCCACCAAGACCGTGACAAGGTTTGTAAAAAATACCCTTGAAAATATAGTCTTTCCAAACATTATTGCTCTACCTCAAATTTATAGCCTACCCGCCAAATAGTTTTGAGGTTCCAGTTTCTCTCCTTGCCTTCTATCTTCTCTCTGATCCTCTTTATATGCACGTCCACCGTTCTCGAATCGCCGAAGAACTCGTAGCCCCAGATCTTGTCGAGGAGCTGGTCTCTTGTGAACACCTTATTCGCATTCTTCGCAAGGAAATATAACAGCTCAAACTCTTTAGGCGGCATTTCCACCTTTTTGTCGTCGATATATACCTCGTATGTAGACTGATTTATCCTGAGTCCGTCGAATACGAGCTCGTCCTCGTCTTCGTCCTCGCCGCCCGAGCCCTGGTTCTCGCTCCTGCGCATTACCGCTTTTATACGCGCGACCATCTCTTTCGGCTCAAACGGCTTTACAATATAGTCGTCGGCTCCCAGCTCGAGCCCCAAGACCTTGTCGAAGGTCTCGCCCTTGGCGGACAGCATGATTATAGGCACGTTGCTCAGCGCCCTGATCTCGCGGCAGACCTGCCAGCCGTCCTTGACCGGAAGCATTATGTCCAAAAGTATAAGGTTCGGCGAATGTTCCTTAAACTTGTCTATCGCCTCCTGACCGTCGTTGGCGATTATCGCCTCGTAGCCTTCCTTCTCGATATAAAGTCTTATCAGCTCGCAAATATTACTCTCGTCGTCCACTATCAATATTTTTACTTTATTTTCCATCTTACAACATCCTTTCGCCAGTGCGGTTATTTATATCAGCGTCTTTTCCCATTCCCTAATAAGTTATTATACCACAGATTTAAATAAATGTATTAATTTTTTGTAAATAAACGCATAATTTTTGTCCATAATATTTTTATAGAACAAATTTATCAGAAAAAGCTCCTCTGCCGCGCCCCGCGGAAACTTTCTGTAAATTTTGAAGCTATTAAATTCTACATCAAAAGGAGGAATCTCAATGAACGGCGCTCTTACGTTAAAACCTCAGACAAACGACAAATTAGACCCGAAAACGCAGGTATCCGAAACGGTCGAAGTCCCGTCTCTATCAAGGCGCGGATACAAAAAACTGCTCGCGGAAAAACAGCGGGAATACGAACTTCTCTACGACGAAACTTTAAAGGCCATGGAACAGTATCGATACTCTTTAGACTACTTTGAGTTCATGATTGAGCCTAAGCTGATAGACACGTGTATATACGAGATAAAACGCAGCGAGAGCGAGTTTGAATATCTATTGCAGAGACTTAAGGGCAAACGCGCCGAACTGACCGCGCTAAAGAGCGGCGCTCCCGCCGGGAGATAACGAAAAAGGGCGGGATAGTCAGTCTCCCGCCCAATAATTCATAATATGTCGCTTTTACATAAGCTCGGTGAAATCGACTATGTACTTATCCGAAAGCTCCATGAGCTTGTCTCTGTCCTTCTCCGCGGAGCCGTCCTCGACTATTACCACGCTGAGGCCTATCCGCTTCGCGGTGTTGAGCGCGACGAGTATGTCCTCGAACAGCACGCTCTCGGCCGCGACGGAACCGAGCCGCCTCAGGCATTCTATGTAGACGTCCGGCGCGCGTTTGCCGGTTCCCACCTCGTCGGCGTATGTAAAGACGTCGATCAGATCGTACATATCGTTGTTTTTCAGGCAGACCTCGGCGAGCTCCTTAGAACAGGCGGTCGCGACCGCGACCTTTTTCCCGTCCCGCTTCAGCTTCTCCAGATACTCCGGCGCGCCGTTTTTTGGCTTTATCTTATGCGCGTAGCCGTCGTATACCATATCGTTCCAACAGCGGCGTATCTCCCCGGCGCTTACGGGCAGGTCGTAGACCTGTTTTACATACGCGCTGCTTTGCAGCAGGGTCATATGCGCGACCCGGCTCAGGACTTCGTCCGAAGCCTCGTAGTTATATCCCTTAAGAAAATCTATCAAAAGCCTGTCCCACACCCACATCGAATCGATAAGCGTGCCGTCCAGATCGAACATCGAACTGGTCTTATTCGTTAAGATCCTGTCAAAATCATAAACGCCGCTCAAGTCAAATCACCGCCTTCTAAAGCCGTCCACGATCTTTTTCAGCTCGGCCGCGGCGCCGCGCGGGTCGTCGCTCCCCATAATGCACGAGACGACCGCTACCCCGTCTATTCCGGTCCCGCCGAGCTCGGCCGCGTTGGATAAGTTTATGCCGCCTATCCCGACTATAGGGATCCGCCCGTACGGATTATTATGGGCGTAATCGGCTATCGCCTTGATCCCCTCTGCGCCTATCCAATTGGCGTCCTTTTTGGTATTGGTAGAAAACGCCGCTCCGCTTCCCAGATAATCGGCGCCGCCCCTGACGGCCTCCTCCGCCTGTTCGACGTTACCCGCGGATATACCGATTATTTTGTCCTCGCCGAGCAGTTTTCTCGCCGCCGCAAGCGGCATGTCGCTCTGTCCCAAATGGACCCCGTCCGCGTCCGCCGCAAGAGCTATATCGATCCTGTCGTTGATCAGCAAAGGCACGCCCGCCGCGTCGCAGATTTTTTTAAGCTCCATGGCTTCGGCGTAAAATTCTCTTGTGGTTATATCCTTTTCCCTAAGCTGGATCAGCCCCGAACCGCCGCGGATCGCCTCGTTCACGGTCTCGATAAGTCTCCCGCGCGGACATATATCGGTATCGGTCACCGTATACGCCGAATAGTCTATCTTGTTTTTATCCTTGAACATACGCTTCGCCCCTCTTCGTAAAATCGTCGGCTTTCATTAAATAAATATAGTCGAAAAGCTTCGTCCTGAAGGTCCCGATGCCGTCTCCGTTTTTTCTCACATATTCCGCCGCGTATTCTCCGGCTATCCCCTGCATGATAACCGCGGCCGCCGTAGCCGTAAGAGGGTCGCCGCAGGCGCATAGCGCGCCTATCGTCGCGCTGCACATACAGCCCGTTCCGGTAACGCCGCAGAGCATATCGGTCCCGTTATGCAGATAGTATATCCTATCCCCGTCCGAAATCACGTCGGTCTCGCCGGTGGCGCAGACCGCGCAGCCGTGTTTCTTAGCGAGCGCTCTTATCATCTCTCCGTATTCGGCGTAATTCCCGGCGTTTACCGTATCGTCGCCAGACGCGTCCACGCCCTTGCTCTCTATCCGGGCGCCGCAGAGCGATTTTATCTCGGACATATTGCCGCGTATAACGGTCGGCTCAGCGCATTCTATCATATCGGCGCAGACCTCGTTTCGGTATGCGGAGGCCCCGGCGCCGACCGGATCCAGAATTATCGGCTTGCCCATGCTCCGCGCCGCTCTCGCCGCCGTTTTCATTGCCGCCTGATGTTTATCGCCGAGCAGTCCGAGATTGAGTACGAGCGAACTCGATATCCGCATTATATCCTCCATCTCGCATTCCGCCTCCGCCATTATCGGCGAGGCTCCCATAGCCAGCAGCATATTGGCGCAGTCGTTGATCGTGACCCTGTTGGTCAAGCACTCGACCAGCGGCTTGTTCGCTTTCATTTCGCAGAATATGTCCGCCGCCGCTCTTAAAATATCGTTATCTTTCTTTAAACCTTCAAACAAATTCATGACCTCCAAACGTAGAGAGTAGTGATTAGAAACCGGAAAAAGCTGCTGTAACGCTTAAACTGCGACGCGGGCGTAATGGGAAAACTGTATACTCCCTTTCCGCAGACAAAGCGTCCCGTTTTGCCGCCTAATCCCTAATCTCTATGTTGACTAAATTCGACGGATATTGTATAATATCGGCAGCAGATAAAAGGTAATTGAAGGACGGTTAGCCATCCCCATTTTATAATGAAAGGGGGTGTTCATCTCCATTATGTACATAAGGAGGTGATTGCTGATGTGGAATCCATTGTTAAAGATAATGGTTTCTGTTATCATATTTCTGATAATAGTATCCATAAAAGCAATGTAGCCGCCCTTTTAGCCCAAGGACGGCTGTGATTATAGCTTGTTGATTTGGCTAACCGAGATTTCGGTTTACCTTTTGTCTGCTTTAATTATACACTAAAACCAATGTAAAGTCAACATAGATATTAGGGATTTATAAATTAGCGATTAGGAGCCCCAAACGATACTGTAGCGCAAAAAACAGTCTCTAAACCGCATAGTAAAACAAAACATTCCCTTTCCGCAGACAAAGCGTCCTTCGTTAAAGCGCCCCGTTTTGCCGCCTAATCCCTAATCTCTATGTTATGATTAACCGGACCGCAGCCATGGCCGATGTCGAACGTATTCTCAAGCGCGGCGGTCAGGTACTTCTTCGCCCTCTCCGCCGCCTCGAACGGATCGTATCCCTTTGCCAAATTCGCCGCGATAGCGGACGAGAGCGTGCAGCCCGTGCCGTGGGTGTTTTTGGTCTCGACCCGCTTTTCGCTGTAAGTCCGGCTCTCGCCCGTATCGCATTTAAACATGATATCCGTCGCCTCGTCGCCGCCGGAGTGTCCGCCCTTGACCAGAACGAACTCGGCGCCCATTTCGCCTATGATGCGCGCGGCGTTCTTCATATCCTCTATATTCGTTATTTTGATCCCGGACAGCTCCTCAGCCTCGGGTATGTTCGGCGTAACTATCTTTGCGAGCTTTATCATCCTGCGCTTTAAGCTCTCGCGCGCGTCGGGTCTCAGCAGAGCGTGACCGCTCGTGGATACCATTACCGGATCCAGCACGACCGGCGCGATCTTGTATTCTTCAAGCTTATACGCGACCGTATCGATTATCTCAGCGTTCGACAACATCCCTATCTTGACGCAGGAGAAATCTATATCTTTAAATACCGCGTCGAGCTGAGCCGCCACGACCTCCGCCGGCAGATCGTAGACCGTCTCCACACCCATAGTATTCTGAGCCGTGACCGAAGTTATAACGCTCGCCGCGTAACAGCCGTTTGCAGATATAGTCTTTATATCGGCCTGTATCCCCGCTCCGCCGCCGCTGTCCGACCCCGCTATAGTCAATACGCAGGGAATTTTTTTATTAGTTTTAATATCCATAATTATTCTAATCTTACGTTAAATCCCTATATCTTCTCCGCCTAAAATTTTATTCATATTTTTGACCGCGCACTGTTCGCCGCACATAGTGCAGGTGTTCTCCTCTTTCGGCTGGGAACTCGCCCTGTACGCCTTCGGTTTTTCCGGATCGAGCGCCAGTTCGAACATCTTATCCCAGTCTATCGCGCATCTCGCGTCCGACATCGCGTTGTCCCATTCTCTCGCGCCTTTTACGCCCTTGGCGATATCGGCCGCGTGCGCGGCTATCTTAGACGCTATTATACCCTCGCGCATATCGCCTAAGTCCGGGAGTCTCAAATGCTCCGCCGGAGTCACGTAACAGAGGAAGTCCGCGCCGCTTGCGGCGGCTATCGCTCCGCCTATGGCCGAGGTTATATGGTCGTATCCGGGCGCCACGTCGGTGACCAGAGGACCGAGCACATAAAACGGCGCGCCGTGGCAAATGCGTTTCTCCATTATCATATTGGCCGCGATCTCGTTCATCGCCATATGTCCGGGTCCTTCGACCATCACCTGAACGTTTTTCTCCCACGCGCGTTTCGTGAGTTCTCCGAGCACGATCAGCTCGCTCACCTGCGCCGCGTCGGTCGAATCATCGATACAGCCCGGACGGCAGGCGTCGCCTAAACTTATGGTCACGTCGTACTCTGCGAATATATCCATTACCTCGTCGTAATATTCGTAAAACGGGTTCTCGTTCCCGGTCATCTCCATCCATGCAAAAAGCAGCGCGCCGCCTCTTGAGACGATATTAGTCCTGCGCTTATTATCCTTTATTTTCTGAGCCGTAGCGCGGTTTATCCCGGCGTGGATAGTCATGAAATCGACTCCGTCCTCCGCGTGCTGGCGCACGACCCTCATAAAATCCTCTTTGGTTATATCTTTCAGTTTCTTCTCGCAGTAGCCGATAGCGTCGTAGATCGGAACCGTTCCCAGCATAGCCGGAGACATATCCAATATCCGGCGGCGCATCTCTTTCGTCTTGCCGTAGTTTGACAGATCCATTATCGCTTCCGCCTTCATGTCGATAGCCGTCCTGACCTTTTCAAGCTCTTTCTCAACGTCCGCCGCGTCTCTCGATATACCAAGGTTGACGTTTATCTTAGTTCTAAGCCCCCGGCCGATCCCCTCCGGCGATAACGTCTTGTGGTTCTTGTTAGCCGGTATGGCTACCTTGCCCTCGGCTACCAGCGACCTAAGCTCCTGCGCGTCCATCATTTCCTTTTTTGCGACTATCTCCATCTCGGGCGTGATTATCCCCTGCTTAGCCGCGTCCATTTGGGTGGTGTAACTCATTTTCCCCGCTCCTTTTAGTATAAATTTATTTGCTAAATAAAGCCCCTATAATCTTACGCCCGCGCTCGGACGTCAAGTAGTCCGCTCAGGCGTTAATAAAGGACGCTCGTTATATCTACAAGCGTCCTGATAAATCTTAAAATATGATATTTACAGGCGCTTCCCTACGGCGGTATTAACCGCTTCAGGTTCAAAGGGTCGGATATCTCTATCCTCTCAACTCGAGACCGAGTCCCCCCAGCACCTCTATTATAATATATATGTTTATAAAATGCAATAGATATAGTAAAAATAACACGTGAATCTAATCTCTACGTTGCTAAAAACTCCGTTAAGTCAAGTTTGGGGACTTTTTTTCCTATTCTTTTATATATATTTTTTTATTATATATTTATTTATTTTTTATTTTATTTTACAGTATTAAAAAAAATATCTCTTTTCTCCCCACGGAGCCTGCAAACTACCGTGAAAACGTTATTCTTTGTGGAGACTTTTGCTTGAAAACCCTCCCCATTTTACTCCCCATAACCGCTTAAAATCTCCCCACGCCAAAAAGCGCGTCACCGACATATGCGACGTTTAATGCAATTGTAATAATGGAAAATATTTGAAAACTCCCCACAGAACCCGCAAAGCCCGTGAAAACGTTGCTTTTTTGGGGAGTTTTATTTTTAGATAGTATTCGGAACGCAAAATTGTGACAATTGAATTATATAATATTAAAGAGCGGTATAACAACCGCTCTGATAAATATTCGATTTCGTATATATAAATATATTCGTAAAACGCGCGTAATTATTATTGCGCGCATCTATATAATATAGGAACTCAAGCCAACGGCTGATTGGACGCGGGGCGAGCGGATCGACGCCGATCGAAAGAACGGCGCGCCCAAATATCTCCGCCTCTTCTTTAAAGAATTAACGCGTCAAAACACGCCCGCTTCGCTATCGCTCCCTAACGCCCGCGCTCTACCCGCTTATGTTGTATCCGCCTTTGATCATGACTATAGCGTCGCTCGTCGCTCTAAAGCCTCTGCCGTCGTCTACCGGGACTATCAGCAGATGGTTCGCGGGCATGGCGGAACCGTTTCCGAGGTCGTAGCCCGCCGTAGTATCCGCAAGGCCGCCTTTATCGGTCGCTATGACCGTAGCGCTCCCCTTTCTTAAAATAAGCTCCGCTCCGGCTTCGCACGAAACAGTTTGTCCGCTTAGGATATCCACCACGACGAACTCCTCCGAATACGCGTCCGCCTCGGAATTGCCGAGCCTTTGCTCCACGTACGCCTTAAGCTGCGGCACTACCACGCTCACGATATAGCTTTTGGTAACCACGGGATCGTCCGTGCCGCCCGGCTCGGAAAACGCTACCGTGCCGCCGAGCAATAGCACGCTGACCGTTACCGAGATAAGCGTCTTTACGAACCTGCTTCCGTCGAACTTTCTCTTCTTGTTGTCGCTCTTCATTGTCGTCCTCCTATCTGTAAGTCGTTTCCCCCTATGATAAACCGAAACTCACCTCCAGCGCTTCGTTAACCATGTCCATCAGCTCGTCGTCTAAATGTCCTATCTTCTCCTTTAACCTCTTTTTATCCAGCGTCCGTATCTGCTCGGTCAGCACGACCGAATCCTTGGAAAGCCCAAAACCTCCGGCGTCAAGCTCGATATGCGTCGGCATCTTAGCCTTGTTCACGCGCGAGGTTATGGCCGTGGCTATGACCGTTGGGCTGTATTTGTTACCCACGTCGTTCTGTATTATAAGCACCGGGCGTATCCCGCCCTGTTCGCTGCCCACTACCGGGCTCAGATCAGCATAGTAAATATCTCCTCTTTTTACAACCAATGTATTTCACTCTCCGCAAGTTATATTTCCTATGCTATTTTATGCCGAAAACTTGTTTTTGTACTTGTTTTTTGTAAATTACCGGACAACTTGCGGTGATAAACGGTAATCTACTTAGCCGACTTCGCGGCGTTTGGCGCTAAAATTTGCCGCGCCCGTCAAGTACGGGTCTATGTAACAAGTCCGGCTTATCTTGCAGTCGCGGGATAACGCGGCTTCGTCCGCTCCCCGCCGCGGCTTTCGTCTAAACTTCCTTTTACCGGAAAGACCGCTTGGCTCAGACGTCTCAAGACGTTTCGGATACCGGGCTGTCGAGCAGGTAGTTATGGACGTCCTCGATCTTACCGCCTCTTACAAAAACCCTCGGAATCCGCTTGCCTATAACGCATAGGATCTCGTAATTGATTGTCCCCATCATCTCCGCCAGATCGCAGACGGTCACCGTATCCGGACCGCTCTCGGACCCGCCGAAGAGGATGATCTCATCACCGACGTTTATATTATTGACATTTGTTACGTCGGCCATACATTGATCCATACAAATTGTTCCGATAACGTCGCACTTGACTCCGCCTATCATGACCTTGGCTTTTCCGGACAATATTCTCGAATACCCGTCGGCGTATCCGATAGGTATCGTCGCGACCTTAGTCGCCCTTTCGGTCTTGTATTTTCTGCCGTAGCTCACGGTAACGCCCGGTTCGAGCTCCTTCAGATTGGTCACCCTCGCCTTAAGCGTCATCGCGGGTTTTAAATTCAGAATATCCTTCGGCACAAACTCCGACGGCGCCTCGCCGTACAGGATTATACCCGGTCTGACCATATCCAGATGCATATGTTTAAACCGCATGAGCGCCGCGCTGTTACAGCAGTGCCTGAGTCCATACTCGACCCCGGCCGCCTTGAGCGCCTCGCACACTCTCATAAAACGCCTGAACTGAAGATCGGTATATTCGTCGTCGTCCGAATCCGCTACCGCGAAATGCGTGAATATCCCGGCTATCTCGATATTGGGCAGCTTTGATATCTGTACTATCTTCTCGACCGTTTTAGCGTTTATCTCTTCGTCCTCGGTATATCTAAAGCCCACACGGCTCATACCCGTGTCTATCTTGATATGTATCTTCCCCGTTTTACCCTGCCTTACCGCCTCCGCCGACATGGCCTCGGCCAGCTCGACCGAATAGCAGTTCGGCATAATATCGTTCTCTACCAGCTTTTTGACGTTTTTCTCCGAGCTGTGCCCCAAGATCAAAAGCGGACATTCTATACCGCACCGCCTAAGCTGTATCGCCTCGTCAATAAACGCCACCGCCAGCGAATCCGCTCCGTTCTCCAGCAGCGTCCGCGCGGTCTCCAGGTATCCGTGGCCGTAAGCGTCCGCCTTAACGACCCCCATTATCTTCGCGCCCGGCTCCACATGACGGCGTATTTCCTTTATATTATTCTCGATAGCGTCGAGGCTGATCTCAGCCCACGCCCTTGTGTCAGATCTCATTTTTTATTATCTCCCAACCATATTGATCCATTTATCCGACTCGACTTTTCTCGAGCCGTATCCGTTTATTTTATCCATGAACAAAATAAACTCTAACCCATAGTATTATATAGGATTTTTATCAATTTTTCAATATATTTAAAGTTAACGTTTTCTTAAAATTCTATGTCAACGTAAAGATCGGCTAATAGGAAATCCAAAAATCTTCTATAGCTAAAAAACGACTTCCGCCGCGCGATAGGAACACGGAGTATTCCTATTCCATATTCGTAAGCGTCGATTGATAAACAAGCCCGTTTTACACCCTATTCGCTATTCTCTAAACGCTGATCGCCGCATTAATAATTCCATCGCGTTTCCGAGTCTCTCGGCTATATCTCCGGCGAGCGTTCCGCATACGCCGCGCTCGACGGCCGCCATGTCTCCGGCCAGGCCGTGTACGAATACTCCGACTCTTGCGGCGGCGAATCCGTCTAAGCCCTGCCCCAGCAGAGAACCTATCGCGCCGGCTAGCACGTCGCCCGACCCGCCCGTCGCCATCCCCGGGTTTCCGGTGGGGTTTATATAATATTCTCCCTCGGGCGAAGCGACGACCGTGTTCTCGCCCTTTAAAACGACGGTTACCCCATACTCCCCGGCAAAATCGACCGCCGACTTTACCCTGTCGCTTTGTACCGTCGGTATATCGGTCCGCATGAGCCGCGCCATCTCGCCCGGGTGCGGGGTTATCGTAATATCCGCCGCGCTCCTCTTCAGCGCGTCGCGAAGTCCGGCGTCGGCCGCTATGGCGTTGAGCCCGTCCGCGTCTATCAGTATCTTTCCGTCCGGGAGTTCCAGAAGCGTTTTTAAGACCGCTTTGGTCCCGGCCGATACCGAAAGCCCGGGGCCTATCGCGCACACGTCGGCCTTTTTGATATGCCCTCCGAGCACTTCGACGGCCTTTTCCGAGATAACGCCGTTCTCCGACGGCAGAGGAACGGTCAGCGGCTCGTTTAGTTTTATCGCGGCTATCGGCTGTTCGCTGTCCGGCAGAGCGAGAGTAACGATCCCGCTTCCGGTCCTGAGCGCGCCCATAGCGCACATGCACGCCGCGCCGGTCATTCCCTTAGAACCGGCTATAATTAGGACCTTTCCGCAGTCGCCCTTGTTTATATCGCTTTTTCGGCTGCGCCTGAATTCCGGCAAAAGCGCGGCTGTCTCCGCAAGCGTTTCAGACTCGGAAAATACTTCGTCCGCCGCGCGGCGCGCCGCTCCCACAACGACCGCCGCGGCTGTCACCCTCGTATGCGTAAGGCTCAGCGATACGGGCGCGGGAACTCCCTTAAAATAGAGTTCCGGCTTTCCCAGACCGTCGCGAACGACCTCGATATCCTTCATAGCGAAGCCCCGAACGCCCGTTCCCAAGAGCTTGGAAAACGCCTCCTTAGCCGCGAACGCGGCCGCGACGCTTTCGGACGGATCCTTCTTTTTTTTGAAATATTCACGCTCCCGCTCGGTAAAAGCGCGCTCAAGCAAACGCTCCCGCCTCTTAGGATCTCTGAATCTGTCTATCTCGGCTAAATCAATACCGATCTTCGGCCGGCCAAAGCCGCCGCATAAGCTGTAACTATTCATAAAAACGACCGCCTAACAATATAATCTGTAAATATAAAATAAAAAGGGACGCCGCAGCCTAAAAAACGATCGCGCGGGCGCAAAGAAAAACAAAATCTTCTTTTCCAGCGGCAAAACTTTCGTCGTTAAATAAGCCCATAGCTCCCTTATTCTCTATTATTTTAAACGCTGTATCTCATGTTTATACTCGTTTGTCTTTTATCACAAAAACTCTGTTCGCGCAACATAGCGATTAGGAAGTCCAATACGTTTCTATAGCTTTTACGGCTTAGAAGCCGTACAGAAATACAATGTATTCCATTCCGCATACATAACCGCCAAGCGTTAAAACAACTTGTTTTACCCCCTATTCGCTGTTCGCCGACCCCTACGCTGTCAGCTCTACTTTTTGCGGATTAAAACGCTTAAAGCCTTCCTTTATCTTCTCGTTGGGGCTAAAGAGCAGCATCTTTTTGTTCTCGTTCTCCATATACAACACAAAGTACAGGTCGTCCGCGTTCCTATCGGCGCACGCGTAGACTTTTTTATACTGCTGATCCCTGAGATAACGCTCGTACTGGCTGTGAGACCTGGGCGCCATCAGTTCGATAGTCCTCGCGTTCAACTCGGTCATGCGTTTTCTTTTTCTCACGTTTATGATCTTATCCACGTCGAGAGCGCCGTTTGTAAAGCAGTATTCATACTCTAAATTAATAGATGTGAAGACCATATACAAAACGTATACCAGCGCCGCGGCGACAAGAAACGCGATAAAACCTATCGCCGTCATGGAAAACACGCTAAACGCCGCCAGCACCGCCAGCACGCCTACAACGCACAAGATCATTATCAGATAGTCCTTGCCGTCGCGCCTTTTTTTGACTAATTGTTCCACAAAAATATCCATCAGTCCGATTATCTCCTTATAAATATATTTTCGCCGATTTAAGCAATGCGTTAATGCTATTATAGCGCCGCTAAACTGAAAAGTCAACGTAGAGAATAGCGATTAGCGAATAGGAGCGTAAATGGCTTCTGTCGCCGTCTATGCGGCTTCTGAGCCGTTTAGGAAAACGGAGTATTCCCTTCAGCATACGCTTGCGTTTGACGTTGCGCGGGCGAATTTTAGCCGCCTAATACCTAATTCCTATTATCCTAAAAACTATGTTGACTATTTAGAGATTTTGATGTATAATAAAAGCAGAAAGGGAACTGTTTACGGTTATCCTTGATTGACAGTATTTAATATAGCTGCCGTTTCCCGAATATTCCGGCGGCTATATTGCTTTCATAGAAAAAACTATGAGAAATATAACAATGAGTACAAGTACTCTAAGTATATACTTCATAAGCAAATATCACCCCTTTCTTCGACATAAGTCTTGAATGGGATAACACCTCCCTTCTTTAAGAGAGTAGAGAGGATAACCGCTAAGTTCCGATTTCTGCTAACGA
>CAJFTO010000049.1 GCA_904419955.1 Candidatus Roslinia caecavium | reverse complement strand
ATTTGTGCGCGAACTCGATGGAGTAAGATACTATAACGACTCCATAGCGAGCTCTCCGGCGAGAACTACCGCGGGTCTGAAGTCGTTTAAGCAAAAGGTCGTCCTTATAGCGGGCGGATACGACAAGAAGATCCCGTTCGACGAATTCGGTTCGGTCGTAAACGAGCATGTAAAAAAACTTGTCCTCTGCGGCCTCACCTCGGATAAGATAGAAGCGGCGGTCAAGTCCGCGCCCAATTACGACGGACTGCCGATATACAGACGCTTCGAATTCGAGGACGCGGTAAATACCGCAAGGGAAATCGCCGAAAGCGGGGATGTAGTTATCCTGTCTCCGGCCTGCGCGAGTTTCGATATGTTCAAAAACTTCGCGGTCAGAGGAGATACCTTTAAGGAGATAGTAAATAAGTTTAAATAAATATTTTATTCCGCTTTGGAGCCAGGTCTTTAAAGCGGATATTTATTATAAAGCATGGGAGTAAAAGATTTTAAGTAAAAAATCCCGCTTAATATTTTTAGCGGGATCAAATGGGAGGAGGAAAGCGTGTGAACGGATATAAAGTAATAGATATGGATAGCTGGAAGCGGAGAATCCACTGCGCTGTTTTCCAAAATTATGCGCTTCCGCAATATTGTATAACGGCGGAGCTGGACGTTACCGAATTTTACAAAAATATTAAGAAACGGAATAAGTCGTTTACTTTTTCGATGATGTATCTGATCGGTAAAAACGCTAACGCGATAGAGGAGTTTCGCTATCGTTTTTTGGGCGGAGACGTCGTCCTGTTTGACAGGATAGATACGGCGTTTACCTACATGGACGAGGATTCGGATCTTTTTAAGGTAGTAAGAGCTGAAATGACGGACGATATCGACGAGTATATTTCAGCGGCTCGAAACGCCGCGGAAAATCAGAAAGAGTACTTTACCGGTCCGCTCGGGAACGACGTGTTCCAATTTTCGGCGCTTCCGTGGATACAATATACTCATGTTTCGCATACCTTCAGCGGCGATCCTAAATGCGCGACGCCGCTGTTTGACTGGGGCAGGTTTTATGAACGCGGCGGCAAGCTATGGCTGCCGTTTTCGGTTCAGGCGCATCACTCGTTTGTCGACGGAATACATATAGGACGCTTGATCGATTCGATCCAGACGGACTTAAACGAGGACCCCTGGCGGTAATATTTATAGCAGATTGAAGAGAAGAGATATAGACTGATAAAGTTAAATAGACGAAAAATAAACGGCGGGAGATAATATGGATTCAAATTCAGAAAGAGTAATAGTGATAGGCGGAGGTCCGGCCGGGATGATGGCGGCCGGAACCGCGGCGGGAAGAGGAAAAAGAGTAACGCTTATAGAGCAGAACAAGATACTCGGTAAAAAACTGCTCATTACCGGAAAGGGCAGGTGCAATATCACAAACGCGTGCGAGGACGTGGAGACTCTGATCGCAAACGTTCCGACTAACGGCTCTTTTTTGTACAGCGCGTTTTATACGTTCACAAACGCTCAGACGATAGAATTTTTTAACAGACTCGGAGTCGAGACGAAGGTCGAACGCGGCGGCAGAGTGTTTCCGAAGAGCGATAAAAGTTCGGACGTCGCCGAGGCGATGATCAGGTTTCTAAAGGAGAATAGCGTCGAGATCGTCCGCGACAGAGTAGACGACGTCTTGGCGTCCGGCGGCAGGATAAGCGGAGTCGTTACGCAAAAGCGCGGGTTTATAAAAGCGGATAAGGTGATTTTAGCTACCGGAGGACTTTCGTATCAGGCTACGGGATCGACCGGAGACGGCTATACCTGGGCGGAGAATCTCGGCCACACGATAACCGATATAGAGCCTTCGCTGGTACCGATCGCGGTTGAGGAGGACCTTAGCGGTCTGGTCGGACTTACCCTTAAAAATATTAAGATCGACGTATTCAATTCAAAGAATAAAAAAGTCTACAGCGACTTCGGAGAGATGATGTTTGCGCATTTCGGGCTTACCGGCCCGGTGATATTGAGCGCGAGCGCGCATATGCGAGACGTGAAAAAAGGCGGTTACAAGATACGCGTAGATCTCAAACCGGCGCTCGATGAAAAACAGCTCGATGCGAGGATAATAAGGGATTTCGGCAAGGCGCTGAATAAAGATTTTAAAAACAGCTTGGACGCGCTTTTGCCTAAGAGGCTCATTCCGTATATAATCGATTTAAGCGGGATAGATCCGGATAAAAAAGTCAATTCGATAACCAAAGAGGAGCGGCGGCTCCTGCTCGAATCAATGAAGAATTTGGAGTTTACGCCGACGGATTTTTGTTCGATAGACAGAGCTATAATAACCTCCGGCGGGGTGTGCGTAAAAGAAATAAATCCATCCACGATGGAATCAAAACTCGTGAATGGATTGTATTTTGCGGGCGAGATTATCGACGTCGACGCCTATACGGGCGGGTTTAATTTACAGATAGCGTTTTCGAGCGGCTTTCTTGCGGGCTCTTCTTGCTGAGCCGCGCAGCATGCTCGATTTAAGGTTCCTGTAGACCGTTGCGATCAATACGCATAATATGATAGAGATCGCGTAGGTCACGGCGGTCGATACGACGAACCTCGTCATGGTGTCGGTTATATTCATATTGTTCATTATCTCAAGCGCGGCGGTTATGATCAGGCAGTGTATAAGATAAATATCGTAAGACGCCGCAGAGATACTGATAAGGAATCCCTTGCCTCGGCTTTCGAGGGACATTGTGAGTCCGTACGAATACTGATAAAAGCCGAAGGTGGAAAACAGGCAAAACAGTACGACGATCACAGCCGAATACGACGCGGTTATAAGTCCTGCGTATTCCATGTATGAGATCACGCAGTGAGCGACCGCGAGTATGAGCCAGCCGACGTAGAGCAGTATCTTATATTTTCTCAGGAACGCGATAAACTCGTTATAATAAAGTCCCGCATACATCCCGAGAACCCAGAATATCAGATAAGATGGGAATATCTTATGGGTATAGTCCGCCGAGATCTCGTAGGTTCTGAAAAATACGGTCGCCGCAAACGCCAAGACCGCTATCAGAACGGCGAAGAGCTTTGAGTTGTATTTGGTTATTATGACCCAGAGCGGCATGAGCAGATAGAACTGCATTATCAGAACCACAAAGTAGAACTGAGCCGACAGATCGCCGTTTAGTATGTATTCTATGAGCGAGACCGGATTGAAATCATAGTAGTTAAAAATATAAACAAATACTATATAATACAGTATCACGCATAGAACATAGGGTATGAATATCTTTCTTATCCTGTTCAGCAAAAAGCTGAAATATGTAAATTTATTTTCGCTGTATTTATAAAACAGTTTAAGCGCGCTCGTAAATATAAAAGCGGGCACGGCGAAAGTGGTAAGCCTTGTGACGGTGAAGAACACGATAGATAGAACGCTCCACCTTGGAAACATGCTTACGCCTTCCGACAATACGTGTATGAGTATTACGAACATACACAGAAAAAACTCAAAAATCGAAACCTCGGTAATTTTCCTTTTCATATAACAACCCTGTCCTGAAAATTTTAATATCTTTTATAATTAGGATATATTCGGATAACCGACATACTCCTTTTCCCCCGCGCGGCAAACGGGCGCCGCGTCGTATCCAATTAATTTATTATATCATAAATACGGATTTTTAGTCAATGTCTATAATTATATATAAATAGTTTGAAATATAAATGAAAAAGTTTTTTAATATATTCTGCGTAAAAAGACAGACTGCGCGCCGGATATTAAACGCGGCGTTTAGCGGGAAAGCGGCCGGCGCCCGACCGCGCCTATATGCTATTTTGGTCTAAACTCCTCGCCGCGGATCAAATAGTCTATCGACACGTTAAAATAATCGGACATTTTGATAAGCATGCCGATGCTCGGCTCTCGTCTCCCGTTTTCATAATGCGAAAGAGCCTCTCTCGAGATATTCAATTCCATTGCAACCTTTTGCTGACTTAATTTCCTCTGCTTGCGTATACTTTTTAGTCCAATCATTTACAATACCTCTTGACATAATTGTAACATTTTGTTACAATTTAAATGTTACAAAATGTAACGTATGCGCGCCGAGATTTAAGCACTGGCGAGTTATAGTTCTATACGTTTCTTGGAAACGAATATTGCAAAACGCTAATAGAGACGTTTAATGAATACAGTTTGTTTAATAAGTTTGAGGATTTTGCACTATAATTATGCGCCATAATCGACGTTAATATTAAAACCGCGTTAAATCATTAACAGCCGATTAAAAGCGTTGTGGCGTATACATGAGAAAAAATAAAAATCAAATAAATATCTAATACGAAAAGGGGAGTTCAAATGAAGAAAAAGTTTAAAAGAGTATTTGCTGTAATTATTGCCGCGATTATGCTGTCGTGCGGGATAAGCGCGTATGCAGATTCAATGGTTGTGGTGAATTGCAACGAGTGGGTGTCGCTAAGGAGTTATCCAAGTACGTCGGCGGAGAGACTTACGACGGTTCCGCTTGGAGCTCGCGTTGAAAGTATCGGATGGCAAAACGGTTTTAATCAGGTAATTTATAACGGTCAGGTCGGATGGGTCCTGACGTCGTATCTAAGTTACTGGAGATAGAAGGTGTGTTGGCGAACTGTAAAGCGTATTAAGTTTTTGCAGTTCGCCACAGTTTGAGTAATATATATTAAAAACAATAAATATAGAATATTAACGATCATATCGTGATTGATTTCAAATCTTGATATATTAAATTTATAGAATCATACGCAATATTTGTTATCAAGGGAGAATATTTAAAATGAATGTGTATATCAGGGGCAAAAAAATAAAAATCAAAGGCGGAAAAATTATAGCCAGATTCAAAAAGCGGGGGCTTTTTTCAGACAAATACGATTTATACGACGGAAACGGGAATTTTGTTCTATGTATGATAAAAGGAACTCACGGTCTTGCAGCTTCAGACGATTTTGACTGTAATAATATTGTATTTGAGCTGTCTCAAGATAAAAGCGTGCAAATAGGTCTCGGACCGCGGTTTTTAAGCAGCCCGTTTCTGCCTCTTTACGAAATTGGGGTCGGAGCATATACGGGCGAGTCGACGTACGGCAGTTTGGTTTTAAAGGGAAAAAGATTGTATCTTGATAATAATTTAATCGCCGAGTTCCACATTCACGGAGGATATTTAAGGTATCTTACGAGGCATTATGTTAGAATAAGCGATAAAATGAAAAAGGACTTGCTTTGGCAGATCGCGGCGATCATGCTTTTTTTAGATATGAAGGCCGGATAACGGTTTGTCTACTATTGCTGCGTGCAAAAGTATGGAAGTAGAATAAATTCAGAAATTGTGCAGACTTGTTTTATTTATAAGATAGGGGATTGAAATATGAGAGAGGCTACAGTGATTGCATGCAAATGTTCAAATAATAAGACGTACGGCATGAGAGTGGAGAAGATAGACGGCGATTGGGTTCGCACATGGGCTTTTAAAATGGACGATCGAGCGGCTCAAAGCGAGGGGTTCGATAAGCTGAAGATCTCGGGATCTTTCGAATGCGCGCCCGGATATCCGGGCTGTCCGTATTGCGAGGGCTTTTCGTTTTATGTTTGCGGCCGTTGCGGAAAGGTAAACTGTTATCACGAAGGCAAAAAGCATAAGTGCGGCTGGTGCGGACGTGAATCGTCGGAATTTACATCAGTAGAAAAATTGGACTTAAGCAGCGGCGGATATTAAGGAGTGATTTACAATGGCGGAGTTGAAAATAGGGACGATCTTAAAGACAGAGTTGGGAAACAGCGTTGAAGTTTTGCAAAAACTCGGCGAAGGAGGACAGGGTATAGTTTATAAAGTCAGTTATGGCGGAGAAGAGAAGGCGTTGAAATGGTATTTTAGAAAAGCGCTTAAAAATTATGATCTGTTTAAAAGCAATCTCATAAACAACATAGAAAAAGGTTCTCCCGCAAAAAACTTTTTGTGGCCGATAGATATTACATACGAATACGACGACAGCTTCGGATACGTCATGGATATGAGAAAGAGCGGTTATTACGAGTTTTCGGAGTATCTCTTAAAGAATGCGGTATTTCCGAGTATCACTGCAAGGATCAACGCGGCGATAAATATTGTGGCCGGGTTTAGAGATCTGCATAACAAGGGTTATATATATCAGGATCTCAACGACGGCAATTTCTTTATAGAACCTAAAACCGGCGACGTCCAGATCTGCGATAACGATAACGTTACGACTGCGAATAAAAAGCTTGGCATAGCCGGAAAGTGCAGGTATATGGCGCCCGAGATAGTCGTCGGTAAGGCGACTCCGTCGACATATTCAGATAGGTTCTCTTTGGCGGTAATATTATTTCACCTACTGTTTATGGGGCACCCTCTTGAGGGCAAAGGGACGCTGCCGCCGTGTATGACCGAAGAGCTTGAGAGAAAGTATTACGGCGAAAACCCCGTATTCGTATACGACCCTAACGATAGTTCTAATAGACCTGCCGAAGGCGTGCATAAAAACGTAATAAATTTGTGGAAACTATATCCTCAATATGTGAGAGATAAATTTATAGAGGCATTTACAAAAGAGGCTATGATCGGCGAAGGCAATAAAAGAATAATCGAGAAAGAGTGGCTTAAGCTTTTCGCCAGACTGCGCGGTGATATAATGACTTGCGGCTGGTGCAAAGAAGAGACGTTTATCAGCGCCGATCAAGAAATGAATTGCATAAACTGCCAAAGGCAGATAAAGATACCGATAAGCATAAAGAACAAAGATTACAACATACCGTTGTTCCCGGGACAGAGGGTATATTATGCTCAGATAGTTCACGATATGGTAAATCAAATTGAAAAGCCGTTTGCTAAGATCATAACGGCCAAAAACAATCCAAGGGCGTGGGGAATAAGAAATATGTCCGGCAATAAATGGTATGTATATCTGCCGAACGGAGAAAAAGAAATAGCAAAAGAAAACGGAGAGGTCTTGAGATTGGCCAAAGGTCTTAAGATCGAATATGAAAACGGTAAATATATAGAGATTGGATAGGAGGATTTTAAAATGGGTTTATCAGATATGATCGAACCGGTACCGAGGAAGACGATGGTACTCTTTTTTGTGATAGATACGTCCGGAAGTATGGAAGGAACTAAAATAGGGATAGTAAATTCTACGATAGAGGAGCTCATTCCTGATCTCAAAGATCTGTCCGGCTCAAACTCCGACGCGGAGATAAAAATAGCGGTATTGCAGTTTTCGACAGGCGCTACCTGGCTGACGCCGAGCGGTCCGGTCGATTTAGAGAATTTTACATGGAAGTATCTTGAAGCGTTTGGAGTTACCGACCTGGGCGAGGCCTGCGAAGAACTTAATAAAAAATTGTCCACAAAGGCTTTTATGAGCGAGGCGACCGGATCGTACGCTCCGGCGATATTCTTGATGTCGGACGGTATGCCGACCGACGATTACAAAAAGGAGCTGACCAGGCTCAAAGATAACAACTGGTTTAAAAAGGCGATAAAAGTAGCGATAGCGATAGGCGACAATGTGGATCGGAATATTTTGGAGGAGTTTACGGGTTCGAACGAGTCGGTGCTTGTCGCCGAAAACAGCGCCATGCTCAAAAAAATGGTCAGATTCGTTAGCGTGCGCGCCTCCGAAGTCGCGAGCAAGTCGAGTTCCGCTGGAAACGACGGGGGCTTTCCGAGCAAGCAGAAGGAGTTTGAACAGGATATAAAAGACTTCAAAGACGAGCTTGAATTTGACGATTCTTCCGCAGGTTCGTTCGACGATTCATTTGACAGTTCTTTTGACGGTTCTTTTGACAATCCGTCCGACGGTTCGGAAGTCTGGTGATCGCGATGGAAAATTACACTGTGTTTTCTAAGAGCGTGAGAGGATATAGTCACCTTAAAAACAATACTGTTTGCCAGGATTATTCGGATCATAAAAAAACGGACGATGCGGTAATGATAGCGGTCGCGGACGGTCACGGCAGCGTAAATTATTTTCGCAGCGATATCGGCTCAAAATTGGCGGTAGAACGCGCGCTCGATTCCGCAGAAATATTTTGCAGAGATATAAAAAAAGAACAGCTTTATGATAACAAAAGCAGCGACGCGCTGATGGAACAGCTTTCCAAATCGATAATAAACAGCTGGCGTTCGGCCGTGAGAGAACATTTTAACGCTAATCCGTTTAAGGAAGAGGAAATAGCTCCGCTTGCCGATAAATATAAAAATAGATACCAAAATGAAAAGAATATAGAATCCGCGTACGGCACAACCCTTATTTTAGCGGTAATAACGGACGACTATTGGTTCGCCGTGCAGATCGGCGACGGTAACATTTCGGTTGCGAGTTTAAAAGGCGAGGACGGCGAAGCGGAGTGGAGAGTCCCTGTCGAGAAAGACGAACGCTGTTTTTTAAACGCGACCACTTCTTTGTGCGACTCAGACGCGATAGACGAGTTTCACTATTGCTTGGAGACGGCGGATCGCGGCGGAGCGCCCGACGCAGTGTTTCTCAGCACGGACGGTATAGAGGACTCCTTTCCGGTCAATCGCAACGAGGAATACGTATTTAAACTGTATGAGAGTATAGCGAAAAATCTTGGCGACGACAACCTGCTGAAAGAGTATTTGGAGAACTTCTCCCGTCTCGGCAGCGGCGACGACTGTTCGGTCGCGGGAATATTCAGAACGGATATGTTTGAGGAGGAAATTTTAGATGAGCATAGCTGATGTAGTAAAGAAATACGTCGACAGCTACGGATTCGACGCGTTGGCCGACGAGCGAAGATTTTCGTCTTTTGTAGACGATATGGTCTCGGAGAACGGGGTGGAGAAGAACATAGTAAAACAAGCTCTGAACGCGGGCATATACGAAAGATTCTTATCAAAAGCAGAGAGCGGCGACAAAACGGCGATAGCGAACGCCGCAGTCGACTATTTGCAAAAGAATCTGGGCATAACCGAAGAATGGGCGGCTTTTGCCGCGCAGGTCTTCGCCGACGCGCTCGGCTGGGGGATAACTGTTGAGAGGAAACCTAAGTCTGCTCCAGAGCCATCCCCTGCGCCTGCTCCTTCACAGCCAACGCCGGCGCCTAAGCCGACTTCTGCGCCGGAGCCTGCACAGCCTACTCCCATGCCTACGTCTATGCCTGCATCAGAATCTTTGCCTGATCAAGCGCAGGGGCAGAGTAATAAAAAGAGAAAAAGAAATTATATAAAACCGGCGCTTTCTTACTGGATATTGCTTTTCTTTTGCTTATCGTTAATAGAAGTAGTAATGGATTCATATAGCGAGTTGTTTGCTGTTGTTTTTATTATATATATAGTAGTACTTTTTCTTGCAATTATTTGTGTTTGCCTTGTTGAATTTGTGGTATTAGAAAAGAAGGTTATTAATTGCTTAGCAGTTGTCATAATTATTTTAGGAATAATTTATTTTATCATTTCAATTGGTTTTATTGTTAATGATGAATTAGGAGGAGTGTATTTCTTATTGTCAGGAGCTATTTGTTTTGTAGTTCAAGGCATAAAATGGCTGATAAAGTCAGGCGCGCTCAACAAGAAGTAAAAGAAAAGCATTTATAACAAATACTTTTCCGACCGCCGGGATATTCGGATAGGATACGTTTGAGGAGGAAATTTTGGATGGATATAACCGAAGTAGTAAAGAGATACGTCGATAGTTACGGGGCTGAAGCGCTGGAGGACGAGCGCAGATTCGCCGCGTATGCGGACGATATGGTCTCGGAAGATACGATTGAGAAGAACATCGTAAAACAGGCGTTGAACGCGGGTATATATAAAAGATTCCTATCAAAGGCAGAGGGAGGGGATAAAAAAACGATAGCGAACGCAATAGTTGATTATTTGCCGAAAAAACTCGGGATAACCGAAGAATGGGCGGCTTTTGCCGCGCAGGTCTTCGCCGACGCGCTCGGCTGGGGGATAACTGTTGAGAGGAAACCTAAGTCCGCTCCAGAGCCACCACCTGCGCCTGCTCCTTCACAGCCAACGCCGGCGCCTAAGCCGACTTCTGCGCCGGAGCCTGCACAGCCTACTCCCACGCCGACTCCATCGCCGCGGCCAACGTCTACTCCCACGCCTACCCCCGCCCCGCCGCCCGTTTTTGAGCAACCGCAGAATAACAACGTCGGACAGAGTGGCGCGCGGCAAATGAGAAATAATAGAATGGCGGTATTGGGATTTATATGTTCTCTTGTATCGATAATTGCGTGTTTTACGTGGATTTATGGAATTGCTGGTTTTGTGTGTTCGATTATAGGATTAGTGCAAATCAATAATGGAAACGGCAAGGGGAAAAAGTTAGCTGTGGCTGGAATAGTGTTGAGTAGCTTTGGATTATTACTTAGTATTTTATCGCTTGCAGGATCCGCTTAATTTTCATCCTATACATCCCCCAAACTTTATGGTAAAATAAACCCATAAATCCAATTTGAGAGGAGAATAACAATGCCATTTATCGATTCAAAGATTGCCGTACCGGTTACGGCTGAGAAGAAGGAGATCATAAAATCCGAGCTTGGAAAGATCGTAAACACGCTGCATAAGACCGAAAAATTTCTTATGGTCGGCATAGACGACGGCTACGATTTGTGGTTTGGCGGGGATAAGCTGGATAAGGGCGCGTATGTTTCGGTCAGCCTTTTCGGCTCCGCGTCGAGTTCGGACTACGAAAAAATGACCGCGCAGATCTGCGAGCTTTTCCAAAGAGAGCTGGATATACCTCCGGCTTCGGTTTACGTTACCTATCATCCGGTCTCCGACTGGGGCTGGAACGGCGGTAATTTTTAAGATTTTTAAGTTAATATCTATCCGCGATAAACCCAAAAACGGCGGGATCGGCGTATAATCGGCGAGTTTTTGACGCTTGCCGAACCGATTCCGCTTTTTTATTTATTTTCAATGGATCTCGAATGTTTTTATATTCATATACAAATACGTTAGAGCGCGGAGCTTAAACGACGATATGGCGCCTATAAGTCCAATACAAAAGACGCGGATCAAAAAGTTTGTGCAGATATTGAATAATTCGACAACTTGTGATATAATCAAATTTACATTTGGTTTTTTGTTAGAGAATAGTTTAGACGCGTTTTGATAAAAACGGCGTTGGATATTGTATAGTACACGATTTTACTGAATACGCAAATTTTTAATTTGGCGGATATTAAAATATTAAATGATTTTTGCGAGCTTAAATTAGTTCGAAAAGACAAGTATATTGCCGTAGACCTTTCAATAATTAGGTTATCGACGTTTAGTAAAGGAAGATGGTATGGACTACAATATTTTGTTAAAGATAATGCTGACGCTTGTCTCGCATGGGTTCCTCGGCAGTTATGTTATGATGCTGACGGATTTTAAGGAACCCAGGCGCGTTTGGAAACTGCGTTGGTTCGCCGGGGTAGCTGTCGTTTTCATAGTTAATATAATATTGCGTAGTTTGCTGGATGAAGAGAGCTACGTATCCTTAATTGTACTGACTGTGACAATCCCGTATTTGCTGATAACTATGCTGTGTTCGCGGATCAAGGGGATGCGCGTGGTATTTTGCATATGCACATGTCTTTGGATCGGCTGTCTCGGCGAGGCTAACGCCATATTTATACAAACTTTCTTTCCGGATTATATGTGGGTAAGAGTTTTGACGCGCGCGGTATCTTACGCCATTCTGTATTTGGTAATACGGAAGTTTAGGGGTTATTATTTCGACGTGTACAGAATTTTAGACCGCGGGTGGGGCGTTCTTTGTCTGCCGTCGATCGTTACGTATCTGACCACTATTTATATTTTCAATAATCTTTTGGCTGTGGATCCGCCGCTCATATCCATAGTGATCTACAGCGTTTCGGCTGTCTGCACATGCGTGTATATTTTGATATATTTGTTTTTTATAAGGGCGAGGCAGTTATACGAGCTGAAAAACAGCAGAGATCTGATGAGTATACAGATTTCCGCGCTCAAGCGTCACTCGGACGAAAATCGGGAAGCCGAGGAAAAAATGCGCGTCCAGCGTCGGGATATGCGCCGACAATGGGAGAGGATCGAGGCGATGGTAAAGCGAAACGATAAGGGCGCGATACTCGATTTGATAGGAGCGGCGCAGAAGCGTTTGGACGAAGCGGCGCCTCCGGTGCAGTGGTGCAGAAATAGCGTGATCAACGCGGCGCTCTCTTCGTACTTTTATCGAGCGAAACAGGGAGGAATAGCCATAGACGCTAAACTGTCAATCCCCGAGTCGCTTCCCGTAGACGCCGCGGAACTGTCTATGGTATTCGCTAACGCGCTTGACAATGCGATAAAAGCGTGCGGCGCTCTGCCGAAAGAAAAACGTAAAATTATATGCAAGTGCATTCAGAGTCCGTGTCTGATGATCCAGATCGAGAACACATATACGGGAGAGGTTGAATTTAACGGAGACGGGATCCCGGTATCTAAGGAAACGGGACACGGTATCGGGACGCGGTCGATATTGGCTTTTTGCGAAAAATATAACGCGTTGTGCCGTTATCAGGCTAAAGACGGGTGGTTTAGGATAAGAATTTCGCTGTGATGTCGAGCGTATAGATTGAGTAAGGATAAATAAACGTTTGGAGTAAAGGAAAATGCGGCAATGGTGTATAACGACTTTTTAAACGCGCTTATGGTTTTGATCTCGCAGGGATTTTTGGGGAGCTACGTCATGACGCTGATCGAGTTTCGCAGACCGGTACGCGTGTTCAAGCTAAAATGGATTCTGATTATCGCGACGGTCGTGAGCGTAAACGTTTTCCTGATCTTATTTTGCAATTTCTGGGATATGTATTTGCGCGTCGGCGTTTTTACGGTGACCCTGCCGTACATTTTGACGACGCTTTGGTGTTCGCGCTATAAGGGGCTTCGCGTCGTTTTCAATATTTGCACTTGTATCTGGCTCGGTTGTATCGGAAACGCCAACGGAACGTTGGCGCATGCGATCTGGCAGAGTAATCCGTGGATCCACGTCGTTATGCGGTGCGTTACGTATCTTGCGCTGTATTTTGTAGTGCGAAAATTTCGTCCGTATTATCAGAAAGCGCTCTATATTTTAGACCGAGGTTGGGGAGTATTATGTCTGATACCGAGCGTTTCGTTTATTGCAACGCTCTATCTGATAAATAATTTTTTGCAGGACAACCCTCTGCCCGTCGCCGTCGTCATATACAGCCTTACGATAATATGTACGGTCGCCTATATCTTGATATATTTGCTTTTTGCAAGAGCGACGCAGATCTACGAGCTGAAAAATAACCAGGATATAATGAGCGCTCAGATAGCGGCGCTCAAGCGTTACGCGGACGCGAGCCGTGCGATGGAAGAGGAGACGCGTATCCAAAGACACGATATGCGTCATCAGTGGATAACGCTCGCGGAGCTGGTCGAACGCGGCGAGGAGAAAGCTACGCTCGATTTTATAGAGGCGGTAGAGAGACGCTTAGACGAGATCGCGCCGGCGTGGCAATGCGAAAATTCAATACTAAACGCGACGTTT
>CAJFTO010000048.1:9590-23927 GCA_904419955.1 Candidatus Roslinia caecavium | reverse complement strand
CTAAGAGGATCGGGCAAAGCGGCGGAGCTGAGGAGATATGACCGGATACGATAAAGCGGCCGCGGCAAAAAACGAATACAAAGACGGTTTCAACGTTAGCGAGAGTTCGAATAAAAGCGCTGATAAAAATACCGAGAATATCAAATTGCTTGAGCGGGTAAAACATGGAGACGCTAAGGCGAGGGACGAGCTTATCAACGGCAACGTGGGGTTGGTCAGGTCGATTACCAAACGATTCTTAAACCGGGGCGCCGAGAGCGAGGACTTGTTTCAGATAGGCTGTATAGGCCTTATAAAGGCGGTTGAAAAGTTCGACCTGAGCTACGGCGTGCAGTTTTCGACCTACGCGGTGCCGATGATAATAGGCGAGATCAAGCGCTTTTTAAGAGACGACGGGATAATCAAGGTCAGCAGGAGTTATAAGGACATATCGTCCAAGGCGATGGCGGTCAAGGAGAAAATGACGGCGGAGAACGACGAGGAGCCGACCGTTAAGAAGATATCCGAGGTATTGGGGATCAGTCCCGAGGAGCTGGCCGCCGCAATGGAGGCGTCGCAGAAGCCGGAATCGCTTTATAGGACGATAGACGACGGCTCCGGCAAGAGCGCCGCGCTGATAGACAGGCTGGAATCGTACGAGAACTACGAGGAGACAGTGGAAAACAGGCTTCTTCTAAAGGAAGTTCTGTCCGAGTTACCGGAGCGGGAACAGAAAATAATAATTCTCAGATATTACAAACAGAAGACCCAGAGCGAGATCGCAAAAATTCTCGGTATCTCGCAGGTCCAGGTCTCGAGGATAGAGAAAAAGGTACTCCGGAGCATGAGGGATAAGATAACGTAGCGATTAGAGATTAGCGAATAGAGAATAGGAGATTTTACGGCGGCTGCAGCCGCATGTCGGCCTCGCCACCGTATAGGAAGACAAAGTATCTCGTTTTCGCTGTCGTTATCGTCTTGATGTTAAAACGGTTAGCTTTACCCATTGTTTGCTGATGCAGCCTCTCTATTTCCATGTTACGGCATATTATATCAGTCTTGTAAATACAAATTTTTACATATATGTTATTCGTTTTATAAGTTTAACTCGATTTAGGCCGCGGATCTAAGATAAAGATCGCCAAAAATCAATGAATAAATATCTGCTTTGCCGCAGATACTACCTACGATAATATTTTTGCATATGAAAAATTAAATTTTATTAAGCGAATTATATCGCGCGACAAGCATAGCGGCAGAGCTGTAAGAGCACTTACGCTCTTTTGCGAATAAGCCGAAAACGGTCTTCCCGGAGCGCCCGCGCGGGGAGAGGATATATTTTGCGGGCGGAAGGGCGGCAAAATTTATGGAACATGAAAACAAGGAGTATCTTAGGTATTTAGACGAGAAGGCGCCGGGGAGTCCGACTTTTAAGAATATAGTTTGGGCTTTTTGCATAGGCGGGCTGATCTGCGTCATAGGTCAGGCGTTTTCGAACTTGTATTCAAAGGTCTGCGGGCTCTCAGACGAGGACGCCAAGACGGCGGTCTCGGTAACGATGATATTTTTGGGAGCGCTGTTTACCGGGCTTAATATTTATCCGAGGATAGCTAAATACGCGGGAGCGGGAACGATCGTTCCGATCACCGGATTCGCCAACTCGATCGTCTCTCCGGCGATGGAGTTTAAAAAGGAGGGCTACGTTCTCGGAATGGCCGCGAAAATGTTTGTTATCGCCGGGCCGGTTCTGGTGTACGGGATAACCTCGTCGGCGGTCGTGGGTATTATTTATTACATCTATACGCTGCTGGTTTGACAATGCGCGGCGTTCGTAAGGATAAAAGCCGGATAGGCGTAAATGATCGGATAGACTGCGCCGCGATGCGGTTAACGGGTTTAAAGCCGTTAAAAATATTGAGGCGCGATTTAAGAGACGGCGCGGAGAGGCCGCATATAAGTAGTTTGTGTAATAGTCGCGCGATGAAATAACGAGTACTAGGCGTTTTTGCTGAGACGCGCGGAGAAATTAGTTTAAACGGAAAAATTTTAGCGAGCCTGCGGTCGGTAACTTTGGCGGGCTTTGGCGCGGAGAGGATGGATTTGTATGAATAACGGAGCCGGGGCGAAGAGGCTCGGGGCGCAGACGGTCAAGTTTGAAAATAGAGTTCCTATAATCTCGACGGCTACGATAGCGGGACCTAAGGAGACCGAGGGGCCTCTTAGCGATTATTTCGACGTAAAGCTGGACGACGATATGTGGGATGAAGACAGCTGGGAAAAGGCGGAGAGCAAGATGCAGCGCGAGGCGGTCAAGATTGCCGTTAGCAGGCGGGGATTAGCCTTAGACGATATAGACTATATCTTTGCGGGAGACCTGTTGAATCAATGCACCGCCGCCGGATTTGGGATAAGAGACTTGAATATTCCTTATTTCGGCGTATACGGCGCTTGCTCGACGATGATCGAGGGGTTAAGTTTGGGAGCTATGATGATCGACGGCGGATATGCAACGACGGCCGCGGCAGTCTCGTCCAGCCACTATTGCACGGCGGAGAGACAGTACAGAAACCCGCTCGAATACGGCGGGCAGAGAACGCCGACGGCGCAGTGGACGGTCACCGGAGCGGCGGCCGCGGTTTTAGGATACGCCGAAGGCTCCGGAACAGGAGACGTGCAGAAAGAGGTATATATAACTCACGCTACCACCGGCAGGATAGTCGATTTCGGCGTGAAGGATCCAAACAACATGGGCGGAGCCATGGCGCCCGCCGCAGTAAGCACGCTGGCCGAGCATTTTAAGGCGACGGGAACCCAGCCTAAGGATTACGATCTGATACTGACCGGCGATCTGGGAACGCTCGGCAAGTCGGTCGCGATCGATCTTATGCTCGAGCAGGGTTACGACCTTAGCGGTCTATACGACGACTGCGGCTGTATGATCTACGATATAGAAAAGCAGGACGTACACGCCGGGGGAAGCGGCTGCGGTTGTGTGAGCATAACATTTTGCGGATATATAATAAATTTGATGAGAGAACAGAAGTTGAGCCGAGTTCTCGTGGCGGGAACCGGCGCGCTGCTCAGTCCGACCTCTACGCTTCAGGGAGAGTCGATACCGGGTATAGCGCATGCGGCGGTTATCGAGATTTAGGATGATAGATCGCGCGGAGTCTTTAAATCAGAACAGGAGATAAACGGCGCGGCTTTAAAACATTGTATATATTGTAATAGGAGAAAAAAGATGCAGTATCTGAACGCGTTTTGGGTGGGCGGCTTGATATGCGTCATAGCCCAAATATTGATCGATAGAACAAAGCTTACTCCGGCGAGAATTTTGGTTTCGTACGTTGTACTCGGCGTTTTGCTGGGCGGGATAGGCGTATATGATAAAATAGTAGAGTTCGCCGGAGCGGGAGCGACCGTTCCCATAATAGGTTTTGGGAACGTGCTCGCCAAAGGGGTAATAAAGGGCGTAAACGAGCATGGGCTGCTCGGTGTGATAACCGGCGGCGCGGCCGCGGCTGCGGGCGGAATAGCGGCCGCGATAGTGTTCGGTTTTCTTATCGCGCTGATCTTCAGTCCGAAAAGTAAAAAATAATATTTATTTTTATACGCGTTTTTATAGGAGCGGGTCGGGTCGATTCGACTGCGGACGGCTGCGTTTGTAGGATAAAATAAAAGTTTTTTGTCTTCAAGCATAGCGCCGGGGTAGGATCGGAACCGACGCGTTCCTGATTTTTTGTTTTCATTTAAGTTGTAATAGTCTGTTAATATATGATTAATTAAGTCGTAATTTCTGTTAAAAGCGAAACGCTTGCTAATTTTTTATTATTATAGTATAATATCAATATTCTTATATAAAATTAAATACGCAGTGTTTTAGTATGTTTTTTATCTTAAGAAGCAGTTTTATCTAATTTAGGAGGATATGAATGTGAACGACGATTTAAGAAATTGGACCGGCGATTTGGGCGACGGCAGATACAAAAATCCCATTCTGTACGCCGACTATTCTGACCCGGACGTTATCAGGGTCGGAGATGACTATTACATGACGGCTTCGAGCTTTACATATGTTCCGGGACTTCCGATTTTACATTCCAAAGATTTGGTGAATTGGGAGCTGATCAATTACGCCGCGTACGAACTTACGGAAGAGTATGATGTGCCGAGACACGGGTGCGGCGTGTGGGCGCCGTCGATAAGGTATCATGACGGAAAGTACTGGATTTTTTACGGAGATCCGGATTTAGGCGTATTTATGACGAATACCGAGGATATATACGGAAAGTGGAGCCCCCTCAAGCTTATTTGGAAGGGCAAGGGGATCATCGATACCATGCCGCTTTGGGACGACGACGGAAGAGCGTATTTGGTTCATGCTTTTGCCGGTTCAAGATGCGGATTTAATTCAAGACTTGCGGTTTGCGAGATGGAGCCGGACGGAACCGGGATGATTGGTTTGGATTGCTGCGTGTATATGGGTGGCGAAGAGAATCATACGATCGAGGGACCTAAGTTTTATAAGAAGGACGGTTACTATTATATCATGGCGCCGGCGGGCGGCGTAGTTCAGGGCTGGCAGGTATGCTTGCGCTCTAAGAACGTATACGGTCCTTATGAGATCAAAACAGTGATGCGTCAAGGCGACGCGATCTTTAACGGTCCTCATCAGGGCGGCTGGGTAGACACGCCGGCCGGAGAGGATTGGTTTATCAACTTCCAGGACCTGGGCGCGTACGGCAGGGTCATTCATTTGAACCCGGTTAAATGGATCGACGGCTGGCCTGCGATGGGCGAGGATATCGACGGCGACTACTGCGGAAATCCGGTAGAGACTTATAAAAAGCCGGAGCTACCTGTTCAGCCGATCTCGCATATTCCGACGTCGGATGATTTTAAGGCGGATAAGCTCGGCCTTCAGTGGCAGTGGCAGGCGAATTTTGACGAGAGCTGGTATTCTATCGGAAGCGAGGAAGGTCGTCTGCGTCTTTACGCGCTCAAGACGGACGGCGCCGAAGGCGAATACCTGTTAAATCGACCTAACGTTTTAACGCAGTTGTGGCGCTCGCCCGTTATGAGGATAACTATGAAGGTGGATCTGTCTTCCGAAAAGGAGAGCGGCGCGGCTTTGGCGATAACCGGAAACGATTATTGTTATATAGCTTTGAAAAACGACGGAACTTTGCTGCAAGTAAAAGGAACTTCAGAGCTTTGCGAGAACGTTGAAGAAAACGTAGTTGAATCTGAAAATATTGGAGTAAGTTCGGTTTGGCTCAGAATCGACGTATGCGGCGAATTTAATTCTCCAAAAGCGAGAGCGAATTATTCATACAGTAAGGACGGTAAGAATTTCGAGCCTTTCGGCGAAGAATTCGAGCCGACGCAAGGAAAGTGGGTCGGAGCGAAAACGGCCGTATTCGCTTTCGGAGACGAGGGCGGTTACGCGGACGTTTCCGAGTTTTGCGTTGATTGACGGATATCTATGCTTAATGCGATTAAGCGAACCTATTACGTTTTAGTTTTTATGTTGTAAATTATATTTAAATTATATTTAAATTATATAAAAGGGGGAATGCGATAATGCTAAAAACCTTTCATGGCGGCGTACATCCAAACGATATGAAGGCGTCGACGGCCGATAAGGCGATAGTCGAGCTTGATCCGCCCAAGGAACTTGTTTTTCCTGTTACGCAGCACATAGGAGCGCCGGCCGTTCCTTGCGTGAACGTCGGAGATCGGGTGTACATGGGTCAGAAGATCGCGGATGCGGGGGGTTACGTCTCGGCGTGTATTCATTCGAGCGTGTCGGGGACTGTGAAAGCGATCGAAAAAAGGATGAACCCAAACGGTTTGTTTGTGGATTCTATTGTAATTGAAAACGACGGCTTGGACGAGATAGATCCGGATATTCAGGGTCACGGCGATTTTAAAAAACTGTCCGCAAAAGAGATTATCGAGATAATCAAGGCGGCGGGTCTGGTCGGACTCGGAGGAGCTACTTTCCCGGTTCACGTTAAACTTTCGCCGCCGCCGGAAGCTAAGATAGATTATGTTATTGTAAACGCGGCTGAGTGCGAGCCGTATCTGACATCGGATTATAGAACCATGCTCGAGGTTCCGGACGATATTATAAACGGGCTAAAGGTTATAATGCATATTTTCGGCTTAAAGACCGGTTATATCGGGATCGAAGACAATAAACCCGAGGCGGTAAAAATTATGACCGAGGCGGCCGCGAAGCAGAAGGACGTCCAAATTCAGGTAATAACGCTTAAGACAAAATATCCGCAGGGCGGAGAGAAACAGCTTATCAACGCTATTACCGGGCGCAAGGTTGGACCGGGTCAGCTCCCGTGGCAGGTAGGGGCGATAGTCAGCAACGCGGACACTTGCCGTTCGATCTACCGCGCCGTGAGGTCGGGTATGCCATTGCTTACGAGAATTGTGACTACGGGCGGAGACTGCGTGAAAAGCCCTGGAAACTTCAGAGTCAGGATAGGAACGCCGCTTGGCTATATAATAGAACAGACGGGCGGGCTTACAGACGAGCCGGGAAAGGTCGTTATGGGCGGACCTATGATGGGGCTTGCCGTACCGAATCTGGACGTTCCTATGGTAAAGGGGACGTCGGGACTGCTGGTATTTAATAAGAAGAGCGCGAGAGGCTTTGAGGAAGGACCTTGTCTGCGCTGCGCTAAATGCGTGTATGTCTGTCCGATGAATCTTCTGCCGAATAAACTGGATTCGGCGGCGAGAGCAGACGATTGGGATACGCTTGAAAAATTGAATATAACCGACTGTATAGAGTGCGGCAGCTGCGCGTACGTCTGTCCGGCCAAACGCCGTCAGGTTCAGCAGATCAAGGTCGCTAAGGTAAAAATGCGCGAAGCGCAGCAGAAAGCTAAATAAGAGAATGGAGAGAAAAGAATGAATAATTTATTGGTTGTATCACATTCTCCCCATATCTCGGGGAGAGAGAGTATCCGGAGCATAATGCGCGACGTTGTGATCGCGCTTATACCGTCGCTTATAGCCGGTATATTGGTGTTTGGCTACCGCGCGGGGGTGGTGACCGTACTCAGCGTTTTAGCCTGCGTGTTTTTTGAGTGGGCGTGGGAGAAGCTGCTCAGGAAAAAATCCACAATAGGCGATTTGAGCGCCGTTGTAACGGGTATGCTTTTGGCGTTTAACCTGCCTGTGACGATACCGCTGTGGATAGTGGTAATAGGCGCGTTGTTTTCGATAGTTATAGTAAAGCAGTTTTTCGGCGGACTCGGGCATAACTTTATGAACCCCGCGCTCGCCGGTCGCGCGTTTTTGCTTGCGTCCTGGTCGCTGGCTATGACGACCTGGGTCGCTCCGGGAATGTCGGTTCCGTTTTGGAATACGGCGGACGTGGTCACAAGCGCGACGCCTTTAGCGGCGTATGCCGACGGCGGCAACCTGCCGAGTTACTTGAATTTGTTCCTCGGTTACACGGGCGGCTGTATTGGAGAGACGTCAGCGCTCGCTATATTGATAGGCGCGGCATATCTGCTCTGCCGAAAGGTTATTAAGCTTAGAGTCCCGGTAATATACATAGCGACCGTCGCTTTGGGCGCGTGGATATTCGGCGGAAAGGACGGATTCTTTACCGGAGACGCGCTGTATCAGATAATGGCCGGAGGCTTGATGTTGGGCGCGTTCTTTATGGCTACCGATTATACTACGACTCCGTACACGCCGAAAGGTCAGGTAATATTCGCTTTGGGCTGCGGAATAATAACCGTCTTGATCCGTTTCTGGGGCGGCTATCCTGAAGGCTGTTCGTATTCTATCCTACTTATGAATGTGGCGACGCCGCTGATCGATAAACTGACTCAGCCTAAACGCTACGGCGAGACGCGAACCGCCAAGAGAGAGGCTAAGGTCAAAGCGAAAAAGGAAGAGCGGGAGAAGGCGGATAAGAGAAAGAACGCGGATAAAATATCGGCGGAGAAACGAAACAAAAAGAACGTCGGTTCTGTAAAAAAGAATAGAAGATAGGAGGCAAAGACGTAATGAACGAGACTATAAAACTTGCGATCAAGCTGTTTGTAATAACGGCTGTTGTGGCGGCTTTGCTTGCTGTGGTCAATATGGTGACGGAACCGCTGATAGAGGCTAATAATGAAAAGACGTTTAACGAGACGATGGCGCGGGTACTGCCTGAGGCCGAGGAGTTCGAGGAGATAGACGTGGAAATAAATCCTGAGGACGGCGCGGTCGCGGTGGACAGCGTATACGCGGGCAGATCCGGCGGAGACGTCGTAGGTTATGTGGTTACTGCGGTGTGCAGCGAGGGCTACGGCGGAGATATAACGGTGATGACCGGTATAAATCCAGATTTTACAGTGAATAAAGCCGAGGTTACCGAGATGGATGAGACGCCGGGGCTCGGAGCTAAAGCTCAGGGCGAATGGATAGATCAATTCCAAGGGCTTAGCGAAGATATAGAAGTAGATAAGAACGGCTCCGCCCAGACCGACAATAAAGTCGAGGCGATCTCAGGAGCTACTATAACTTCAAGAGCTGTGACAAAGGCTGTCAACGAGTCGATCAAGGCAGCTGAAGAATCCGCGTCTTTGGCTACGGATTCATCTGCGGATACCAATAACAACTCAGAGGAGGATGAATAATGAAAAGCCCATCGTTTTTTAAGACTTTTGTAAACGGTTTGTTTAAGGAAAACCCCACGTTCGTGTTATTTTTGGGCATGTGTCCGACTCTGGCGGTAACTACCGGCGTTACAAACGCGATAGGTATGGGACTTTCAACTACGGCCGTGCTGATATGCTCCAATATAGTAATATCTATGCTGAGAAAATTTATTCCGGATAAGATCAGGATAGCTTCATACGTCGTAGTTATCGCCGGATTTGTAACGATAGTACAGATGCTTATGAACGCTTATGTTCCGGCTCTGTCCAGCAGTCTTGGCATATACATACCGTTAATTGTCGTTAACTGTATAATTTTAGGCCGCGCCGAGGCCTTTGCGAATAAGAACACGGTTCTTGCGTCCGCGGAGGACGGCGCCGGTATGGGACTCGGTTTTACGATGTCGCTGACGCTGATCGCGTCGGTCAGAGAGATACTCGGAGCGGGTACGTTCGCTGGGATACAATTGTTCGGCAATAGTTTTCAGCCGGTCTCGATAATGATACTGCCGCCCGGAGCGTTTTTGACGCTCGGCATACTCTTGGCGTTGATCAATCTGATCGCGGCAAGGGTGAAAAATTCAAAGCTTAAAAAAAGAGCTGAGGAGGGGGAATAATATATGATTAGCGAATTATTGATCATAAGCGTGAGCGCGATACTTATAAACAACTACGTGTTAGTACAGTTCCTCGGCATATGTCCCTTCCTCGGCGTATCGAAAAAGGTAGATACGGCGATCGGTATGGGCCTTGCCGTAATATTCGTAATGGCTTGCGCATCGGCTATAACCTGGTGCGTTCAGTATTATCTGCTGGTTCCGTTTAATATGGAATATATGCAGACTATAGCGTTTATCCTTGTTATAGCCGTGCTGGTACAGTTTGTCGAGATGTTTCTTAAAAAGTCGATCCCCGCGCTGTATAACTCGCTCGGCGTATATTTGCCGCTCATTACGACCAACTGCGCGGTCTTGGGCGTAGCCATACTGAACATATCGCAGTTCGGCGGTATGGAGATGAGTTTCGTTAAATCGGTCGTATACGGTACGACTGCGGGAATGGGCTTTACGCTTGCGATCGTGCTGTTTGCGGGAGTGCGAGAGCGTTTGGAGAGTTCGGAAATACCCGGATTTTTAAAGGGAATGCCGATAACGCTTGTTACGGCGGCGCTGCTGTCTATAGCGTTTTTAGGATTCTCGGGGCTGAGTTTTTGATGAGGAGGTATAGTATATGAGTCAAATACTGATTCCGTTGATCGTGATAGGCGGAATGGGAATTATATTCGGGGCGCTTCTTGGAGTAGCGTCTAAGATTTTCGCAGTGAAGGAAGACGAGCGTATACCACAGATCCTCGAAGCGCTTCCGGGAGCGAACTGCGGCGGCTGCGGCTATGCCGGATGTTCGGCGTATGCGAACGCGATATGTACGGGCGGCGCAAAAACCAATATGTGTCCGGTAGGCGGAGCCGAGGTGGCTCAGAAAATTTCGGACATAATGGGCGTAGAGCCGGAAGAAAAAGAAAAGCTGGTCGCGCGGGTATTATGTAACGGAACGCCTCAGAGAGCGCTCCAAAAGTACGAGTTCGACGGTCCGAGAGACTGTCACAGCGCGGCGCGTCTGGGCGGCGGCGAGAAGATGTGCGCTTACGGCTGCTTGGGTTTCGGTTCATGCGTAAAAGTCTGTAAATTTGGAGCCATGTCGATAAAAAACGGCGTGGCGTACGTGAATATCGACAAGTGCGTAGCCTGCGGCGCCTGCGCCGCCGAATGTCCTAAAAAGATAATCAAAATACTTCCGCTTAAAAGCAAGTATACGATTACGTGTAAAAACGTCGAAAAGGGCAAGACTACAAGACACGACTGTCAGGTCGGTTGTATAGGCTGCGGTATTTGCGCTAAGGCGTGTCCCAAGCAGGCCATTACTATAAGCGACAACCTTGCCGTTATCGATCCGAATAAATGCGTTAATTGCGGCATATGCGCGTCCAAATGTCCGCAAAAGGCGATAAATAAAGTGACAAAGGACGGTTTGCAGGGACCGCAGGAGCGGAAAGATGTGAAGCCTAAGCTGACGCCCGAGCAGATAGAGGAGCTTAAAAAGAAAAAAGCGGCTCAGGTTCAGTAGTAAAATAAATAACGAATAGTTTTAACTCAGGGGAATTTCTATTTTCCCTTGGGTTTTTTATTTTCTATACAAATATATCTCTGCGCATAATTTTACGATTAGGTCTAATATATTCTTATTTTTTTGGAATATGAAAGAATAGCTTATTTGGTTGTTGACATCGTTTGGATATAGCGCTAAAATAGTTGCGTATGCAACTAATATTTATATAATGGGAGCGACGGGAATTATGGCTTCTTTAATGAGATTTATCAACCGAACGTCCAGATGTTTTACTCTGTACAGGAATAACAAGCTCGAGGAGGAAGGGATAAACGGATACCAGCATTTATATATAATAAAAATATGCAGGAATCCCGGAATCATGCAAGACGCTCTGACTCGGGAGATATATGTGAATAAGAGCAGCGTGACGCGGCAGTTGTCGTTGCTCGAACAGAATGGATTTATACGCAGGGAACCGTGCGAGGAGGATCGCAGACAGCTTAGAGTTTTTCCGACCGAGAAGGCGTTTAGGATATTTCCAAAGGTAGTCGAAGTGCGCGAAAATTGGAATAAGCGTTTGCTAAGCGGCTTTACCGATGAAGAAAAGGAGACGCTCTCCGGAATGATGGAACGCGTGATGGAGAGAGCCGAGGAGATTTTGCAGGATACGGACGAGGGAGGCGGAAATAAGTGAAGAAGATTATTTTATATCTCCGCCCAAACGTCTTTAGGATGGTTTGGGGCGTAATCATAAAGTTTGTCGGGACGATAATGGACTTGTTTCTGCCGTGGATATTGTCTTACTTGATCGATGAGATCGTTCCGAAAGAGAATATCGGAGAGATATTGTTTTATGGATTTTTAATGGTAGTCTGTTCCGTTACGGCATGGCTCGGCAACGTAATAGCGAATCGTATGGCTTCCAGGGTGGCGAGGAATACCACGCAGAGTATAAGGCACGATTTATTTTCAAAAATATCATATCTTTCCTGCCGCCAGACGGATGAATTTACTATAGCCTCTCTTGAGTCGAGACTTACGTCGGATACGTACAATATCCATCAGATGATAGGCATGATGCAGAGGCTCGGTATACGCGCGCCCATACTGCTCTTGGGCGGAATAACTATGACGCTGTTTATGGAACCGGTTTTGACGCTCGTCCTGCTGGCGACCTTGCCGTTCGTCGCGCTCGTTATGTTTTATATTTCTTCTAAAGGGATTCCGCTCTATACAAAGCTGCAAAAGTCTGTAGATACGATGGTAAGAGTCGTACGCGAGAACGCGTCGGGGATCCGCGTTATTAAGGCGTTGTCTAAAACCGAGTATGAGAAAAATCGTTTTTACGGCGTTAACAGAGAGTTGGTGAAAAACGATACGAAAGCGTCGGTCACAATGGCGGCGAGCAATCCGCTGATGAATTTGTTTTTAAACGCCGGCCTTACTTTGGTAGTGGTAGTTGGGGCGTTCAGAGTTTACGGCGGAGCCGCTCAGGCCGGAACCATACTGGCGTTTTTAACATATTTCACTATCATACTAAACGCCATGTTGTCGATCAATCGTATGTTCGTTATGTTTTCCAAAGGCTCGGCGTCGGCTAAACGTATCAGCGAAGTACTTGACGCGCCAGAGGATCTGACAATAGGCGATAGGGATCATGTCGACAACGGTTATCATATAACGTTTGAGAATGTGAGCTTTACATATAACAGCGGCGCAATGGACGTCGTTTCTAATATCTCGTTCGCACTAAAGAAAGGCGAGACTCTCGGTATTATTGGGGCCACAGGAAGCGGTAAGAGTACGATCATAAATTTGTTAATACGTTTTTACGATCCGGACAGCGGAACGATACGGATTGACGGCGAAGATATACGCGGGATACCTATGGCGGAGTTGCGCGCGAAGTTCGGGATAGTGTTTCAGAACGATGTTTTGTTTTCCGATACTATCGAGGAAAATATAAGTTTTGGAAGAGGAGTGGACAAAATGTCGATTAAGCGCGCCGTAGACAGCGCCCAGGCCGGATCGTTTATAAACGATCTTGAGAACGGCTTAGACTATCGCTTGACGATCAGAGGCTCCAACTTAAGCGGCGGGCAGAAGCAAAGGGTATTGATTTCGAGGGCGCTTGCCGCAAAACCTGAGATACTTATTCTTGACGATTCGTCGAGCGCGCTGGATTATCAGACGGACGCAAAGATGAGGGAAGCGTTGAGTAAATATTTCCGGGGAGCAACCACAATAGTTGTGGCGCAGCGCGTTAGCTCAATAAAACACGCCGATCATATAATGGCGCTTGACGGCGGCGAGATAATAGGTTACGGAACGCATGAAGAACTTATGAAAAACTGCGCTGAGTACGCGCAGATAAGCGATTCTCAGATGGGAGGCGAATACTATGGCGGCTAATATGGGCGGACTCGGCGGGATGTCGGGCGGAAAGCGAGGTCCAGGCGGACGTAACGGCTCCGGCGGAGAAAAACCAAAAGATCGTAAATATGTATTCGCGCGGCTTTGGAACTATTTATACCGCTATAAATGGCTTATGCTTTTGGCGTTTGCGCTTACTGTTATCAGCAACCTGCTGGGTCTGGTAGGTCCTATGCTTTCGGGTTACGCCATAGACGCGATACACGGCGTTGGAGACGTCGATTTTAAAGGCGTGTTTATCAACGCGGCGCTGATGATAATATTCTATGCGATTTCATCGGCGCTCTCGTATGTTTTAAGCCGTATCATGATAAATCTGAGCCAAAAAATAATATTCCGTATGCGCAGCGACGTCTTTAATAAATTAACGACTCTGCCGGTGGGATATTGTGACAGAACTCAGACAGGAGATATAATAAGCCGAATATCATATGATATAGACACGGTCAACGCTTCGTTATCGAACGATCTGCTCCAGATATGTACGAGCGCCATCACGGTAATAGGTTCGCTGGCGATGATGATAATCATCTCTCCCGAGCTGGTTTCGGTGTTTGTTATCACCATTCCCGCGTCGATATTCTTTACGAGATATATGACGAGAAGGGTGCGGCCGCTCTTTCATAAACGTTCGGTAAAACTTGGTGAACTTAACGGCTATGTTGAGGAAATAATAAGCGGACAGAGGACGGTTAAGGCGTATCACCAGGAAGAGACGATGATAGATAGATTCGACGTTAAGAATACCGAGGCGGTGGACGCGTACTATAACGCGGACTATTACGGAAGTATAACCGGACCGTCGGTCAATTTTATCAATAACTTATCGCTCTCTCTAATCAGCGTTTTGGGAGCTATCCTATATTTGTTCAGAAGCATATCTTTGGGAGACCTGTCGTCGTTCGTGTTGTATTCGCGTAAGTTCTCGGGTCCGATCAACGAGGCGGCGAATATACTCAGCGAGCTCCAATCCGCCTGCGCGGCGGCGGAGAGAGTTTTCCGGCTTATCGATGAAGAGCCGGAGCCTGCGGACGCACCCGGGGCCGAGGAGCTTAAGGATGTAAAGGGCGATGTGAGAATGGAGCATATACGCTTTGGATACGTTCCTGAACGAGTAGTGATACACGATCTGAGT
>CAJFTO010000048.1:0-9576 GCA_904419955.1 Candidatus Roslinia caecavium | reverse complement strand
TATAGTTGGTCCTACAGGAGCGGGGAAAACGACGTTGATCAATCTGCTAATGCGTTTTTACGACCCGCAGTCCGGCGTTATAAAGGTAGACGGCAAGGATATATCAGGACTGACCAGGCAGAGCCTCAGAAAGGCGTATACTATGGTATTGCAGGATACCTGGCTGTTTACGGGTACGATATACGAGAATATTTCTTACGGAAAAGAAGACGCGACGATAGACGACGTCATAAGAGTATGTAAGGCCGCGCGTATACACGACGCTATAATGCAAATGCCGAACGGCTACGATACTGTGCTGAGGGGCGAGGGTTCCGGGCTTTCAAAGGGACAAAAGCAAATGCTGACAATTGCCAGGGCAATGTTGTTGGACTCAAAGATGCTGATCTTGGACGAGGCGACCTCAAACGTCGATACACAGACGGAGCAAAAGATACAGGCGGCGATGCGCGAACTTATGGAGGGCAGGACCAGCTTTGTTATTGCGCATAGACTATCTACCATACAGAATGCGGATCATATTTTGGTTGTGGATAACGGAGATATTGTGGAGCAGGGAACGCACGAATCGCTCCTCAGGCTTGGCGGACTCTATTCCAAGCTGTACTATTCTCAGTTTAAGTGATATTTAACAGATACAAACCGCGGCGAAATAAATCTTAAGACTAAACAAAAATGTGCAGGCTTAGGCTTGCACATTTAATTTGCCTTATATTACGTCGTATTTAGAGTAGGTGTTATTAAAGTTTCGTTTGAGTATAGTGTTTTCCAGCTCGGTTTGTATCGTAGTTATTTCATTGTAAAAGTAGTCGATATGGTTTTTGCTTATATGTTCAAAGTCGTATATCATGAACAGATGTATCATTTCGAGCCTGAACGCGCGGCAGCTCGGCAGGATCGCCGCGGTGAGATGGCCTTTTTCTTGAACGTCGTCCGAGCGCGAGATCTTTTCCAGCTCGTTTACGTACATCTGGATAAGAAACAGCCTCTCGTCTATAAAGTATTTTTTACCTCCGCCGCGGCTTTCAAAGAGTTTTTCGTTATTTATGATACCCTTGAAGTCGGACGCGAAGCTTCGAAAATAAAATAATAGATTTTTTAAATGATACTTCATAGCGTCGCTTTTTTCAGTTTTAAATATTATCGTTCCCCCTATCCATACTATAAAAGCGGCCGCTAAAACCGCCGCAAATCGCGCCAGTATCGCGTTGGGAAGATCCATTACGTTCGGTATCAGACTGCCTACGGAGGATTGCGTTCCTATAAGGGCTATTACGGCTTGGTCGGTAAAAGTAAACATCAGCGAAAACGCCGCGAACATTATAACTATACTTTTTATTCGCGCGTCTCCGGGCAGAAACTCTGTGAAAAGAGCGTAAACCGCAAGACCGAAAATTGTTCCCCATATTCTGGAAGCCGCTCGTTTGCTCTCGTCTTTGTGGAACGTCATCAACATGCAGTATACAGTCAGCGGCAGCCATACGCTTTTTACAAACGTCATAGGATACGCTATGGCGAAACATATCAGGTTTAAGAGCGCCGTTTTAAGCGCAAACCTAAAAACTCCTGAATGGCGGCTGAAGTTCTTTCGCATCCGTTGAATCTGGATAGCGAATATGTCGTAGAAAGATATATCGTTTTCATATTTTGAGCTTCTTGAGTGCAGTTCGGCTGCAAATTTTCTAAGCAAAATATTCCAGCGTTCTTTGTTCTTTTTATCGCTGTATCGGTGCGTGTCCAAAAACAGTTCTATGGCCGTTCCAAGCCTGTAATAAGCGCTTTGTTTAGGATCGTTCGCGGCATTTTTGAAGATCTTGGCAAGGTCGCTGTAATATCCCTCGTCCATTTTGGAAACTGGATCGCTCGAAAATAAATCTTCGGCAAGCATGTAGTGGAGCTGTTCTATATACAACAAAACATGATAATACCACGCCTGCACGTCGTTTAGTTTAGAGCCTTGCTTTACAAGCGTGGGATAAATTTTTAAACAGAAGCCGTCTGCGGTTGCAGAGTAGTTTTCAGCCCCGTCCGAACTCTTTTTCTCCAAAAAAGCTTCTGATAAAATTGAAAAAGCGTTTTTAATATCGCTGTCGAACTCAAGCCGCGGTATTCTTCTCTTTCGTATCCAAAGATATAGCCCAATAATGCTGAATGAAAGCGCGCATATTACAATACATAAAATAATATTAACAGCGGAGAGCGGATGGTACATTTGCGTCATCATAAAAGCGAAACCGTACATGAAGTGATTCCTCGGCAGGAATTCATCCGCGTTTATGTATATTATAAAGAACATTGCGAAGAAGTTTATAATAAGACACAGCGGGTAGTTTATGGTAGCTATTACGCCGAGGAGCGCGCATATTGTAAGCTCGGCAAAATATTTATATACATTTTAACCGGCATATCGGCCTTAACTAAACCGGAAGCCACAAACATAAATACTATAGAAATTGAAGTCAGCGCCGCGCCGCCGATATTTGTCGCCAACAGAAAGAGTATGATCCCAACGGCAATATTTGGCAGTCCAATGGCCCATTTTTTAAGCCAGGAGCAGAATTTTTGAAATGGTTTCACTATACTGCCGGTCATCTGCGCAGCCCTCCTTTAAGATTGTGCTATTTCTAGGTAATGCATTTATAGTCTAATAAGCGATTTAATAAGTATAAAAAACGAAGCCCCGGCTTTATATGCCGGGGCCGTATTGAAATCTCGATCAATCCACCTAGATGATTATTCGAGTTCGAGAAGGGCATAGTTGCCGTCTTTTCTCTTATAAACGATGTTTGGACTCATTGTATCCGGATTGTTGAATATGAAGAAATCATGACCGAGCATATTCATCTGAAGAATCGCTTCTTCGGCCATCATAGGTTTAGACGCGATCTTTTTGGTTTTGATGATCTTAAACTCCTGTTCTTCTTCAACGTTATCATCCGTAGCGAAGTCCATGCTGTAATTTTCAAAGCCGCCGTCTCTGAGTCTCTTTGAAAGCTTTGTTTTATTCTTTCTTATCTGCCTGTCGATACTGCTAAGGCAAGAGTCTATCGCAGTCAGCAGATCTCTGTCTCTGTCCTCGGCTCTGATTATAAATCCCTTATACGGGAATGTAATTTCTACAATAATATTACCTCTTAGCTCGGAAACAACAATCTTACACTCTGTGGAATCATCGCTGAAAAACTTATTCAACTTTTTTACTTTATCAAGGATCTTCTGTTTACTTGATTCCGCTAAATCGAGTTTTTTTGTTATAATGTTGTAAGTCATAATACAACCTCCGTCCATTTTGTATTTAATAAATGGAAAATATAATGTGAAAAATATATAAAATATACTTTCTGTTCGCCATTTATTATATCCATATTATACACTTATTTTAGTTAAATAGCAATAGATTCGCGCTAAGTTTTTACAATTTGTTCAAATTAGATGAATAATATGGCTTTGCTCTTAAATATTAACTGTCGCGTTGTCTTTGTTTATGTAAAACAGGCGGAGATTCTTTGCCGTCAAAAGATTTTGTTAAAAAACGAGTTTGATAAAAATGAGCATGATTTTAAGAAAAATTTAATGCAGGCATAACGACGTTGGTTTATTGTGTATGCATTTTTTAGTAAAAATAGAGATTTTTTGTATAAATAGCTTAAATTTATTGACAATGACGCTCTATGGTGATATAATATCTATGCATTAGATGGGCTTTTTGTAATTTTTTTGTGATATACGATATAGAATATATATCTATGTTTTAATAATAAAATATAGATTGTGAATATAATGTTAAATAGTGAGATCGGTAATCATATTAATATGGGAGGATTTTTCTGGGAATTACATATTTTTTTAGGTATTGACAGATATTAGCGTTGGTTGACAAAAATGATTGTCTCTAAACAATACTGAGGGGGCGTATATTATTAATAATATTCCAATTTAAGTATGAAAGAAGAGAAATGAGAGGTTGTGACAGTTTGCGGAGTTTATATTTTCGAGAAAAGGAATTTATAAGCGGAGGAGATTTGTCATACTTTTTTGTATTAACTTGTATAGACAGAATATCATTTTGATATATAATCAGAATATATTCGATTGTATACTGATCGCGAAAAATATATCATTATATATAAATGAAACAGGAGGTAACTTACCAATGAAAATCAAATGGAAAACAAAATTTGGCGCTTTGATTGTAGCGCTGTGTCTCGTGATCGGCGGACTACCGGTCTTTGCGATGGGGCCGGAGATTGAGGTAGTATTTACCGACGTTACGGACACGGATCTGACCACGCTTGCCGGCGAGGGAAAGATTATGGTCAGCGTAAGAGGCGCGGCAGGCGAGGCGACTATAGCGCAGATGGCGCTTGAGTTCACCGGCGGTATGGAATATAAATCCATACAGTTCCTGCAGGGCGAGAATAACCCGCCGTCGTGCGTGTTGTACTCTCCAAACGCGGCGCTTGCTAACTCGAGAGGAACCATAATGCCAAGTATAATCGCTACCGAGCCCATAACGTTCTCGGATCAAACCGATTTGTTCATCCTTACTTTTTCGGGCGATGCGGGCGATTCGGTGACTCTGTCGCTGAACGATCTTGAGAATACATACTGTACTGTAGACGGCGAAGATAGAGCTCCGGCCCAAACCGCTTCAATAACGGCGAGCGCGAGCGATAACGCCAACGAGGGTCAAGAAGCCGTTGTCAGACTGGTTATGGACAGAGTGACGGATTTTGTCGGCGGCAGCGAGAGCGAGGGCTATTTAGGCTCCGGCATCGAGGTCAGGATAACCAGCGAGACGACCGAGAACTACACGTTGTATACCATACTTAATAATACCTTGGTATCGCAGGGCGGACACCGCGAGAATGTATCGGTTCCAACCTTTACAGTGCAGGATACCGTTCTTAGCGGCGATACGTATACGGTAGAGATTTCCGGAGTAGGATATATCCCCTATCGAGCGACAGGAGTAACTTTCGACGATGTACTTGATGTAACTAACGAGGATTTCGTTCCGGGCGATATAAATGGAGACTGCGTTGTCGACGTAGAGGATATGAGACTCTGCGAACAAGCGATCGAAGATCCCGAGTATGCGGACGACCTCGCGGGCGCGGCCGACTTTAACCGCGACGGAGTAGTAGACAGATACGATCTTGCGGTGTTCGACGGCATAGAGGATAATACGCCGGCAAAAATGGAAAATCCGACTGTTACCGGAGGATCTAATTCTATAACGGTAAGTTGGTCTGCTCCTGACGATAACGGTTCTGCCATAACAGGATATACGATTAGATACGGAACAAGCTCGGACAACCTTACCGAGACCTATAACGTAACTGACGCGAGCGCTCTGTCGGCGACGATTTCAGGTCTTGCGGCGTCCACGAGATATTATGTTTCAATTGCGGCAATAAACGAAAACGGTACCGGAGAGTTCTCAGACGCGGTATCGGCCACGACGTCTTCTTCGTCCAATAATACCGGCGGAAGCGGTACCGGAGGCGGCGGAACAGGCGGAGGCGCCGGCGGCGGATTTGGAACGTCGGGCGGAAATACAGGCGGTATTTCCGGAGGAATTACGGGCGGAACGACCGGTGGAGATAACGCGGCTACTTCGACTCCGGCTCCCGGAACATTTACCGATCTTGCGGGTTACGATTGGGCGAGCGACGCTATATACAGACTCAGAGATCTGGGTATAATCAACGGTACGAGCGACACGACATACGCTCCGGCTGATAATATCAAACGCGGCGATTTTATATTGATTTTAACGAGAATGCTCGATATAAACAACGCGTTCACCGAAAATTTCGCGGACGTACCGTCGGACAGCTATTATTATAACGCGATAGGTTCTGCGGCGGCCGCGGGCATAGCTCAGGGCGACGGCGAGAATTTCATGCCGGAGGACAGCATAACGAGACAGGATCTGATAACGCTTGCATACCGCGCGTTCTTAGACCGCGGATATATATCCGAAGCGACCGATACCGCTTCGCTTGACGTATTCGGCGATAAGGACAGCATTTCTGATTATGCGGTAAGCCCGATGGCGTCGATGGTGTCCGCCGGAATAATCCAGGGCAGCGACGACGGAAACGTTAATCCGCTCGGCGCGGCGACCAGAGCGGAAGTTGCGGTCATGTGCTCCAGACTTGTCGATATCATACAGTAATAATATCGGTCCAATTAAACGAATATAAAAAAGATATATAAAACGATATATATAATTAGGAAGTAACTGAGTTTTATAAGCAGGCGGGCAAAGCGTCTGAAACAAGAAATCACCCGGCGCGTCCGCCGGCTTAAATTGAGAGCTTTTAATATTGTGTTTGGTTATACGTCTCGGTCATAAGATCGGGACGGGCAATATATATAATTCTGAAAGAGGGTTGGAATAATGAAAATCAAAAAACTATTGGCGGCCGCGTTCTTCTGTGCGGCGATACTTTGCGCGATGAGCGTAACAGGATTTGCGGAAGGTTCAGACGTAGTTTATGTTAATACTAATTATACCAACGACACTGCGGTAACGCGTGTTGATCAAGCGGTAGGCAATGATGATAATGATGGAACAGAAGAGTATCCCGTAGCTACCATCGCTAAAGCGCTTGAACTTGTAAATGAAAACGGAACGATTTATGTAAAGGGCGGTCTGAGATCGGTCGCTGGATTAAATACGGTAGTTTATAAGCCTGTAACTATTGTAGGTCTTGAGGAAGATGGGAACTATGTAACATTCCAATACCCGCTGCCGACAGCTGCAGGTACGGTCACATATAAAAATTTCAATTTTTATAAGGCGAATATATTTACTGGAAGCAGCGGCGTTGATTATAGCCAGTTAGATCTTGTTGTTGACGGCTGTGATTTTATAAGCGGCGGTAACGCTGCAATGAATGTTGCGCGTCCTATAAAAAGTATCACAGTTCAAAATTGTAGCTTTTATACAGACGGATTAACAAGTTATGCGAAGCAGTACATGGTATGGGCTTACGACGCAAAAAGTATAGTAATAGATAATAATACATTTGACGGCGGCGGTTTTTGCCGCGGCGCTATCCATGTAGGAGACGGTATCGAGACAGCAAATTCAAATCGTACTGTTACGATCCAAAATAATACGATTTCTAATTATGAGCGCGGTATCCAAGTAGCGTCAAAATTCGGAATAGTTGAACAGTTTACTATTGCTGGAAATACATTTGAAAATATAGCGCCGTCAAGCGGCACAGACAATCCGTCGGCAACTATATTTATTCATGAAAACGCTACCGCTGACGTTGTGAAACCTATTGACGTTACAAATAACATCTATGGTAGTTGTGAAACGATTGTTTATGCGGAAGGCGATACAGCCGACGCGATAGATACATTTATTGGTAGTTTCGATGGTAATAAGTTAGCGGATGAAACTGTTTTGACAAGCGACGACCTAAAAGAGTATACCGCATATAGTAATCCTATACTCGCAAAGATAGACGAAGAAGAGTATGTAAGATACGCGACTATAACCGACGTTATAGACGCTGCAAATGATGGCGATACTATAACCCTTGCGGCGGGAACGTACGATCTTAGCGAGCCGGATTCTTCCGGAGTTTTCGGAGACGTTCTCTACATAAATAAACCAATAACCTTAAAGGGCGAAGAGGGTGAAAACGATGTGGAGATAAAAGGCAGCGTGCGTATCCAGTCCGATAACGTTACGGTGGACGGACTTAAGTTTACCGAACCGGTTGTTATGCCTTTTGGCGACCCCGATCCAATTTGTATCGATATAAACACAGGCAATTATCCAAACATAACTATTACAAATTGCGAGCTTGCGCCGAATACGCCATATGTATCAGGTCAAGCGGGATCCAGACATAAAGGTATAGTCACGTCGTCTTCTGGTACGTATAATAACCTGCAGATAACTAACAACACTTTCAGTAACTTGGAGACTGCGATAAGCTTAAATCCGGCTTCAACAGATGCGGTAGACGGCGTAAGCAACGTTACTATATCGGGCAACGTTGCGGACGAAACTAACGGCGCTTTCGCAAAGCTTGAGAGCGTTGGAACGGCTACAATAACCAATAATGAAATATCTGCGATGACTTATATAAGACCCGATTGGAGCGGAAACAATCCATCCGTGAATGTTAAGATAAACGAGAACGCTTTCTTTGGATTTGGTATCATAGTTTTGGATAAAGCCGGTCAGACAGCGGATTTCGATATCAGCGCCAATTACTGGCATGATATACCGACTCCGTCTCCGGAGAACTGCGTATACACTGCTTATCAGGGCGACGTTGGGGAAACGGTTACGCCCACCATGACCAGCTACTACACGACCTACAATCCCAATGCGACAGAGGGCGAACCAATGCTTAGTAACTTAGTCCAATACATAACAGACCCGACTCAAGTTGCTAAAGAGGTCGTATTTGAGCAGGTCGAAGGTACAAACCAATTCAAAGTATACCTCCAAGGCCGGGCTACTGATGAACAAGGCGTTGCCACCGAAGATCCCGCTACGATCATAAACCTCGTATCGGTCGACTTTAGAATAAACATAGAGGGCGACGCTATAGAAGAAGGCGGCGAGGATAGATACAGCTTTGCTTTTGAGAGCTTTGAGGTAGCAGATCCAGACTGGCAGTTCCACTTCCAGGACGACAATCGTTTCTTGATCTATCAAAAGGGCGGCGAAAATAAACAGCACGATCTCTCCGGCGAGAAGATCGAGCTTGGCACATTGACGATCGGCGGCTACGGCAGCGGAAAGATACAGGCGGCGGCTGAGCCGGGCAATGAGGATCACGCTGTAGAGCAGAGAAGCGAGGACGGCCTGAATATAGTTGAGAGCAGTATGCTTACCGGCGATCCGACACCTTTTACCATCAATGCGGAGACGGCTAACCTCGATGTAACCGTGAAATTTTACAATGAGATAAGCGACAACCCGACCGATTACCAGCAGATGTGGGCTGAGATCAGCGGCGGAACGCTGGCCGAGCCGATCAGGATAGATTTTGGCGGCGAGAACAATGAGAAAGTTAAGTTTGATCAAACCAATTGTACCTACACGTTCACCGAAGAGCTCATCAAGGATCGCACATATACGGTAGCGATCATGGGCGAAGGTTACAGAACGGCTCGCTACACGGTAAATATGAACGATAATAAGAGCTTGAGCTTCTGGAACAACGTTATGGACGCCGACACGGTGATCGAGACGGGCAACAACAGTTCTATGGCAACGGTAACCTACCTCGCGGGCGATATAGTAAAGGATAACGAAATAAACATCTACGACCTGTCGGCGGTAGTATCATACTTCGGCGAAGTGGATTTAAATGTTACAGGCGAAACCTATAATAAAGGCTACGCTAAGTACGACTTAAACCGCGACGGTAAGATAGATTCCAAGGACGTTGCGATGGTACTTGTATCCTGGGGTAAATAATAAAGTTAGTAAGTATGAATTATGAATAGGGGCGTATTTCGCCCCTTACAAAAAACGAAGGAGAAGTAGATAGAGGCAAGAAGAAATTAAGGTTCTTGCTGAAGACA
>CAJFTO010000047.1 GCA_904419955.1 Candidatus Roslinia caecavium | reverse complement strand
CACGTTATCGAAAGCGACCGCGTTTATCTCTTCCGGACTTTCCGGGATATCCGGCTTATCTTCGTCGATTACAAAGCACAAAGTATTGGCCTCGCCCGACCCCGTCTCGTCGCGGTATACGACTTCTACGTTGGTTCGGGATTTGAGCTCGGAAATATTTTTATCATTTTCACTGATATAGCTATCGTACTCTTTCTGTTTAACATAAGCCATACTGCTAATTACTACTTCTACATTCTCTGAATTAGTAACGCTGCATGGCCAGCTAATAATATATTCCGTTAAAACCCCAGGGATCCTTTCGCCTTGCTCATTTGGCAATGTGCAGCTATATGCTATAAGGGTTTCGGGATAGTTTGGATCATTCTCTCCGTCTTTAACGAGCTTTGCAAACAAACCTAACTCTTTAAGATAAAATGGCGGCAATATAGAACCGTCGACCATATTTGAAAATTGAGTATCAATTTTAACGCTCCCGTTATTTGCCGTTATTTTCGATATCGCAAGCTCGCCTAACGGGTTAACAAGGTCGCTCAATTCCGTTATTGTTCCGTTGCTTACCCCATCGCCGAATTTACCCTTTGTGATTTTCAAGACATATCCGGACGCGGTTTTTGCGACATAATCGAGCCCTCGATTCGTCATATAAAATCTTTCCATATATTTAAACCTCCGTCAGTTCTATTTCCTTGTATTTTTGTAAAACGCCGCCAATATAAATATTTGAATAGGTCGAATTCTCATATTTTATATCATAGATCATATGGCTGCATTTAAGCGAATCGAGTCTCTTCCTTATTTGAGACTCGTCGCATAAAAAAGGCTTCGACGTGATCCAAACGGTAAATTTGTTTTTCCCCGTATTTTCCTCTATTCTTGTTGAAAATCCACAGATCCCCTCTAAGATATAGCTAAGCGTTGCCGGGTTCATCTTCGAACGTTCAAACTTCTTTGATAAAATCAGTTGTCTTCTCTGTTCGATTGGTAAACTCGGATTGACCGGCAAATTATACTCCATTTCATATAAATAGAGCCCCCCATGTCGCAGTTACCGGCGATAGCTGTAAAATAAGCTCCTCTATGATTTCATTCAGCCAATCTATTTTTTCTCCGCTTACTTCAAACATCCATAATGCGACATAGTCGTTTCCGTATACGTCCGCGACGTTATCGAGCGCTTCGCGGGCTTTCGGACTCTGTATTATTTTTTCTATCAGTTCTGTTGTTACTGCCATATTTTTATCAACCCTCGCTTTATGAACTCGGAGTATTTATACTGTAAAATTTATATTCTCATATTTAATAACCGGAACCGTGTTTTTGTCGATATTTAAATTTTCTGTTTGGTTATTAATAAGTAGATTTTTATGATCCTTTACATTTTCACATGAAGACAACATGCTGCCAATTTGCGTATATATAATCTCGTTGTCAGAATCCGATTTAATATAATCTTGTAAGCGAGTAACAAACTCTTCTTTTAGACTCTCAATATCCGCCGACGTATTATCACGAAACACGATCTTAGCCGATATGGTAATTTCAATAACTTGCGGCGGTATAACAAGAAGATGTACGTTACAAGACGGCGGTTTTCTATCGTAGCCTGTAACCTGGTCGTTTGGTTCGGAACCGTCGACTGATAACGGAGTCGGATCCATTATATAGTTATATACGTCCGCGCATAGCGAATAGGGCGCCGGGTCGCCGTTCAAGTCGGTTATAACAACAGTAACTAAGCCGCTGTCGTCAGTCGCAGGTATCACGTTAGCCTTGCCGACGCCCGACACAGACTCCGCCCAGCGTTTATAATCGGCGTCGTTTCCAATATACGATTCTCCTTGAGTCTGATCGTATTCAACGATTCTCGCGACAAGATCGCTTGTGGACTCTTCATCAGTACCGTTTATTGTCGGTTTAGGATTTGTAATCGAGGTTATACCGCTTATATTTGATAATTTCAATATAATCGTATTCGCCGGAACATTCCCGCTCTTGCCGGGCAATTCCGCTCTAATATTAATTATCTTTGTCTCGCCGGATTCTTCAAACGTAACCATATCGTCTACAGATACAAATACAACGGACGATTCTCCGTCTTTTGAAGCGGTCGAAAACCTACTTCCTTTTGGTATTTGAGTTCCTTCGTTGGCGGCGACGTATATTTCCCCCTCGGCATAATTTGCTTCTTTGCGTATTATATTGCGCTCTTGCCCATGAACGTTAGCCATATCATAATAATCCGTGCAAAACATTGGAACGATCATTTTTATTACTTGAGGTAAAATATAATTGCACATCATCGCCACTTCATAAGCCGTCGGGAACGTCAGATTAAAGCAGTGCCCGCCTTCGCTTGCGTCAATATCTCCGGGTATTTGTTCGATCATATCTTTGTGGATCTCTTCAGGGCTTTGTCCTTTTAAAAAATCCGGGACCGTAAATTCAGGCATATGCGACGCCTCCTTTTCCCTAATATTACTTATAAAACCTTTTCTCCAAGCGTGGTTATTATATCTATAGTAGCGTCGTCGATACCCACAACCGTAACGTCTACGACAACGCTATCGCTATTTATCCAATCGAAAGTTATATCCTCAACATAAGAGGTTCTTCCATACGGATCAGCCATAAGACCTTCTGTAATCGTCTTTGTAAGAAGAGCCTCGGCCAGTTCTCTTGAATCCGCGTTAAACGCCTCTCTCGTCTCTATCCCTATATCGCCGCTGTAACAATTGAGAGAGCCTTTTTCTATACTCATACAGTTAATACACCACTGCCGCCATGACTCGATGCCGGTTGCGTCTTTTATCTGATTTTTGGAATTGAGTTCGATTCCGCCTTTATCATATTCGAACGCTATTCCCTGTTTATAACCTACTTTTTCATTAATCGTCGTGATATCTTCAAGCGCAACAATTTCATTTTCATATCCCGCCGGGAACAAATTTGGCATACGTACCACTCCTCAATAACGCTTTTAACTACGTATGATAACCGCAACAACGACCGGTTCATTACCGCACCACAATACGACAACCCGATCTCCTGCTTTTAACGCCGGTAAAATAATTTCGTGTTTATGCTCGCCGTTTCCGGAAAGATGTCCCGAATGAGTTCCGCCGCTAATTTCTATTGAATCTCCCGCAATATGACTCGATAACATATAATCGCCTTTGGGAATCGCTGTAGGAAATCGGTCTATTTTCAATCCGTTGTCAGCTGTAATGATTCCAAATTCAACGCACGGTTTATTTGAAGCGTTAAACACGCCTTTAATATGATCGTTGATTACTTCGCTGAACTCTGCAAACTCGTCCATATTACAGCCTCCTTAAACATATTCTTTATCTATCCAGCCGGTGACATTACTGTTAATAGGTTTAGCGCCAACTCTTTCAGACGTATTAGTTATCCTAAATCTGCCGAGTATCTCTATCCCGTCGTATAAATAATATGTCCCCGAAACGGTCAAAGCCTGACTTGAGGCGTCGGAAGATATATACAGCGGCACGTTTGAAAGCGATAATTTCTTTCCCGCCGAATAGTCGCCGTTCGCTCCTGTTCCGCCGCCGGTCGAATCTTGGTTCCCATCGGATATAGTTACGTCTATATCCATTGTTTTTTTATAGCCGTCGTGAGTGATAGATTTGACAATACACTCAGTTTCAACGATATTCCCGGCGTTTAATATAATAGCGTCGCCCTTTCTTATCCATGGGTTATTAACGGCTCCGTTAATATGTATTATCCTTTCCGGTTCCTTGCCGGCCTCTAATATCTCTTCGGCCTCGCTTCTCGCTTCTTCCGGTTTATCTTCGTTTGAACTGACGGTTTGCTGAATTGTTCCATACCACTCGACATTCCCTTTTAACGTATCCTCGATCGGCGTCCTCTCTTCATCGTCGGCCTTTCCGGTTATAATAACTTGGGTTACGACGTTATCCATAGTAATATCGTCCTCAATAGTTCCGGAATTTTCCTTTGCTCTCACATGATACTTAACGGCGTTCTGTCCTACCGTAGCTATTTTTACTATGTCTTTAGCGCTTAGCATGACATACTTTTTCCCCTTTTTCTTCTTAACCTCGTCAAGAATATCAGAGGTAAATATATCGGCCAACTTACCGCTTACAGGCAGCTTAGGATGCGATATAGTCTCGTAACTATAAGATAATTCGACGCCCCACTTTGAACAAAGAGCGCCGCAAATATCGTCGGTGTCCTGCCCTGCTGTGAAATAGTCGGTATCCTCGCTCTGCTGGAAATAGATCAAATTGTCGTAACACACAAGCGTGATCTCTTTTTCCAATCCGCTCCTGTAATTTCTTTCCCATACAAAACCGCGAAAGACTTCTCCTTTTTCTCGCCGTCGTCGGCATAGATAAAAATTCTATCCATAACGTTTATCAAACTCGACAAATATGTATTCTCATATAACAGATTGATAAAACTAACCGTCGCGCATTGCGATATCTGTCCGTCATTCTCAGCCAATGTCAGATCAAGAAGGATTTTTGTCACATTATACGTTATCCCGGTAGACTTTGAAATTATTGAGACCGCATATGTAGAGTTTGTATTCTCGTTTATTATCACTAAAATTCCTCCTGTCACGCCGGTATTTTCAATACCGTGCCGGGATATATCCACCAGCCGTTATTACTGCTTGACCGACCGTATTTCTTCGCCGCCGATTCGATAGCGTCAACGTTGGCGTTATATATTTTTCCCAGTCAGAACCGGAACCGCCGTAGAATTTTCTTGCGATCTTCCAAAGATTATCACCGCTCACAACGGTATAAGTCTGATAATCCGTACTATTTGCCGAGACCGCCTGAGACTGTTCCTCCGTTTTCAACGGTTTTGTAACTTGCACGTCAAGAAGTCTCCTATCTATAAACTCGATATCATAATAGTAGTCTCCCATACCGCCCTGGTAATCAATATTATAATCGTATAAATATACCTGGTGATTTATAGGAGTTCCCGTTATCAACAGTCTAAGAGGCGTATGGTACGCTTTCCACTCGGACAGCATAGTCTGATACGCCTTAGGCTCCAGATAGTTTTGCGTGACCGCATACGCTACGTTCCCGGATTTCAATCTATTTCTTCCCGGAAAAAAGCTCTCCCACTTAAACCTTCGAAGATTTTCGCCCGAGGGTATATACACTTCTCCTCTGTCGATAATATCGTATTGTATGAATCTTGCGCCGCCCGATGAAAACTTTATCTTTTCCGGTAATACCGGTATGTGCATTGACCGGGCGGAAGCGTCAAACTTTCGGAGTTCGTCAATATAAATGTTCACTTTCATATTGTATATCTACCTCCTTTACGCTCTTTTAGGCGTATTTGCAAAATTAGCCGCGACGCTTCTCTTTAAAATCGCGGCTACAGTCCTCGCGATCTGCTCTTTCTGCGATTCTAAATCAGCCGCAACGTCTCCGGAACCGCCTTGAACAACTATCTCCACTCTTTCAATATTAATTGCCTGAGAGCTTTGCGTTTCAGAGCTTATAACCTCGTTTCGGCTTGCGGCGGCGGGTCTTCCTTCTCCTCCAACTATTCCGCCGTCGGCGTTTTCAATAACTCCGAGCGCTTCTCCGGCCTTCCTCCAAAGCTCTAAGCCTCTTGCCCTTCTCTGAGGAATAAGCGGTATAATAGCCTCGGGCCCTTCTTCGCCAACCCATGACAATTGCCGTCCTTTTACAAAACCGCCTTTAGCGTGTCCGCCGTATCCGTTAAGATTAGCCAGCCGCGAGACGTTTGGATTTGGATTCGTCACGCTGTAACTTGCCGTTATGGTTACATGCGCCGTCGCGCTTGCCGAATAGGGGCCGAACGTAGGCCTTGTAACCTCGGTATATGTAGCCGATATTGCAACGCTCGCCGTTGCGTTCCCGGTATACGGTCCGAAAGTCGGTTCTGGCGTAACGGTATAAGTAGCCGCAACGGAGACGTTAGCGGTAGTGGAACCGGTTATTGCCGGAAATTCCGGCGCCGTTTCCGTACTTACGCTGTATGTGGGCACAATGTTCACAGTCACATACTTAGTGATAGTCGCGCCTCCGCCATCGCCCGATCCGCCGCCGAACCCTCCGAATGAAGACAACTGATTCAGCATTTGCTGACCAAACGATTCTTTACCTGTAGACGCTATAGATATAATAGGATTAGTTTTAATTTCAACGTCTTTCACCACCGGCGGTATATCCGGAATAGACGGCTCCGGGGGCGCCTCTGCCTCAGACGTATTATACTTTGTATTCATTTCGACGTTTACGTCTTTTTCCTGCGTGGGTATGTCTGGGATAGATGGTTCCGGCGGCGGTTCGTTTTCCGATGTCGTATAATCTGGTTTTGTCTTTATTTCAACATTTTTATCAACGCTTACCGGATCTCTTTCTACTTTGTTTTGTATTTCTTTTTCCACTTCTTCTCCGGTTCCCTCATCGATCTTACATTCAGGTTCAACTCGAAATTCGGGCTTTAAAGTTCCATCGGAGTTAAAATATGTCGAAAACATTTGCGGCAAACTCTGAGCGACATTCTGCAATAGACCCGCTACATTCGTCTGTATTTCAGCCGGCAATTCTGACAAACCGAATTTATCGATAATGTCGTCCGTACTCCATTTGATCGGACTCTCTCCATTCGCCAAGGCGTTATTAAATACCTGTGCAAATTTTTCTGATACAGTCCCCTCTAAATCGGGCAAAATACCTTCTAATTCGCTTCCAAACGCCGCCGCTATGGACTCTAACTGAAAATTCATAACCTGAACTCTCAAACCGTCGATCTGTAATTTATATCCTTGCAGGAGCTGTTCTAATTGCGCGTTATATTCCGCTCCGCCTTCCGGAAATTGCAGTTTTAAAGATGTTATCGCTATTTCGAGGGCTTCGTCATAATCTCCAACCTTTTCCTTTACCATAGTAGCCAATTCGCTTTGAAGCGCCGAAAAACTACTTGAATCAAGAGCCGCTCCGCTGTATTTAACTTTTAACGCCTCAAATTTAGCTTCCGTCTTTGCATTATTTAGTTTTCCAGTAATACCGTTTATCTGTTCCTGAAGCGAACTAATGATCTGTTGTTCATCGACGTCTATAACGCCGTCCTCGAGCGCCAAACTATACTGCGCTTTCAGGTCGGCCGTGAGTCCGCTGAGTTCGCTCTGAACCTGAGTAAAATAATCGTTAACGCCCGTCATGATATTCGCCGACTGTTCCGGTTCAAGAAGCAAATCGACGGCGGCTTTGACTTGATAATGCTGATTACTTACCGAATCCATAATATCCGTCGTATACTGATCGACGGTGTTTAAAAATTCCGTTTTACCCGCGTCGTCGAATACGGTTCCCAGGCTCGCCTTAAAGTTCAGCTTTTCCATTTCATTTGTCGATAACGCAAGATTCGACATACTCTGATCGACGTCCGCGACCGCTGTCGAAAACTTTTCAAGCCTATCCGCATTCGCGCCCTGAACTATCTGTTTCGCCATATCGCTTACCTCTGAAGCTGAAAGTCTTATATCTCCGAAATGGTCTTGCAAATTTATCTTACACGCTTCTTTGAATGTCTCGTTGAGTTCTTCAGTAGAAATGTCCGCGTCGACTATCGCGTCTTTCATCTGTTGCGTAGCGTATTTAGATTGGTCGTAAGCGTCGGCTTGCTCTCGGAGATTTTTTGTTGCGAAACTATTTGCTACAGTTCCTGACAAATAACCCACTCCTGCGCCGATCAACGCCCCTGCCGCCGTTCCTACCATTGGAACTACCGAGCCTATCATCGCGCCCGTTGCAGCTCCTCCGGCTAACCATGCGCCTTTATTTACGGCGCTTACAGTCTTTTCCTTTTTTCTATATGGGTTATCGGTTGTAAACGCGTCGTAGACGTCAGTACCTATATCGTACAAACCGTACGCCGCAACTAACGCGCTGGTTCCTGTTGCAATGCTTCCGGCCGTACCTAAACCGGCCGCTGTCCCGCCTGTTATAAAATTTCCGAATTTTCCTAACCCTTTTGCTCCTGCCTTTATAACTTTACCCGCTTCAATAGCTTTTCCAAAACTGACTATATTGGCAAGGCCGCCAAGAATTTTAGTACCGCCGTATAATATTGCGGCTCCGGCCGCATAACTTGCAAGAGAAGGCGCTTTGCCGCCTGGAAGCAGGTCGGACGCGCTTCCAAATACGGATTTTATAGCGTTTCCTATGGCCGTCTTTACGCCTTCGCCGTCGAAAGAACTTTTAAATCCTTCCCAAAAAGTTCGCCCTATGCTTTCTCCCGCGCCCGATAGGTCTTCGCCGCCGAACAGAGTAGTTATACCGTTTCCGATGAATTTACCTAAATTGGAGGCCGCCTCGCCGAGAAAAGCCCCTATATCGTCGGCCTTTCCCGAAAGCCATTCCTTACCCTTATTCCAAGCTGATTTAAGCGGTTCGACTATCAAATTATCCCATAAAACGCCTATCTTCCCGGTAACTCCCTCGGCGTTGATAAACTCCGGGCTTTGCAGAACGTCGATTATTTTCTTACCTGCGGCTTCAAGTTTATCAAAAGCCCATGTACTAACGCCTTTTCCTAAGTCCTGTAAACTTGTTCCCGCCTTCTGGAGCAGCGGATCTATTTTTTCAAGCCAGTCCGCAAACTTGCCTAAACCTTGGGTTGCGCCTTCCGCCAACCCTTTGCCCCACTTCTCAATAAAAGAAATGTCGAAAGTATCTTTTAAATTTGAAAGTATGCCTCCAACGGTACGATTTGACATCTTGTCCATCATGCCGTCGTACTTTGTCATGCCGTTTAAGATATGGTTTATAGCTTCGTCCGCCGTTATTTCCCCTTCTTCGGCCATTTTACGAACTTCCGGTAAAGTCTTGCCTAAACCGTCGGCCAAAAATTGCCACGCCTCGACGCCTCGATTTGTAAGCTGAAACATATCCTGAGCGTATACCCTGCCTGACATTTTCATTTGCTGCAGCGCAGTTACTATGCCTTGAACTCCTGCGGTTCCTTGCCCCGCCGCGGCGGCCGCGTTGCCTATTCGTTCGATATCCCGCATAACGGTATCTTCAGTCCAACCGGCTCTCATCATCTGTTGAACGGCCGTAACAACCCCGGTGGTATCAAACGGCGTTGTTTTAGCGAACGATTTTATTTCGTTCATCATTCTCTGCGAGGCTAAATTGGATTTGAGCATTGTTTCAAAACCGATCGACGCCGTTTCCATAGTATCGGCGTACTGAACCGGATCAATAATTGCGGCGTTTGCCGCAACGCCTGTAGCGACCCCGGCGACAAGCGTCTGCATACTGAATAATGCGTTTTTTAGATTTCTTATAGGCGATGTGACTTTATCGACAAGGCTTACCGTTACTTTCCACGCTTTACTTGTTACCGATCTTAAAGAGCTCACTATTTTAACGAGCGCGGGGCCTGCGTTATCCTTGGCGCTAATAAGCAGATTGTGAGCTTTGCCAGTCGCCGTTTTTAATGTTGCAGACATTTTAGACAACGTCGCGCTTGCGTTATCTTTTGCGCTAACAACTAAACTATACGCCTTTCCGGTCGCCGTTTTTAGTGTTGCAGACAATTTGGCAAGCTTCGAGCTTGCTTTATCCTGCGCGTTTATCTTTATATCAGCTTTTGTTTTTCCGGCGGTGTTGGCAAGTTTTTCAACTTTTTGAAGAGCCTTTGTAGCCTTATCCTGCGCGTTTATCTTTACGTCCGCCTTAGTCTTGCCGACGGATTCGGCGGCTTTCTTAACGCTCTCGACCTTCTTTTTCGCGCTCTCTGCGGATTTTTCCATTCCCGAGAATGCGTTAGACTTAGAACCCTTACCGGCCTTGTTTATAGAGTTTAGAGCGTTGTCGAGCTGTTGCGCCGCTTTAGCGGCCGCCTGCATGCCCTGCGTTATTCTATCGACAAAGACGGCTTCTACTTCAATCGTTACTTTATTTGCCATTGATCATCGCCCCCTATTGCCTAAAGGCGTTTTCTTATCTTTATCAGACGCGAAATTCTTTATTTTTACATCGACGTCGCCGGTTTCAACCGCATGATTTATAAAAGCGTTAACCATGGCCTGCTCCCCCGGCGGAAGTTCTCTGATTTGGTGCGGGAATTTCCCCTTATAAATGTAGTGGTAATATAGAGTAGTGATTAAAGGGCTATGCCCAATTAGTTTTTTACCGCGTCCTCGACAGGCAAAACATTTTCATCGTTCATTCCGCTAAGCTCCATAATAACGTCTACTATAGCAGATTTCTCGCCGGTCATAAGCAGTATATCGACCGTTTCCGACGGATCGATTATGTTATACGTTTTCTTGACGGCGGCGTTATTCCATACCTTTTCCCTATATTCATCTGTAGTGGCTAAATATATGATCCAGTTATAGAACATCGTGTTGTCAAACTCTTTTTCTATCATAGGAAGTTTCCTATTCGTTGGATTAGGCATCATTTTCCTCGCCTTTTTCCTGGCAAGATTCAGTTCCGTATCCGAGATAGGCCGAATAAAGAATGAAAAATATACTTTCCCTTCCCTCTTGATCTCTATTTCTTGACGAATATCTTCCTTATAGTTCGCCGCCGCTAAAAGACCGTCAACAAAGTCGCTCTCGGCGTCGACTGGATTTGAAGCCGTCGCTATTCCTGTAAGCTCCATAGTTTTATTAGTATCGTTGATTATTTCTTTTGACATAAAAAACGCTCCTTATCTCCTTATAATTAAAAAAGCGGCCTACTTATCGTAAGCCGCCCGAAAAATATTTAAAATAGCCTAAAACGCGCGCAGATAATTCGACGCCATGGACTGAATGAGTTTTGGAATCGAATTAAGCCTATACGACTGTTCTCTGGTAATGATTTCGCCCGGCGTAAGCGATTGCAAACCAACCGTACCGTTTGGAACCGCGTTGTTAAATGTAATCCTCTCTTCGGTTCCGTCCATTCGAGTGACAACGCCTTGGAAATCATATGTCGGTACATAACCGTTATTAATAGCTTCGAGCATAGGCGCAAGCGTAACGTCGTCTCTGACTACCGCTTCCGTATATGTAAGATTAAACGTAACGCCGGTGGCAATTCCGTAATTCATTATCGAACCTACGGGCTGATAATCCGTCGTAGCGACGTCCATGGTCACCGAATACTGATTTATCTCCGCAAGAAAATATGTCTGACCTCCCACAGTGACAAATAATCTTCCATCCTTTCCCGACATCAATTCAGTAACATTTAGTATCTCATTGTTTTGTGGCATTTTCTATCCTCCTATTCTTCTGACGTATCTTGACTATATCTAAAATGATAATGTAGATATATCTTCTCAAGGGTATCGGGATCGACGACTGATACGTCATACCAAGCGCTGTCGGGCGTCGAACTGTTAAGCGAAAACGTTCCCGAAATCAGCTTCTGCTCTTTGACCATTTCGTCTATTACCTTCTGCCCCGCCTGGGTAATAATACCGCAGCCGTCGCTGGTTCCGTTTACCTGTCCCGAAAGCGGCTCGAGCGTTCTGTCAAGCCTGTCGTACAATTCATAACGTATCTTCACCCGCTTTATCTTTTTCCAACCGTCGTCCTGATCCGTACTTGGCGAAGTTAGCGTGTTAACGCCCGAATCGATCCAAACTATCCCGTCCGAACTCTTAGAAAACATGATCAACCCGCTTTGAATCGCCTGATTATATTGTGAATCGTTGAGCTTCTCATATATATTCACAGCGCCTTTAACTGATTGATGAACAATGCTCCCCGTAGAGTCGCAAGCGGCGATATACCCCGCGACGGCGGCGATAGGCCTTGTATCTCCGGTCGCCGCCCCGACCTGTTCGCCGTCAGAGTTGGTATATCCGCCTCCAACATAGGCGATATTCTCTCTGTTATACGCTTTTGCGTTCGCGCATCTCGTATCAAACGCAACTCCGGTGTTATCGCCTATTACGGCTATGACATGCTTTCCTATGGAATCCGCCCTCTCTACGTAATTGGCCAGCAGACCTTTTACATCGTTTTCGTGCGTATCTATTGTGATAACGTTATATGCAGTCGTTTCAGTATCGTTAAACGCGGCCGCATAGCTCTCGTTTTCAACTACCGGATCCTCGCCGCCCGTCAAAGCTTTTTGCGATACGTTTTCAACCGCGCCGTCCGTCGATACAGTAACGGTTATGTATTCGCTGCCCGCTTCGTCTAAAGCGGTCTTCATCTCCGAAGCCTGAGACGTAAACGTAACGGTTTGCCTTACCGTATCGCCTTCGATAACCAATAATTCTTTGCTTCCGCTGTTTCTCAGAGAATCTCTTACCGTTAACGAAAGCTCTCGCGTTCCGGGATACTTAGCGGATACCGTCACGCCCGTCTGAAGTTCTACGCTCGCGGGAGCGCCGCCTTCTCCTACGCGGTAAATATAGATAGTGTTAAGTCCTGCGTTTAAAAACGCCAAAGCGGACGGGATACCGCCGCCGTTTCCAAATGTTGATACGATCTCGTCGGCCGCGTTTGTCCCGCTGAAAGCTATCGCCTCGTTAAGCGGACCCCAATCGGCTTTAAGAGCTATCACGCCTATTCCGTTTCGAGTCGAAACCACCGCAAAGCCGCCGTCGGCGCTTCTTCTTTTATAAACCCCAGGCCTTATTTTCGTCTCGCCTTGAGTATAATAACTTGAACCCATTAGTTTTTGACCTCCTTTTTCCTAAACTTTAATACAATATCCTGAGCTTCGCTAAGCATAAACCGAGTTTTGCCAGTCTGTTCAAGCGCCGTTTTAACAACAATTTTTTGCGTATTAAACAGATCAGCCGCGCCCGTAAGTTCGTCTAAGTAATACTCGCTTTCAACCGGTTTGGCGCCGCTTACATTCTTTTTAACGGCCTGATCGGTTTTCGTTTTGTCGCCCGCCTTTAAATTTTTTTCAGCCTCAGTAACTTCAGCCATTTTAACCTCTCCTATCCGTGTCTGTATAATATATATTTTCAATCTTACCCGACTTTATAATATTTAATATCCCATACGTAGCCTCTACGGTCAGTTGTCCCTGCTTCATAGGGTCGGCGCCTGAATTGACCTGATTATTTCTATCGACTCTTAATGTCGTTCCGTTATCAAACAGCAACGACTTTTGCAGCGTCAAAGCGTTATCAAGCCGCCTCGCCGTACTCGCCATAACATTGTTATCTTCGGCAATAATATGCGCCCTGCAAATCATCGTCTGCCAGCTGCAAGAAAATGTGTCCAGTATCCAAGCGCACTTTGACACGCTCATAGCGCGCCAATATATGGCTGGAATATCATTGGTTGGTTTAAATATCTCGCCGGTATCTTCTAATCCTATTACCCTCGCATTTGGGATTGCCTCTTTAGTATAGAGATTGAGCAAAGCTATCGGGTCTGGATCGCAAGTTGTCTGACTTGGGAACGCGTACAGATCGTAGCTGATCGTCGTTCCGCAAACTTTATTCGTAGGCTCTACGAACTTTCTCGAGTCATGCCACTGCGCCGCAATAGTCATATCTCCGCAACTGAAGAAATATCCGTTGATTATCGGTCTTACGACGCTCTCAATTTCGCCTACGTTCTGCGCTCCATCTTCGCAGAAGACGTCGACCGCGAGCTTTCCCGATACTTCGCGTTCCGGATCCGTATTGGTATCGAGATAAAAAACTATCCTGCCATACTGACTTTTACCATCATTCCACGTCTCGTCCATATCGTCCGGAGCCTTCCCTGCAAATATGGCCAAATAATCGCCATAGCTTGCAAGATACGGTTCGAGATCGTTTCTAAATGACTGTAAATGTTTAAATATAAGTTCCTCAAGCATAAGAAAGTCTCCGATTCTCTATATAGAATATGGTTCGTCATAAATACGTACCGCTTTGGGTTCGGCTTTTTTTAATATCTTGTCAACATGAGGACGGGGCGCCATTTTACTTGTGCCGCCCTCGAGCAATTCCCCTAAAATATAGCCGTTTACAGTATGGTTAGTATCGAGTCTCGAGGTAAACACGTTACCCGAAGTCTCGCTCGACGGCGTCCACGAACCCTTATAAGCGCCTGTGCGAACCGCCGGAACCTCTCTGGGAGCCGACGCTGTATACGAGCCTCCGCCGGGCAGCGGATATGTCCGTCCGCCGCTTCCTCCGGCGCTTAATATTTCGATTTCAGCGTTTTTAAGCTCGTTTGACACCCTGACGCATCTTTGCGCCATCTGCTCTCTTATCTTTTGGGGAATGTCTCTGCATAACATCTCAAGCGCTTCTGCAAAACCGCTCATTTTATATCAAACCTTTCTTCGACGTAATATGTCATTGAAATATTCAAGTCCGCCTGATTCTTAACACCCTGAACATAAAACCTTCTTCCGTTTGCTGCTACCAAATAATCTGTCGCCTTAGCCTTGGCTATAGCTCCGTACTGAATAATCTTATGGCTTATCGGGTGTCCGTTTTGTTTCCACTGTTCGATCTCCGACTGTTTAGCCGACGTCAAGACGGCAAGTATCCAAACCTCAGTTTCCTTATATCCCGATACAACGCGCCCCGAATCCGTAAGTTCGGAGCTTTTGCTATGCACCGTAAATGGCTGAAATC
>CAJFTO010000046.1 GCA_904419955.1 Candidatus Roslinia caecavium | reverse complement strand
TTCATTACTATTTATGCCGACGCAGGGCGGCGGAATGGAGATATAACGTGAAAGTTCCTTTCACGTTAGCCTCCGGCAGGATCATATTGCCCGCGCGAATTTTTCCTCGCGTATAGCGCTCGGAAACGCGCATGGGCGTAATAATCTCTTATCATTCCTTGCCCTGCGGATAAGAGAACTTTTATTACTATTTATGCCGACGCAGGGCGGCGGAATGGAGATTATTATGTTTAGAAAAATGAGAAGGTTCAAGCAGGCGGTCTCCGAGGATGAATGCAAAAACATCCTCAAGGCCGAAAAGAGGGGCGTGTTATCTCTCGTCGGCGACGACGGGTATCCGTACGGAGTTCCGATAAACTTTTACTACGACCAGGACGAGAACAAGCTTTATTTCCATTCATCTAAAGAGGGACATAAGATAGACGCGATAAAAAACTGCGGCAAGGCTTGCTTCACCGTCTGGAATACCGGCTTTAAGAAGGACGGAGACTGGGCGTGGAACGTGACCAGCGTTATCGCTTTCGGACGCGCCGAACTTGAGAGCGGCGCCGCGGTCATGGATAAACTCCGCAAGCTGGCGCTTAAATACTACCCGACCGCGGAAGAGGTAAACGCGGAGATGGCGAAGGATTCGGACAGGGTCCAAATGATAGCGCTGAATATCGAAAGCTTGACCGGAAAACTTGTGAATGAAAGGTAACCGCGGCTTGCTTAGCCGGCGCCAAACGCCGTTAGTTTCGGATTCGTGCGCACGGCCTCGCGCGGATATCGGGATCCGATCCAAAGCGGACGCGAAACGGACTCGCGGCGCGCCTAACGATCCGAACGGCGCCCGAACTCAATAACGCGCGCGATATATAAATTCGCGGGAAGCGTCGGAGATTCCGGCGCGAGTTTAACCGGCTCGAGAATCGCGGACTCGCCGTCAATCGCCGATGATTCGGCGGCAATATGAATTTGACCGGAGGCTTCAAATAAAATTTTGCGGCGCTCGGTTCAGTATAATAAAAAACGAGGAGGTATATTTATGCAGCACAAAGTAAGATTAACGGTAATAGACAAAAAGCTCTATCCGGAGCTTCAAGCGCAGTACTGCGCCGAGCCTAACGTGGGCGCCTGTCCATGTTACAACGTGGGCGACGAATTTATATTTGAACGCTACGGCGCGACCGACGATTTCTGGCACATGGGTTTCAACACTCTAAAACAGACCGAACACGTCTCGGACGCCGCGTCAAACGGCGGCGCCTTCACCCACTGCGCCGAAGCATGGGCCGCTATCTCGAGATATATCTACACGGGTCTTCAAGGCGGGTCGATCATGCGCACCTGGATGAACGACGAGAAAGTGATGATAGCCTGCTGCTCGGACGGCACGCGGCCGGTAATATTTAAGATAGAGAGAATCGATTATAAAATAGCGTACATAAAGGGCGCAGAGACCGAAGAAGATAAGAATCAGATCAAGGCTGCTCTCAAATATATAGACGAGATAACGGACGTCGTCTTCAGAAGCGAATTTACGGAGATATTCGTAGACGCCGATATAAACGACGAGATGCTGAAGAACGTGATCGAGACCTGCGGCGACTACACGGTAGATAAGATAGACTGAACAAAAAAACTTTTTGAAGCGTACTAAACCGAATATAAAGACGGGCGCCGCGCCGCTTCTTTGGGTTAAACGGTTTATTAAGTGACCCGCGCGTCCGCCCGACAGCGCGGCATAAGGTTAACGCTTTTTTAAAAATAAACTTATCGTATAAATTCTAATAATTGCGCCGAGACAAGGCTTACCGCTCGGCGTCTTTACACTAAGCGCACAAACTTTTACAATAGGCTCCAACGCTCTCTCATGGCGCGTTATGCGAGCCGCGATATGCTAAACTTGAACAAAACCTATGAACGGAGGAAATGAGATGAGCTTAAAACACTACGACCCCCGCGAATACGGCGCGGCGGGAGACGGAAAAAAACTCGACACCGCCGCGATACAGGCGGCTATAGACGATTGCTTCGCCCACGGCGGCGGATACGTCGTCTTGGATACCGGAACATATCTGTCCGGAACTATATTTTTAAAGTCTAACGTATACCTGAGCATAGGCGCCGGCGCGGTCCTTAAGGCGTCGCCCGATATAGCCGACTACGCCGAGAACGTTCACTATAACAGGTACGTTAACGAGCCGGAGCTTGACAGAGCGTTTATCTACGCAGAGGACTGCGTAAATATCGGGATCGTCGGCGACGGCGAGATCAACGGTTCGGCGGAGGCTTTTCCCAACCCCAGCAGCATATACCGTCCGATGGCGCTGCGCTTTTTAAGGTGCAAAAATATCAAGCTGAGCGGTCTTAAACTGTACGATTCGGCGGCTTGGACCACCGCGTTTTTAGACTCTGAGGATATCTGGATCGACGGGCTCGATATATACAACGACAAGCGCTACAACGGCGACGGGCTCGACTTCGACGGCTGCAGGAACGTATATGTATCCAACTGCTCGATAACCGGCACGGACGATAATTTCTGTCTCCAGAGCTCGTCTAAAGAGTATCCGGTAAAGAACATCCATGTTTCAAACTGCCGCTTCAGCAGTATCTGCGCGGCGGTCAGGATAGGACTTAAGTCGATCGGTTCGATCTCGGACGTCGTAATAAGCTCATGCACCTTTGAAAACGTGATGCGCGAGGGCGTAAAGATAGAATGTACGGAGGGCGGGAACATATCGGATATAATTATCTCCGGTTTGGTCATGCATAACGTCAGACGACCGATATTTATCATACTCAACAACAGGCTGGACGTTATCGGCTCCTCGATAGGGCTTACCGAAGTCCCCGAGATAGGAACGCTCGAGCGAGTTACTATAAGAGACGTTATCGCGGTCGACGGCGAGGAGATGGAAGAGACGCAATACCGCTTCGGCGACGACATAATGGGCGAGCCGAAATTCAACGGCATACGCGTGGACGCTCATAAAGACTATCCTATAAGAGACCTTACGCTTAAGGATATACATTATACCGCAATAGGCGGGGTAAAGCTTTCCGACATCCCGAGCGAGTATCCTATCGTCGAGGATATGCGATTCTCTGACAAAAAGGATACAGAGGTATCCGAAAACTATAACCCTACCTGGAGCCGCGCGGCGTTCATGGATATAAGGAACGTTGACGGTCTGACGCTTAGCGGAATGTATTTCAGATCGATAAAAGCCGACGAGCGCCCGAGCGCAGTAATCGAAAACTGCCGCAGATACGACGGCTGCGATTTCAACTAAGACAAGCGGGCTAAGCGGGCTTGTGTAACGGATAAATCAATATTCAAACAATATAATAAAACGAAAATATACGGAGACCGACCCCATATACGCAAGTCGGTCTCTTTTTTTGTATATATCAAAAGCGGCCGGGATTTCTCCGACCGCCTGCAGTAATCCAAACGCCGATACGCGATTTAGTTCGGCGTATGATTTTATATTTTGTTCACTTTAACGTCGTATCCGAGCGGCGCGTTCGTAGCCGCATCCCAGACGAATACGCGGCAGTAATACCCGTTGACATTAAATTCGCAGTTGATCTCGACCGAGCCGCCCACCTCGTCAATGGATACCTCCTGCGTATACAGGTCCATAAGGTCGCCCATCTCGTCGTAAACGCCGACAATCACGATAGGCTCGGCGTCGGAGGCGTAGTTTTTGTTAAGCGTCGCGGTGAATCTGCACGTGTTCCAGAATTCGCCGTATCCAAACGCTGCGTTCGAGAATAAAAACGGCAGTTCGGACGGCGGAGCGGCGCCGAAGTTTATAGTCATGTCGGTTAGGTCTTCCGCGCCAATTACGGCGCTCCACTCTTCTTCCGTACCGGAATAGTATATAACCGGATTTACGTCGCTAAAAGCGCGATTACTGATATATTCCACCGTATTCGGCATGTAAACGTACGCCAAACTCGAACACCCGTAAAAAGCGTTGCTGTCGATCTCCTCTATCCCATCCGGCAGTATTACGCCCGAGAGCCCCTTAGCGTCAATAAACGCGTTGGTCGTTATATACGTCGCTCCTTCCGGTATCGTATACGAACCCAATCTGCCGGCGGGATATGTATACAACGTCGTTTTATCTTTATTAAACATTACTCCGTCAACCGACGTAAAACTCGGATTATCCTCAGAAACATTTATATTTTGGAGCGAATTACAGTTTCTAAATACTCCGGTAGCTATAGAAACCGCGTTCTTTGGAATATTTATCTCCTCAAGCGAGGAACAGCCGTTAAAAGAGCCGACGCCTATTCTCACGATAGTATCCGGCAGCGTAACTCTCGTTATTCCCGTACAATCCCGAAACGCTCCTCTCTCCGTACCCGTAACGTCGTATCCGCCCAAGGTCGAGGGAACTTCTATGGCTCCGGCCGCGTCTCTATCGCAGATGAATATACTCGCGCCTCTATTGTCAATCAAGTATGTATATATGCCGTCTTCTATCAACTCGTCTTCGTTCATTTCATAATGTATAGTAGCTGATCTGAACGCTTCATTGTACGAAGACCCCGTGTCGATCTCCTGATAAGCATCCCAAGATCCGCGATAAAGCACAGCCCTTAACCCCTCGACGCCGTAAAACGCTCCGTCGCTCACCGACTTTACGCCTTTGCCAATCACGATCTGATCAAGAGAAGTGCATTCCGCAAACGTAAAATATTCCAAGGTCTCTACATAATCGGATATCGCGGCCTTTTCCAGGCTTGTGCAATATGCAAAAGCGCCCTCGCCTATGATCGAGACGCCGTCGCCCGTATCGATTGTTTTCACTGCAGAGCAGCCCGAAAACGCATATTCGCCGATACTTTTCACCGAATCCGGTATAACGACGTTTTCGATCCCAATACAATCCGAAAACGCCCTCGCGGCTATCCCGACCACCGGAGTCGAATCATATGAATCGGGAATTATCATATCGCCCGTATAATTTTTATCGCAGCCGGTAATTACCGCGCCGTCTTCCGTTACCTCTATCGTCAAACTCGCCGAAACGTCCTCCTGCGCATACGCCGGCGCAGCGGCGCAGCAGCCGATCAACATACAAATACTAAGTATTATACCAATAATTTTTCTCATATTATGATTTTCCTCCCATATAAAATTCAAAGTAATAAAAACAAATTGAATATCTATATCCTGTTCCGGCCGCCTCGCCTCCTTGAAATATAATTAATCGCTAACTGTAAAACATTAAACACATGTTTATTATAGTATAATTACATATAATTTTCAATATTTTAGTCTAAAATATAAGAATGTACGAATAGAAAATAATATTAATATTCGACTTATTTTTATATAAATCATCTAAAATTTCACCAAAATAAACGTATTCAAAACAATTATTGTAAATATAACAATAAACTTAAAGGTTTTATACTCTAAAAGATCGCATATTACTAAGACTTATCAAAATATTTTTCATTTTGGTTTAAGTATCGCGCGCGGAATTTTATGTAAACAAAAAGCCCCGGCAGAACCGGGGCGGTAAATTCAATTAAAATGCAATTACGCAATGATCTCGGAAACAACGCCCGAACCAACCGTACGTCCGCCTTCACGGATAGCGAAACGAAGACCTTCTTCGATAGCTATTGTAGTGGTAAGCTCAACAGTCATTGTTACGTTATCGCCGGGCATGCACATCTCGGTGCCTTCAGGAAGCTCGATAACGCCTGTAACGTCGGTTGTTCTGAAATAGAACTGAGGTCTGTAGTTCGAGAAGAACGGCGTGTGACGACCGCCCTCGTCCTTAGTCAGAACGTAAACCTCGCCCTTGAATTTTGTGTGAGGCGTGATCGTACCGGGTTTAGCCAATACCTGACCTCTCTGGATCTCGTTACGAGCAACGCCGCGGAGAAGAGCTCCGATGTTGTCGCCCGCTTCAGCGTAGTCGAGAAGCTTTCTGAACATCTCTATACCTGTAACGACAACCTTACGCGTCTCGTCTGCAAGACCAACGATCTCAACTTCGTCGGAAACCTTAAGCTGACCTCTCTCAACACGGCCTGTAGCAACCGTACCACGACCTGTGATCGAGAATATATCCTCGATAGGCATAAGGAACGGAAGGTCGCTCTTTCTCTCAGGAGTCGGGATATAGCTGTCAACAGCGTCCATAAGCTCGTGGATGCAAGCATACTCGGGAGCGTTGGGATCTGTAGACGTGCTCTCGATAACCTTAAGAGCGCTACCCTTGATGATCGGGATCTCGTCGCCCGGGAACTCATACTCTGTGAGGAGTTCTCTGATCTCCATCTCAACCAGTTCGAGAAGTTCTTCGTCGTCAACCTGGTCTACCTTGTTCATGAATACTATGATGTAAGGTACGCCAACCTGACGCGAAAGCAGGATGTGCTCTCTTGTCTGAGGCATCGGACCGTCCGCAGCCGATACAACCAGGATAGCGCCGTCCATCTGAGCCGCGCCGGTGATCATGTTCTTAACGTAGTCGGCGTGTCCGGGGCAGTCAACGTGAGCGTAGTGACGGTTTGCCGTCTCATACTCAACGTGAGCCGTAGAGATGGTAATACCTCTTTCTCTTTCCTCAGGAGCCTTATCGATCTGGTCGTAAGCTTCGTATTTTGCCTTACCTTCCATAGCCAAAACCTTGGTTATAGCCGCGGTAAGAGTTGTTTTACCATGGTCAACGTGGCCTATTGTACCAATGTTAACATGGGGTTTGGTTCTTTCGAATTTTTCCTTTGCCATTTTACAATGACCTCCTTAATATTAAGTGTTTAATAATTTTTAAGTTTATTTCAATTTATCCGCTCGGTCGCAACCTTAGCGAATAGAATCACACGTCTAATTTTACAATTAATTTACCAATATTGCAAGTATTTTTTGTAAAATTTTTTAAATTACTCCTCAGTTTTTGCTCTTTCTTTTATGATCTTCTCAGCAATGCTCTTAGGCAGCTCCTCGAAGTGGCTCGGCTCCATCGAATACTGACCGCGTCCCTGAGTTCTCGAACGCAGCTCTGTAGCGTAACCGAACATCTCCGAAAGCGGAACGTTAGCCGTTATCTCCTGCGCTCCGGTTCTCGCTTCCATACCCTGGATCTGACCGCGGCGCGCGTTAAGATCGCCCATAACGTCGCCCATGTATTCCTCGGGCACGTTTACGACTACCTTCATGATAGGCTCGAGGATGACCGGATCGCCCTTCTTGCATCCTTCTTTGAACGCCATCGAAGCGGCAATCTTAAACGCCATCTCGGACGAGTCGACTTCATGGTAAGAACCGTCTATAAGCGTGCACTTAACGTCTACTACCGGATAGCCGGCGAGCACGCCGGTCTGCATAGCGCCCTGGATACCTGCGTCAACGGCCGGGATATATTCCTTAGGAATAGCTCCGCCGACGATCTTGTTCTCAAAGATGTAGCCTTCGCCCGGTTCGAGCGGAGTCATCTCCATAACGACGTGACCGTACTGACCTTTACCGCCCGACTGACGAGCGTATTTGTGGTTAACGGTAACGGGCTTTCTGATAGTCTCGCGGTAGGATACCTGCGGATTACCGACGTTAGCCTCTACCTTAAACTCGCGCAGAAGTCTGTCTACGATAATCTCAAGATGAAGCTCGCCCATACCCGCGATGATCGTCTGGCCGGTCTCGTCGTCCGTATACGTCTTAAACGTCGGATCCTCTTCCGCCAGCTTCGCAAGCGCGATACCCATCTTTTCCTGACCGGCCTTGGTCTTAGGCTCTATCGCAACGCGGATAACCGGTTCCGGGAATTCCATAGACTCAAGGATTATCGGGTGTTTCTCGTCGCAGAGAGTGTCGCCCGTCGTAGTGTTCTTAAGACCTACGGCCGCCGCTATATCTCCCGAGTATACAGTTTCTATATCCTCGCGGTGGTTAGCGTGCATCTGAAGTATACGACCTACTCTCTCTTTATTATCCTTTACCGAGTTATATACGTGAGAACCGCTGTTTAACGTTCCCGAGTAAACTCTGAAGAAGCAGAGCTTACCTACGAACGGGTCGGTCATGATCTTAAACGCCAAAGCCGCGAACGGCTCGTCGTCCGACGCGTGTCTTACGTCCTCTTCATCCGTTCTCGGGATTATACCCTTGATCGGAGGAACGTCGAGCGGCGACGGCATAAAGTCGATAACCGCGTCGAGCATGTTCTGAACGCCCTTGTTTCTGTATGAAGAACCGCAGAGTACGGGAACCATCTCAACGTTTATCGTAGCCTTACGGATAGCCTTCTTGATCTCGTCGACTGTGAGGTCGCCCTCCTCAAGGTACTTATCCATAAGCTCTTCGTCCGTCTCAGCGACGGCTTCGAGAAGTTCCGTTCTGTACTGCTGAGCCAGTTCCATCATATCCTCGGGGATCTCCTCGACTCTCTCGTCGCGGCCAAGCTCGTCGTAGTATACGTAAGCCTGCATCGTGATGAGGTCTACAAGCCCCTTAAATTCGTCCTCGGCTCCTATCGGGAGCTGGATCGGAACAGCGTTACATTTGAGGCGGTCTTTCATCATTTGAATGACGTTATAGAAATCCGCGCCCATTATATCCATCTTGTTTACATATACCATTCTCGGTACATGGTACTTGTCGGCCTGTCTCCAAACCGTCTCGGACTGAGGCTCGACTCCGCCCTTAGCGCACAGAACCGTTACGCTTCCGTCGAGTACGCGAAGCGAACGCTCGACCTCTACCGTGAAGTCAACGTGTCCCGGCGTGTCGATGATGTTTATTCTGTGACCTTTCCACTGAGCCGTGGTAGCCGCGGACGTGATCGTGATACCGCGCTCCTGCTCCTGCTCCATCCAGTCCATCGTAGCGGCGCCCTCGTGGGTCTCGCCTATCTTATGCACGCGGCCTGTGTAGAACAGTATACGCTCTGTGGTAGTGGTCTTACCGGCATCGATATGAGCCATAATACCTATATTTCTCGTTTTTTCCAAAGAAAACGCTCTACCCATTATTTTCTCCTTTCAAAGAATCCAATATTCACCTCCCGGCGTCCTCGGCCGCCGCTCTTATTCAAAAGCGAAAACCGAAACCGCCGAACCCGGCAAAATTGCCGAGCCGCGCCTATTACCAGCGGAAGTGAGCAAACGCCTTGTTAGCTTCCGCCATCTTATGCGTATCTTCTTTCTTTTTGAACGCGCCGCCGGCGCTGTTAGTAGCGTCCATCAGCTCGTTTGCAAGTCTCTGAGCCATTGTTCTCTCAGATCTCTTTCTCGCGTACTGGGTTATCCATCTAAGACCTAAGGTCTCGCGTCTGTCGGGTCTAACTTCTATCGGGACCTGATAGTTCGCTCCACCTACGCGGCGGGCTTTAACTTCAAGTACCGGCATTACGCAATTCATAGCTTCCTCAAAAACCTCGACCGGGTTCTTGCCTGTTTTTTCTTTTATGATGTCAAACGCATCGTAAACTATTCTCTGGGCTACGCCCTTTTTTCCATCAAGCATGATGTTGTTGATAAGTCTCGTAACCGTTTTGCTGTTATACATAGGATCGGGCAAAACGTCGCGACGAGCAATATGACCTCTTCTTGGCACTTCTCTTCCCCTCCTTCACCAGGTTTATTCACCATCAAGGTACTCAATACCGTCTCCGGCATTGCGGTGCATATAGCGGTCATCTGTATATTTTTAACATATATGCACACATTTTCAATTAGTTTGTCCAATATTCTAAAGCCGATTTATTACGCGGTTCGGCGCTCCGCTAAGAAACGTTATGTTTCTTATTTCTTAGGCGCTTTTGCGCCGTACTTCGATCTGCCCTGTCTGCGCGAATCGACGCCCGAAGTATCGAGCGTACCGCGAATTATGTGGTAACGCACGCCGGGGAGATCCTTAACTCTTCCGCCGCGGATCATAACGACGCTGTGTTCCTGCAGGTTATGACCGATACCCGGAATGTAGGCCGAAACCTCGATACCGTTTGTGAGACGAACTCTGGCAACCTTACGAAGCGCCGAATTAGGCTTCTTAGGAGTCATCGTTCTAACGGACGTGCAAACGCCTCTCTTCTGAGGAGACGACTGATCCGTAGGTCTCTTCTTAATGGTATTCATACCTACCTGAAGAGCGGGGGCGGTTGATTTCTTCTCAACCGTAGATCTACCTTTTCTTACTAATTGGTTAAATGTTGGCAATATGTTCACCTCCGTAAATAATTTAAAAATATATAAATGCGCCGAAAGGCGTATTTACCCGATTTAACCGTTTCATGTTTTTTACTTAAGCCGACACCAACGCGTTAAATCCGCGTCAAGTCGATCCGCTGTAAAATCTACTCGTCCTTTAAAACGGCTACGGCCGCCGCCGACACGTCTATGCCGCAGGCTCTGCCGAGTTCCTTCATATTAAATATATCCGAAACCGGTACGCCGTATATCCTACATTCGTTGACGAGCGGCTCTACGGCCCATTCGTCCGCGTCGGCTCCTACGAATACCGCTAAAACGCAGTTTTTCGCTACGGCTTTTCTTACCTGTTTAAGTCCGACCGCCGTTTTTGAGCCGCGCAGGATACTCTTGAGTTCCTGTTTACTTAGATTATCCATTCAACTTATGCCTCTTATTCCTAAAAACATGAACTTAGATATTATATCTGTAAAATTATATTTTGTCAAGTATATTCAGCATAATTTTACATAAATTCAAGCGCTTTTAACATACCGATTTAGGACATATTTACGCAGCGCCGCGATGCGCGAGGATACAAAGGAGTCGTTATCTCTCTCGCTCTAAAATCCGTGCGTCTCTCCCCGCAAAAAAGCGCCGCGCCCGCTTTATTACATCCATCGACGGAGACTTCCCGTTTTCCTCCTAATCCCTAACCCCTATCATCCTAACTCCTACGTTGCCCCGTTGAATAAAGTTAATTATACCGGCAATACTAATAAAAAGAATAAAATAAATAATTAGGATACAGATAAGGGATACCGTCTCTTCTAACGTCGAGCCTCGTATACGGCGGCGCCGAAACGCTTTTCCCCTCCGTTCTATAGCCGTTTGACGTCTATAGAAACAGCCGGCGTTCCTACTCCCTAATTACTAATCCCTAACATCTACATTTGGAGGTAACTATATGGCAAACACAATAGCTTTTAAGGACAGCAAGACCAAAGAAAATCTGATGCGCGCGTTCGCGGGCGAATCTCAGGCGAGGAACAGATACACGATCTCCGCCGCGGCCGCGAAGAAGAACAATCTGCACGTGGTCGAAACGATATTTACATTTACGGCCGACCAGGAAAAGGAACACGCGGAGATCTTCTGGAATCTGCTCAAAGAAATGTCGGGAAACAACGTCGAGATAGACGGTTCCTACCCGGTCGAGGTGTTCGACAACGTGCTGAAGCTACTCCGCGCGGCCGAGCATAACGAGAACGAAGAATACGAGGACGTATACAGGAATTTCGCCGACGTCGCCAAGGAAGAGGGCTTCTTCGAGATCTCGGCTAAATTCGACAGCATCGCGAAAATAGAAAAGACGCACAGCGACAGATTCAAGCTCTACGCCGATATGCTCGAAAACAACCAATTATTCGTATCGAACGTCGAAACATCCTGGGTATGTCTAAACTGCGGCGCGGTCGTAAACGGACTCTCGGCGCCCCAGATGTGCCCGGTCTGCAACCACAACCAGGGATATTTCATCAGAGCGGAGCTGGTTCCGTTCGGGCAGGATATATATAAGAATGGGAAATAGGGGCGGCGGCTTACAAATTCAGCGAAGCGTCGGATTTTATCGGCGTTTTGCGCCGCTCTATCTATATTACAACAAATACCTCTTTGATAATAAAAATAACAGGACGAAACGGCCGCGCTCATTCTGCGGAATCTGTCTCGTCCTGTTTTTATGCGGCTAACTCTCGGCCGAGCGATAGCGCCGCTCCTATTTTTTCTTTCCGATCAGCCTGCTTAGATCAAAAATTACCTTCCCATCCTGCAAATACACGATTCCTACGTCTCTCATATGAGAATTTTGCTCGTCCTCCGCTTCTGAAACTATCCTGTTTCTGCGCCAGACCGAGAGTATGAGCCCGGTAAGCGCCATGTTAACTATATATCCGGTTCCGCCGTAGGATATAAAAGGTATGCTAACCGACGTCTGCGGGACAAGTCCAAAATTCACAAATATCCCAGTTATAAATTGAACGGCCAGCGCCGAGCAGGCGAACGTCGAAAGTAAAAAACCGTACCTGTTTTTTATCTTAGCGGCGGATACAAATCCGCGAACGATCAACGCGGCGGCGAGCGCCGTAAACATCGCTCCGGCGATCCAGCCGAAAGATACTACAAGATTCACAAGCGCGTAGTCGGAAACCGCCGACGGCAGCGACTGTTCTATCCCGTACCCGTTGTATAAGACCTCGCTCCTACCGATCCACTCGGCGCCGGAAAGCCAAAATCCGATCGTTTCTTCAATATATCCTGCTCCGGCCAAATCGCTCTGCCCGCGAGAAACAAACGCGTATATCCTCTCAAGGAGGCGCGGATTCAAACAGATATAAAACGCCGCCGCGATCGAAACTGCAATAGCGATCGTAAGCGCAACGCCTATATGCCGTCTCCTATTCTCTCCAAAATGCCCCATACTCGCCGACGCTATCAAAACTATCCAAAACGCCGCCGCCAACACCGCCGCTATCCTCGCGCACGGCATTATCATAACCGGTATCAACGCGAGAACGAGCAGCGCCGTCAGCTTCAGTTCGCCCGTTATTCCGCAGCCGCGGTATTTCATAAAAAATCCGGCAAAAGCGACTGCAAGAAAAACTATAACGTAATCCGGCGAAATCGCAAGCCCGCCTATGCTGACGTACATACTCGCTCCATTAAACTTTGTTCCAAACAACGCCGTCGCAAACAACGCTGTCAACGAGAACGCATACAACGGATACGTTATTTTCTTAAGCCGTTCATAGCTGAACATACTCAATCCAAGCATTACCGCGAAGCCCGCCGCCGCGCAGAAAACATATTTGATAAAACTGACGTTGTAGCCATGTCCGCTCAAGAAAAACATATTGACGATTCCTACGCACGCCAAAACCGTTACAACCGCGAACAACGTCCAATCCATTCGAGGCCTGTGCAGCTTATTCAGACGCCGGCCGATCTCGCCGCCGTCGCCCATAGCCAAAACAGCCTTTTCCTCGGCTTCGTCCGGGCTTGCTCCCTGTTCCTCATACTCTTGCTTAAGTTCTAAAATATGCCCCTTGATTTCCGAACGTATATCTCTGCGGACCGCCGTATATTTTATATGCGAACAGATCTCATCCAAAAACTCCTCCATCCCGGCTCCGCTCTCCCGCGCGGCCGTTTGAGGCGCCCCCTGATGCGCGGCTTCATTACCGTCGCCATTTTTCTCATACGAATCCGGTTCGATCTTAGCGCCGTCAAGCCGCGCGGCTTTACCGGAACATGAATCGCCTTTTTCTTTTAAGTTCTTCCTAAACACAATACGCGCCTCCTCCTATGACCAAATCCACCGCCTTTGAATAAACTCTCCACTCAGATTTCTTCTTTTTAAGTAATTTTTTCCCGCCGTCCGTTATCCTGTAATACTTTCTTCGTTTGCCGTTTTCAGCAGTCATCCAATACGCTTCCACCGCATTCTCGTTCTCAAGTCCGTGCAACATTGGATATAAGGTTCCTTCTTTAAGCTCGAATACGTTTCCGCTGAGCTTTTTAAGCTCGCGCGTTATCTGATAACCATACATATCCTCCTTCTCCAGCATGGAAAGGATCAATATTGACGTGCTTCCTTTTATAAGCTCCTTATCGATCATATCGCCGCCTCCTTTTTGATTTTATTCCAAGCGCCTAAATTTGTTGCTTTAAGTAATCTTACGCCAACATTTAGAACGACGTCTACTTCCGTCAGCATACTCCCGGTTACATACTGCGAATACAGCGCTTATTACGTACGCCTTTTATATAGATATTCTATATACATAGTTCTTCTATGTATATGCTATCATAAAAATATTATGCTGTCAATAGAAATAAGCCAAGAAAGCGTAATGATAATTAACAGGCATTAAATTTAGTCTTCATGATATTTAAACTTTTTATATGATTTATTTGTAAAATACTAAAAATATATTGAAAAAATTCAATTTAATTATATAATACAACTATAATACAAAAAAGGAGAGGGAATTATGGAAAATGAAAAGAGTAAAAGCTCTCAAGACGCGGAAAAAGTCGTTTCTTTTAAAAAGAGCAAATTTAGTAAGGTTTTGATCATTTTCGCCGCGATATGTCTGTTATTTTGCGCATTAGCTTTTGATAACGGACAAATTCTTGCAGGCATAATCGCGCTGATTCAAGTATGCCTTTTTATAGGCTCTTGGCTGATGGGAAGGCAAATAATTAAAGAACCCAAAATCGGAGTTAGAACGTTAGCGGCCATTCTTGGATTTATATTAATAATTCCATATTTTAGTCTATACGACACAAGCGCGTTGGAAACAGAAACTATCGAATGGGACAACATGGCTTTAGCGGAGCGCTTGCCTGAGCCTGAGTCAAACAAGGGCCGAATAATCTCCAATTCAAGCGAAGGATTAAGCGTTTATATCGCCAAGACGTCTCAAAATGACTACTATGATTATGTCGAGAAATGTAAAGACAAAGGGTTTATTGTTGACGCAAGCGACTCTACTTCTTCATATGAGGCTTATAATAATGAAGGCTATAAGCTCAGCTTACTTTATAACGAAAGCGATGAGGAACAGCATATCGCTCTCGACGCGCCGATAAAAATGAGCGATATCAAATGGCCTGACACTGTTTTAATAAATCAACTTACTTCAAAACCCAAATCAACAGTTGGAAAGGTTGATTTCGAATACGACGATTCATACGCTATTTATATAGGCGAAACCACAAAAGCCGACTATGATTCTTATGTATACGAATGTATAAGCGACGGATTTAATATTGATTACACAAAAAACGAAGATTCTTTTTGGGGCAAAAACGCTGCGGGTTATTACATATCGATACAATACAAGGGTAACAATATCATATACCTAAATTTAAAAAGTCCTGACGAGGACGAATCAGTTGCGGCCGCAAGCGAATCCCCCGCGCCTACGCTAACGCCTACGTTAGCGCCCACTTCAGCTCCGACCCCGGCTCCGACGCCTGTTTACATTCCGGAACCGACCGCCGTACCCGAGACAAATTCAGCGGCGTCCGGCGCTGCAAGCGGAGCGCAGAGCGGAACCTCTTCCGGAAATCAGGCCGGCGAACGAATAGTATGGGTAGGCGAAACGGGAACGAAATACCACAGACAAGACTGCCGCACGTTAAAAGGTAAAGGTCATAGCATAACTCTACAACAAGCGCTTAATCAAGGTCGCGAGGCGTGCAAGGTTTGCGAGCCTTAAAACTAATACCAGGTAAATCGGCGCTCAATTTGATACAACGCTAAATTCAGAGTGATTAAAAAAAGCGTATTCCGATCTTTTCAGAATACGCTTAACTTATGCAATCAATTTAAGTCAATACGACTACCGCTCTTTAAAAATAACCCTAAATACCGTTCTCACAAGCGGACCGGCAAAAAATATCTGCCAAAAGAACGCCATAGGGAAGTTAAACGCGGTCGTCTCGAGCCAGATCGGTATTATATTCGCTCCGGGCTCCTTAAATAAAATAGTCGCCGCAAGGCTCATTGTAGGACACATGAGACATACTATCATAGAAGATATTGCGAGCGTTATGAAGATCGGGCGATCCTGTCCGGGAGTAACTAGTCTGAACGCGAGCTTGCGCGCCAGTCTTTCGACGACAAACATCTCAAGGACAAACGCGAGAGGCCACATAATAATCAACTCGTGAAACGCAAGTAAAATTACCTCGCCGCTCATTCCGCCCTTGTTTAGGCTTATGTTATAGCATATCATCGCGTATACCATTACAAGAGCCATCATCAGTGTGAAAATAACGTTTTGAAATTTAGTTTTTGGCATATCTGCTCTCCTTTAATTTTTTTACAACAAAACAGCGCATATGTGTTGTTCGTTAGCATCTACGAAGCAGATGTGCGTTTCTAATTGAACCAAAGTAAATTAATTTATCATTTTATTTTAAAGCATTATTATACACTATGGATAAATATAATGTAAGTACTAATTTGACAATAATATTAATTTCATTAAAATTCTACAAAATATGCCGCCGTTATAAAAATATATCTGTTTGCCAAAAATTCCTTTTATACAATAAGCGCCTCTCGCCCCAACAAGATATAATCCACGCGCTCGATCGGTTGCGGCGACAATTTCATCGACAAAACGGAACTATCAATCCTAATTACAAATCGATAAAGATCCAAATTCTAAAGCCAATACGCGCGCCTATTTAATAGGCGAACAGCGCAAGAAATGCGGCAGCAACGTATCCCTTTATCAAGCGCTCAGAGCGCCTTTTTAACTTTCTCGTACTCTGCGGCGACCAGCCTCATAAGCGGTCCCGGATCGTCTCCGCGTTCGTATATATCGCAGATCTCCGGGAAGTTTTCGTCGAATATAGCGGTCGCCTCTTCGTTCTCTGCTCTCATAGTCTCGTACTCGTCGCAAAGAAGATCGGGCAGATTATACGAGAATCTTAGCGGGTCGTAATTCCCTGCAAGAAAGGCCTCTATCATTTCACACGCTTTTTTGATCATAACAAACTCCTCCAATCTATTTTTGCATAATTTCGCCGCTTTTTTCAAAGCCGCTTATTCGCTTCCGGCGAACATAAAACATTACAATGTATTCGCCAAACGTCGTGAAGTCTGATATCTATTATATCATATCGGTCGACTACGATTATTCGATTTCACGCCTTCTTTCTAAATAAGCATACCCACATAAATTCCAAACCCTGGATCGTACCTGGAATACCATTCTTATATCTCCTGATCTCAATCACATCAAACATATTCCCGAAAAATTCGCAGAGTCTTTCTCTGCTGAAAGCCACACCCGTCTGCGTTTCTTGTAAAACTCATAGTCGTCAACCTCGTCGGCGCAGTTTTCACCCTCTGCAAAACAGCACAGTCCAAAATAACCGCCGTCGTTTAAATATCTATTAAGCAGTTCAAGATACGACAACCGTCTATGCGGCGCCAAATGATGAAAAGTTCCGCTGTCATAAATAAAGTCAAACTTCTTATCAAACTGAATATCAAACATATTTTCGCATTTAAAATCTATATTCGCATCGTTTTCAGCCGCAAACTTCTTAGCTGCTTCAACAGCCTTAGCAGACATATCCACAGCGCTGACCGTTTCCACGCGCTTCGCCATATACGCCGCATTTCTGCCCTCGCCGCAGCCGAGGTCCAGCGCGTTCTTGAATTTGTGATTGTCTAATATTTCTACTAAAATTTCATCCGGAAGCTCATTTTGCAGGACGAATGGAGCCTTAAATTTTCTTTCCGTATAAAACTCATCCCACGCTACTCCGTCTACATATTGATCGAGCATTCTATATAAATCGTCAATTATGTTAATATTGTACTGCATATTCTACTCCTCTATTTCGCTCGTTAAATCTTTATAAGCATATTATATCATACGCTATATAGAAACGCAATGTTTTTGAAACAGTCAACGAAAGATATATTCGCATTTATAAAATTTCTAAAGAGAAAATAGCCATAGAAATCTTAGATAAAATCGTGTAAAAATCGCGTACAAAAAAAGAACCGCCTATTTACGGCGATTCTGAGCGTTTTGGTGATCCGTAGGGGGGATAACCAAAGAGATTACAAACGATTTTGATTAATTACTCTGGTTTCAAAAAGCCCGTAAATACGTTATTTTAACGCATTGTATTATTTATTTTCTCCAGCCTGATTTTAATGATTTTTCAAAAATCGTGTAAAAATCGTGTACAAGAGTAGCTAAAAGGGCGGAGCCGAAGCCCCGCCCTGACCTTTATATACTGCTCGCATGGAGCGTTGTTTACTCCCCGTAGATCCCCGCGCGGTCGTTTATCACAAGCACGCGCAGTAGATCCGTAGTCAGGCCGAGTCTGCCCTCTTCGTCGCCTTTGAGGTAGCCCTTGTTTACAAGCTTCTGGATCGTCGGCTTCGCCCAGTCCGGCATATTCTCATCTATGTAGTTATAAACGGCTGTATCAACTACGCCGCCAAGATACTGTATATCTTTGCCTATCGCGTTGATGACTTCGTTCTGCCTGTTGTTTTCGTTCTGTATGTCGGTTATGCGACCGTTCAGCTCATCATATTCTTTACTCATTAAATTATCCTCGCTTTCTGTGTTATTTAATTCTATACCTAAGTATTCGCATACGCCTTTTGCAATTCCCAAAGCCAAAGCGTTTTGCCCCGCTTCGGAGGCTAAGTATTGATTGTCGCCGTAGTTGTCTATGAAAGCCGTTTCAACCAAAATGGCCGGCATATTCGTTCTTGTGATCACAGCGAAGTTTGCCGTCTTTACGCCTCTGTTAGTTCTGCCGGTCTCGGCTATAAGATGTTTCTGCACGCACTCGGCAAATCTGTAGGCGTTCGTGCCGGATCTGTACGCGTATGTCTCAGTACCGTAAGCCTTTGAATTGGCCGCGTTACAGTGGATCGATATGAACAGATCCGCGCCCCAACTGTTGGCGCTTGACGCTCTGGTGGACAGGCTTGAGTTCAGACTCCCGTTACCTATAACGTCGTATATGGTGTTTCTGCTCATCTTAACGTCTATGCCGTTTTGGATCAATAGAGCCTTTAGCTTATTGCCGACGTATACGGTTATATCCTGCTCTTTGAGCCCGTAGCCTACGGCTCCGGTATCGCCGCCGGAATAGTTATGTCCGGG
>CAJFTO010000045.1 GCA_904419955.1 Candidatus Roslinia caecavium | reverse complement strand
CGTAATAATAGACGGCAACTTCTTTAAGGAAACTTACTCAAATACGGGAAACAGCGCGATAAGCGTTAACAACGCGTTAAGCAATATTATGATAACGAATAACGTAATAGATTTCCCGTTAGAGCCGGTGAAGGTAAACAGCACCGCGTCGGGTAAAGTCTTCGTTTACAATAACATGGTAAAAACGCCTCCTACGGCCTCTGCGGTAGTGCAGATAAATATGGACGGAAGCTCCAACAACTGGAACCAAACGTTTTAAATGAAATTATAACGGAAGCGAGACAATCAAATGAACTCAAATGAATTTTTAGGAATGCTTATAGTGGGACTGGGAACTTTGGGCGGGCTTATCGCGGTGGCGTGGAGATGTTTTAAACCTATCAACGATCTAAACGTCAACATAGTGAAGCTCAACGCTACTATAGAAAGCCTTATACAAAGCATACATACCCACGAGAAAAGACTTAACGCTCACAGCTCGAAGATCGATGAGATCAATAAAAAGCTTTGGGAACACGCGGGAACGCTCGACAGTCACGACGAGCGTATAAAGCGGCTTGAACATGAAAAGGAAGGGGGCGATACTTAATGAAAGCGGATACGATAGCGAGAACGATAGTATTAGTTTTGGCTCTTTTAAACCAGCTCTTGGCCATATTCGGCAAGGAACAATTGCCGATAGCTGAGGAAAATATCTATCAGCTTGTGAGCATACTGTTCACGATTGGCGCGGCTGTGTGGAGCTGGTGGAAGAACAACAGCGTGACCAAGAATGCGGTTAAGGCGGACGAATATTTGAAAGAATTAAAAAACGGTTGACATTTAATAAAAGCTGAGGTATAATAAATATAGAAAAGGCAAGCCTTTAAACGGTTATACCAGTATAGGTATTAAGATAACCCTAACATGGCTGAACTGGGGTTATCTTTTTATGGTTATAATTAATACTATCAATGTTATGATAAACATCATAATATAAACATATTCCATAAGCCACACCTCCTTTCATTTGGAGATGATGGCATAACCGCCCAGTATAAACTGTTTAAGGCTTGCCTTGCCGGATAAATCCGACGGAATTATTATACAACGGCTCCCGAAATATGTCAAATTAAATAAACATTACAGAACGTCAATCATTTGGCGTTCTTTTTTGTACGCATTTGTATGTAAAATTTATAGTAGCGCAATAAAAAAGGCGGCGTAAAAGCGTTTTTTCCGCCTATACGCGCCGCCTATTCTCTTCAAAACGCGCCCATTTTACATACTCGGGTAAAACAACTTCACAATCATGCGGGAGCCTGCCCTGCGGTCTTGCCGTTATCTTTTTTATCTCGCTGCGACGCGCTGTTTGAAAGACTAACTTCTATATCGTCGAATCCCGCCTTCTTGGCGCGTTTTTCGCCATGTCTATATCCCGCGCCTCTCTTATCGCTTACCCTTATGCATATCACGGTCATATCGTCGCTTTGACCTCCGCTCAGCTCGACGCTCTTGGTTATTATATCCTCCGCCAGTATTTTCGGCGGAGTCTCGTGATCGGACGCGTCTATTATCTCTTTAAGCCATGAATCATCGCCGTTTTTAAGCGACACCCCGTCGGTCATCATTACGACTACCGAATTATTCTTGAGCGTTCTCGCAAACGTCTGGATATCGACCGCGGATACGATCCCGACCGGAAGGCTCGCCGCTCTTACTACCTCGGTATGATCGGCGTGTTTTATATAGCTCGGCTCCGCTCCGTTTTTGATAAATTCCACTTCGCCCGTATATAGATCTATAACGCACATATCTACCGTCGCGAACGCGTCGCTCGCGGACTTCATCACCATTATTGAATTGACGAGCTTGACCGCTATCGTCTTATCGAACCCGGCCTCCAAGAAATCGCTGAGCAGAGTTACGCTGGCCGCGCTCTCCTTTGCCGCGGCGTGTCCGCTGCCCATCCCGTCGCTGAGCGTCACCACGATCTTGCCTCCGCTCAGATAATTGGTCAGATATTTATCGCCGCACTCCTTCTGCTTTGACGCGCAGGCCACGCCGACCGAGGTCGAAAACGCTTCTATCTGACTGAATTTAAGCGCTGTAACTCCCGTCTTTTCATCATGCCTGACTACCGGCAGAGCGAAATTTATATCTAAGACCTTTCTTAAAACCGGACGGATCATTGCGGCGCCCACCTCGGCGTTTTCCTCGTTTTTTACGCTAAGCTCGACTATATACCTCTCGTTCCTGTTTTTAACGACGTCTACCTTTTTAACGTCCACGCCGCGTTCCCTAAGACCCTTTTTGATCTCCAAAGCCGCCGATACGTCGAAAAACATATCCTCGCATATCTCTTTCGACACGTTTCGGATAATTTCCGCTATCCCGGAAAACTGCTCTCCGGTCAGCTCCCTGTTCTCCGCAAGCCGCCTCTTCCATGTTCTGTTTATCTTATACACCTCGAACAGCCTGTTTATCTCAGTCAGCAGCGGGCCGAGCTTCGCGCAGTTCTCGCCGAAATAGGACGGTACGTCCGCGGCGGTAACGTAACCTTTGCGCTCCATTATCTCAAGTAATTTAAACATCGTATTGTACGTTGTGTTAAACTCCTTCCGCCAGCATCTGTCCACCTTCTGACATTTAACGCAGACCCTGTCCGCCGCCGTATCGAAGAGGGCCGAGACGTCCGACATATCCACCGAACTCTGCTTATCCGAGATCTTGTTAAACGTTTCAGACAGCTTATCGAACGAATCCGCGACATTCGAGAGCTTGTCCGATACGTACGCCTTGAACCTGTCCGGATCTTCCTTTTCTTCCTCCTCCGCGCCGAGCGTCTTAAACCCGATCCTGTACGCGATACTCGGAAGGAACGCGCCTACGACCGCGGCCGACAGCAACTCGTAAAAGTTTAATATCTCCTCGCTGTAGGTTCCCATATAGAGTATCGCAATAACTCCGGCTATAACCATAAAAATCGCCGCCGGGTACTTAGCTCTGATCTTTTTTCTCTCTTCCTCCTCGTCTTCGCCGTCCGTATCCTCCTCGAACTTGATATAACGGCTCTCCCCTCCGGCTTCGTCCGTCTTATTTTCGCCGATAAGTCTTTCAAACCTGCGGCTTATCCCAAGCGCCGCCGAAAGTCCCGCCGCCAGACCGCAAACGCCGTACACGGCCGTCATGCTCATAAAGTCGCCGCCTATACCGAGCGCCGCGCCCGCGCATATCCCTGATACCGTTCCGGCGGTCAAACCGCCGCAAACCGACGCGAACATTATGCACAGACACGCGAACGCATGAGAAAAGTTGAACGCGCCGAACAGGCCGACGTCCTTAAGGCTCAACAGGATAACCCCCGCCATGACGCACAGGCTGATCTTTTCCTCAAGCTCCAGCTTTCTGAGAAGTATCCTCCTTTCAAACAACGCCTTGCGGCTTTTATCAAAAACTATTATGCCTATCAGCAAAAGCAGGACGTCGGCGAATACGAATATCAATTTATACGCCGTAAACCCAAAAAGGATCGTCGTCCCAACGCCGCACACGGCGAGTATCCCGGCGGCCGCCGCTCCGGTTATGTAACAGTTCGGCGGGGAATTTCGATCTATAATAAACAAAAATATTTCATACACCGCGCACGCGGTTATATATCTGAGCGCGAGCTCCGGCTCCATCAAAAGTCCGTATCCGATAGAAACGCATACCGCCGTAACGATGCTCTTTAGAGAAAATCTTCGCTCCTGACATAAAAACGCGAGCCCGAACGGAGCGTATCCGCTAATCAACATCGCTCTTGAGAAAAATATCCCCAAAACCCTTATCAATAAATCGTAAGCGTTCAGTTCGGTATCAAATTTTCTCTTTCCGCTCCGCTCTTCTTTCTTCAACTCGACCATTTGCGCCTCGACGGGCGCCATATCCGTATTGGACATAAAAACACCTCCATAATTTTATCGTTTGTGACTTTTTACAGAGGTTATTATATACATACGATTTTATATTTATTGTCATTTTCTGTAAATATTGTAAAATAATTTTAATAGATTTGTAACCCGCTTCACATTGAAATGTAACAGTAATATAACAATAGTGTGGAGTAGGATAAAAACGACAGATTTCATAGGCAAACAAATATAGCCGCATCTAAAACAAAGATAACGGCTATATTCAAGTCTAATCGTTATGCAAATCATTATATCGAACAATCAAAGCGGTAGCGACGCCGTTTTTATCGTTCTTATCAGGAGAATAAACATACATGCCCTCGGCATAGGCCACGATTCCGCCAGATGCGGTTTCGCAAACATATATTCCCAAATTTGAATCTACGCCTTTTTTTACACCGTCGGCATAAAGTTGAGAATATCTATATTCGGGCGTTCCAACCAGTTCATAAACAGAAGATATATCGTCGTTTTCATATGTTCCATATGTATATTCATTATTTTGATCAGAACTACAAGACGTAAGCAATAGGCTCAATGCAGATATGAGCATAATTAAAATAAAACTGTATTTTTTCATAAACGACCCTTCCTTAGTTATTATCGCGTTTAAAATCTACGATTGTTTTTCCCCTGTACGACATCATACCCGAGTCGCCGGCAGAAATGTATATTTTATCCTTATCAAAACATCTCAACTGTATTCGATTACCGTCCTGCGTTTCAACTACATACCAGCTGACCGGATGCGTTGGACGTTTTTCAATAATTTTTACCCTATTTGTGATCAATGGTTTGGAATTATCAGCGCCCTTAATTATTTTAAAGAGAGCAAATGATATAGCCGATATCACAATACAGATACATAAAAACAGAAAAAGCATCATTACTAAATCATTAAGATCAAGATTAACAGACATAGAGTTTCCTCCTTTGAATAATAATTTGAATGCATTTTTGCGCTATGTTATATAATATTTTTCACCTCTTCCTTTTACATTAATTTGCAAACAAAAAATGCGCCAACCGAAGTCGACGCACCAAAACGCAAACTCCGATTGCTGCTACACAAACTTAATAGAATGGAATAATTTCTGTACCATACTAAGTGGAATTTGCAATTTTGCTAAATTCAAAAATATGGTACAAAAATAAAACGGTATAACTCAAGATAAAAATATACCAATCTATATAATTAAGTTTGTGTAGCAAATTAATAATAGCATAATATCATAGATAAGTCAATATATTTCCTAAAAGTCAAAAAACTATTTATCTCTTCTATCACAATCTTGCAATCTGCCATTAATATTTCTCGGTTCACATCTTAGAATAAAAATTTATCGTTCGAGCGCAAACCGTCGGTTAAATAAAAACTCCTCGCCGTTTCCCCCACACGCCTTATAAACTGCAAAAACGGCTTCGTCAGCTTTGTACGCTCCTATTTCCTCCCTAAGTTGTTAAATTTGAACCGCCATATAAAGCAAAACCGCCGCGGCGGCGATGATCGTCAAAGCGGCGAATACGCATTTTTTGGACAGGACCACGTTTTTAAAATACCGCCATTTTCCGCGCAGTTTGTAGCTGCGTATCGTACTCATATACGACCTTATTATCCGCTCCGCCTCTACTACCATGTCCTTCTCAGGTTTGCGCGGCAATTTTGAATTATCCCCATCGCGAAGTATGAATATCGCCTGCTCTATATAATCCGATTTAACGTCGTTTATTATTACGACCTGTCTGGCGCTCTTTGCGATCATCAGCCGTCTCCTCCTCGCTTGTTTATATATAATATAAATATAATATATATGGATTATTTACCGGCGGCGCAAAAATTATACATAAAATTTCCCTCTTCGTTCCGATCGGTTTTCAGCGTCGAAATACCCGTTTCTCTTATCCGGGCTTTCGCGGTCCTCTTCAGAGCTTGCCATAGAACTTAAGCTGTGTTATAATTGGATTATTCTCGATATTTTGAACGCGCAAACACTGGAGGAATCATGAAAAGAATATTATTACTTATATATATCATATGCATACTCGCGGCTTTCACCGGCTGCAGCGAAGAACCTCGGGTCGGCGAGGTAATAGGCCGTATCGACGCGACCGACGTCGCCGCGACGCTCGACGGGGTACCGATCAGGGCGGTAGAAATAGACGGCAAGACCGCGATATCGATAGACGATCTGAGCGAGTATGGATTTATAATAAACAGGGACGATGAAAACAAGCGGGTAGACGCTACGACCGATTATATGCCAGAGAACGCCGAACCGCCCGTTATAGGCTCCGCAGCGCCGGGAACTAAGATAAGCGATATAATATCGACCGACGAGGCCGTATACATAAACGGCGTTAGGATCGATTCATACTACACCGGGCAAAAGACATACGTTTTGATCGAGGAGCTTGGCGCGCTGACCGACGAAGTGAACGAGACGTTCGGATACAGCGACTATAACTTCAATTATAATTACGATCCGTCCGCAAATTCGATCAGCCTAAACGTGTTCAGATTCCCGGGACTCGACGAAGATTCTCTGAATGAAATACTCGCAGAGCGCGAAGAGTTACTCTGCAACAAGGAATTCGATCTGTACACCGAGGGCGACAATTCGAACGCGGTATATTACGGAGCCAAAAACGAGCCTGAATCAGGGATCATAGCGGGTATCGTAAGCGACGGCAACGGTAAGCCTTACGCGGACCAGCCGCCCATATTCGGGCATAGCTTCGGCTGTTATTCAAATTATGTGGAATTCGACAACAGGCAGACCGACCTGACCAGACCGCTTATCGATAACATAGACCGCTACGACTGCGTTTTATGCATCCCCTGGAACACGAACGACGTAACTCAGGTCTACGACAACGAAGAGTATATACGTAAGACGCTCGACAATATCTCAAAGTACGATAAGCCTACGATAGTGCGTTTCGCCGCCGAAATGAACGTCAGTTCTCTGGGCGACTCGCCCGCGGCGTATATAAAGGCGTTCAGGTTCGTAGCGGATATAATACACAGCGATTACCCAAACATCGCGGTCATGTGGTCGCCTAACGACGCCGGAGCGCTCAACCGGCCTATGGAGTTTTACTATCCCGGCGACGAATATGTGGATTGGATAGGCGTGTCCAGCTTTTTAAAGCGCGACTTTATGGGCGATCCGAACAGCAAGCGCAGTTCGGGGCTGTATTTCTACGTGGGCGACTTCGCCTGGGGCCAGAACCCGCTCAGGGAGCTGATCAAATTCATGGAAGAGAATAATATCCAAAAGCCGGTCGCGGTGAGCGAGGGCGCCGTGGTCTCGTATATGCCCTACGACGACGGCGATTACAGCGCCTGGGCCGAGCCGAGGCTTAGGAGCATGTACTGGTATATCCCGATGAGGTATCCGCAGATTAAGCTTATAACCTATTTTAACCACACGACCCCCGGCGAGGACAACGGCTACGACATATATAACAAGCCCAATTATATCGATATAATAGACGAAGCGCTTCTAAACGGGCAATATCTGCTCGAATATCCCGCCGAGCCGGAATTCACTTTCGTCAAAGCCGACGGACAGAGCGTAAGTTCGGACTCGCTCCCGCTCTATTCCTACGTCTACCTGCCCGAAGAGGAGATAAATAGCGTGTCCTATATCTTAGACGGCGTCTCGCTTGCGACCCTCTACGATATCCCCTACAAATACGAACTGGACGTTTCCGCTCTCTCTGAGGGAAAACATTCGCTTACGGTCAACGTACTCGGAGAGGTTTCGGACGACAGTTACGTATACGAGATAGATAAAACGGGCGGAAGCGTAAAGATCGGCGAACGTAGGAGTTAGAGATTTGAGATTAGGGAGCAAGGGGTGAAATTCGCTCGTTTAACGCCGCCAAATCTATGCGGAGCGCATCGCCGAAATCAGTATTTTCTATATCTTTTCAACAACAACGTTCATAAAATAACTGTAACCGCCCCGCCCAAGGACGGTTACAGCTTTAACTAAAATCTTTCCGTCAACCTACGATTTATTTTTATCCGCTCATATAATACTCCATTTTTCTCCCGGAATCAAAACGCAAATTAATAGCGAACTCCAAACTACAAATTTCTTCAAACTCTCTCATTTTTCTCTTGACTTTTGCACGTGTATGCTATATTATATTTGCGAGGGCATAAGTGAGGTGATAATATGAGCCCAAGAACAGGCAGACCCACAAACAATCCCAGGAACATAAGTCTTAACCTGCGTATTTCACAAAAAGAAGCGGATATGCTCCAAGAGTGCGCCGAAAAGTTAAATACCGCAAGGATCAACGTTATCGTCAAGGGAATAGAAATGGTCAAGGCCGAATTAGAAAAAAAATAGAACACTCGGCCTCCCGCAAAAAGAGCTTGAGTGTTCTACACAAACCAGATAGATATCTGATAAATCTATTATATCAAATATCTTCTGGGATTTCAACAAAAATTTTAGGAGGTAACAGCATGACGAATTCTGAATTTTACGAAACGATCGCGGCGTTAGAGCGGAAAGCCTGCGGCGCGGCTTCGATCTGCGGCTGTCTTTCGCACATAGATATAAGCGAACGGTCGGAGGTCTTAAAATATATCGGCGGCGCGCTGGACGTCGCGTCCGAACTCGCCGACGAAGTTCACGGCGAAGTTATGGAACTTTGGAAAAACGCTGAGATACGCGGCTGAGTATCAGGATCTGAAGCGCGCGGCTTCAGTCAATTAAGATAAAATCATTCCGCGCATGAAAACGCGATCGAGTTAGACGATAAACTCGATCGCTTTTGTTTTATTAACATGTTCATATCGTCAGCCGGAAAACTCGGCGTCGATCCGTCCGCAGGGCGCGGCTCGGTATGCCGCGCCGCTCTATCCTCTGCCTCCGATATATAACCTTATATAACTTCTACTTCGTAACCTCGACGGTTTTGGTCTCGTCGTTCCAGACTACCGACGCGCCTATGTTCTCCGACATAAATCTTATCGGGACCATAGTCCTTCCGTTTTTCTCAAACGCCGCGCCGTCCATCTCTACGGTCTCGCCGTTTACTTCGGCTGCATTAGCGCCTATTTGGACGTCGATCGAGACCGAATCGCCTACCGCGCTCGCGATCTCTGATCCTTCGTCCCAGCTCACCTCAAGCCCCAGCTTTTCGGCTATCGCTCTCAGCGGCACGAAAACCAGATCGTCCCGGATCGCGGGAGAGACGTCGCAGGCTATTATCTCGCCGTTTATCTTAACATCCGGCAGAGTTCCCGCGTTGATTATCACCGTCTTGGTTATGGGATCGGTATGATACGCGTCGTTCACGCTCGCCTTTATCGTATACGAATCCGAATCGTTCGGCGTAAACATCAGTATGTTGTTCTCGTCCAAAACCGCTCCTTCGGGCGCCTCTATAAGCTCAAAATCAAGCTCGTCGCCCTCCGCGTCGGCAACGCCTAAGTTTACGGTCTGAGTCTCGCCCAAGGGCGCCGGCGCTCCCACAACGCTGCCCGTTATGCTGAGATCGGAGATATACGCGGTGTTGAGCTCTCCCGAAGACGCGGTCATCGCGACGCCTACGTATACCGTATCGCCTAAGTCGAACTCGATCGTCGGCTTTGAAGTCTGCTCGTACGTCGCTCCGTAGTCAAGAGAGAACTCGTAAGAGATAGTCGAGCCGTCCTTGTGGAGCCTGAACCGGATCGGAACGCTCTTGTTGTTCATATCGCCCGCCCAGTAGCCGGTTGCGGAATTGCCCTGTCCCGGCGTGTGGCTTACCAGCAATATATTATTGTTATTTGTAAAATGCCTGAGTTCTACGTAAGAACCCGCGTCCAGATCGGGCGAATTTGCTATTATCACCGAGAAATAATCCTGGTCGGTCGCAGTGCGGTCGAAATGGTCGAGTCTGACCTCTACGTCCACGTCGTCGGTCGCCTCCTGATACGCGAACGTCTTGACAAGGATATTCTGATCCGGGATACCTGTCGAGTATATCGCCGATATTTCTCCGTTCTCATCGTATACGACGTCTCCGGCCGCGCCTTGATAGTTCGTAACCTTAAACTCCGCAGGAGCGGCGGGTTGGGCGATCTTTTCGGTAAATTCGGGCGCGGAATTCGCAACGTACTCAAACGTTAGCGTATTCGCCGCGTTGTCGTCGGTCACGACCACGCTCTGAGACTGCTCGCTTATAAGCTCGTAGCCGTCGAACGATTCCGCTTCCATAGTAACACTCTCGCCAAGCTCCGCGCTGACGTTCTCGTAGCCGAGTATCGTATCTCCGACGACGTACTTAGCGCTCACCTCGTACACCGGTTCGGTCTCGAGGACTTCGAGAACTACTCCCGTTCTTGGCGCCACGTCCACCCGTATATCCTCGCCGTTTTGGCTCGTATACTCGGTTCCGCTGACCAGGTCCACGGCCCTCTTAACTCCGACCGTGTCCACAGTATACGTCTTGCCCTCCTGGCCTATCTCCGGATCGTCCGTACTCTGGTTTATAGCGGCTATATACTTTCCGTACTTGACCTGGCTCATCCCGTCGTAGCGCGTATGCGTATAGGTCTCGCCCGCCGGAGTGGTATCCTCGTAGGTATAGACTCCGCCCTGGTGCGAACCCTGAACGTCCGCGTATCTCGATATGAGGTCGTCCTCTATCATATGTATTCTCGTGTTGTCGTTGTACTCCCAGTCCTCGCGTCTGTAGTTGAAGGTTATATAGCATTTGTCGCCGTCGTTTTTGAATACTACGGTCTGGCCGTCAAGGTCGTACCATGCGAAGTCCGGGTGTTCGTCCTCCATAGGCAGATATTCCTCCGGCTCCAAGCCGTCTTCTAAATCCGCCTGTATCTCCTTATAATATTTCAGATACTCCTGCGCGTCGTCGAGTATGGTGAACGCGTGCGGCGTGCGGCTCTCTATATCGCTTCTCAGCGTCTCGTAGAAGCCGCGGTTATGCTCGACGTACAGAGACAGGAAACGCTTCGCCGCGTTGTTGTCCAGCTCGCTCGCGGTATAGCCCGCCACCGGGTAGGCGATATCCTGACCCACTCCGTAGTTTCTCGGAGACGAGAACACCTCGCTGTTGAGTACCGGCTCTCCCGCCGCGTTTACGTCGGGATAGTAGAAGTAGCCCGCGGATTCGTAAGCCTTATTCGACAGTTCGTCGAACATAGCTTTAACGTCCTCGTCGCCGTACTTGGCGCTCTCGGCGTACTTATTGGTGATCCTGATCAGCAGGGTGCCGTAGTCGCCGGCCCAGCCGCCGTGGGAAGCTCCGCCCTCGAGTCCGAGCGCGTTCTCGGTCGAGAACCATTTCTGACCGTCAACCATCTCGCCGAATTTATACATCATCTGCTCGAGATATACCTGCGGATCGTCGTACCGATACTCCTCCGCGACCTCTGCGTCCGCGCCCTTGGTCAGTATCCCGACCACCCTGTTGGCGTCGTACGCAAAACCGAAATCCTGATTCGCCGTGCCCGCGCGGGACGCCGGGTTATAGAAATCGTTCTTGGGCGGATAGGCCAGGTAATCTCTGAGTTTTGCAAACATCTCTATATAATATTCTCTTCTCGTCTTATCCATTCTCCCTGTCAGATCGCCGTCTATGACCTCGTCTAAGTAAGCGGCGTAGGCCGCCTTGGCCTCCTCGTCGTCGCCGTTTACTATATAGTCGTTAAGTTGGATAAACGACTGCATCATAGCGTCCACGCCCAGAGAGAGCAGCGGCCAGCGCTCGCCCTCGAGTCTCGTACCGTCGCCGTCCAAAGACGCGCCCAGCCATTTGCCCGCGTCCTCGCCGCTGGTATAGTAGCACCAGCCGCCGTTTTTCTCCTGCGCTCTCGCGAAGAAGTCGAGCAGTTTTATATATCTGTCGAGTATCTCGGGATTGCGGTACAGATCCTCGGAGAAATCGAACATATACGCGTTGGCGTATACCGACAGCGCCGACATCGTAGACCAGTTCTGGTGGTTTATGGCCGCCTGGGTAAATTCTCTCGCCCACTCGTCCGAGGTCGCGCCGTCGAATTCAAGACTCTCCTCGAGCGGCGAATATACCGGGCAGGCCCCGTCTAAGAACGCGTTAACGTCCGTCTTGGCCGCCTCCCACTCGTCGCCGTAGAACTGCCATGACATCATCAACTTAGTCATGTCGTAAACCTCGTTTTGAAGATACTCGTAAGCTCCGTCCGGGTCGTCGGTCCTCACCGTAACCTCGGGTATCTCGCCCGTGTAGTCGTCGGTCGGGTAATAGTAGGGGTTCGTACTCAAGGTCGCCGAATAGATGAACTTACTGTCCTCAGTAGCCTCTTTGTAGACCCCGGCGCCGTAAGAATCAAACCTGCCGGTAGACATGATCGAAAGATGGACCGTTCCGTCTCCGCTTATCATCGCCTGGGGTATGGAATACGTGACGTAATAATACCTGCCGCCGAACGGATAATCTCCGAAATAGCAGGGGTCGAGCTCGGAATCCACCCTGCCCGTCCTCGCGTTCAGCACGCTGTTATCCCCGTTCGGACCGTAGAGCATCAGATTGCCCCTGTTGTCCTGCGTCCCGTTAAGGCGCACCGTTATATAGTTCTGTCTGGTGGGATCGGCCTTCATAACGAAATCCATGATCCCCTGGTTCTCGCCGTCTGCGCGGCGTATGTAACGATAGGTCAGTCCGTCGCCTATCCCGCCGCCCGCGTAATGACCGTCCTCGGCCGTATACTGGGCCTCCTTGGTATCGTCCACGCCCGCTGCCGTCATACTCTCGGTAAAGCTATGCGCCGCCTCCGACTCCGCGTCGCCGAAGATAAGCCTGTCCAATACCCCGGTGTCGACCTCTTCCCGCGTCTCGCTCGCCTGAGACGTTTGCGCCGCCTCGGTCGTATCGTCCGCATAAGCCGTAAGGCCTACTATCCCGAACGAGGTTACCAGCATCGCAAACGCGCATATTACCGCCGTCAGTTTTCTCATAAAATGTTGCCTCCTTTAAGTTGTGTGTGTTTAATTTATTTTTACTAATAATTTATCACAAATTATTAGAGATTACAATAGATTTTTTGTGATTTATGAACATAGGAGTTAGGATAACAGGAATTAGGCATTAGAGGTGAAAATCGCCAGCGTAACGTCCGACGCAAGCATATGCGTAAAAGACTCTGTATTCCATCACGCCGCAACAGTCGTTTTTGCGTTAGAGAAGCGCGCCATGTTCCTATTCGCTATTCGCTATTCGCTAATCGCTACGTTCGTACGGCTCGGGATTATCGGTAAGCCCCAATATATAATCTGTGGAAGTATGGTAATATTTAGCGAGCCTAATTACCATAGACGTCGGGATTTCACGCAGACCCCGCTCGTATCTTGCGTATACCTGCCGGTTGCAAATCAGATAGTCCGCTATATCCTGCTGCGTTTTATTATTGTCAATTCGTAGATCGTATAATCTTTTATAAATCATGAAAATACCCCTTGACAATGATACCATATGGCGCTTTAATAGAGTTAAAGATAGTACCAAACAGTACCATAGATAAAATCAAACCAGAATAAACATAACCCGGTTTATTCTGTTATATGTGAAATACCTCAAAAATAAAAAAATCAATTAAGCTTACCGTTGAGCTCGGCAAACTCGTTTACCATATCTGAAATTATCGCAATCTGCCGGTCGGTCAGAGCTTCGACGTTTATAGTCTTCTGCCTGTCGAGATTCAGCAGATAATCCGAGCTTACGCCAAATTCGCGTGAAATCTTAACGAGCATATCGAGGCTCGGCAGTCTCAAGTCCTGCTCGTACCCGGAGATCAGGCTCTTTGTGACCCCCAATTTATCGGCCAGCGCCTGCTGACTGTATCCTTTGCTCTTTCTCAGAGCTTTTAGCTTTACGGAAAAATCATTCATCAACAATATCAGTAACACCTCGATCTTACTATAAGTTTACCCAAACAAGTATACATATAGTAATATTTTAATATATAAAATAGTTGACAAGTAGATTTAAATGTGTTAGTATAATTGTAGGAAGCGTAACATAGATAACGCTCTATTTAATACATAATCTAAAAAACCGCAGCAAAACGCTGCGGAGGCTATTTCTTATATTCGGCGATCTCGTCCAACGAGCAGTCGAGTATTTCGCACAAGCGATTTAGGGTAAACGTGTTTACATTCCCGTTTTTCCTCAGACGATCAAGCTGCCCCGTGCTGAACCCGTAATCTTTGATCAAACTGTACTGCGAGATATTTCTGCTTTTCATGGCGCTCCAAAGTCTGTCAAAAACTATCAAATATATCACCGTCCAATCTCATAAATCATTATAAATAACGTAAAATTTATTGACAATTGCCCGTATACGGGCTATAATAAAAATATATTTTATACGAAAGGGATGAGGATTATGAAAAAGAAGTTGTTCGGAGGGTTAGCGGTTATTTTTCTGATAATTATTTTATCGTCAAATTGCGTATTTGGGGCTACGGGACAGGATATGGTGAATTTTATCAAAGGCGCCGACTTATTGGGTAAGCCTTATTCGTCTTCTAACCGTCTCGGGCCAAATTCGTTTGATTGTTCCGGCTTTGTATGGTATGTTTGCAGCAACGTTGGAATCAATATGTCGAGCGGTAATACGAGCAGTCAGCTTAAATACGGGACAGCCGTAGATCATAGCTCGCTCAAAAGTTCAAATGATTGTTCCAACCTACAAATCGGCGATTTGATCTTTTTTGATTATGGCGGAGACGGAATAACCGATCATGTCGCGATTTATTCCGGAAACGGAAACGTTATCCATGCAATAACGAGAGGCGTTACTGAAAATCCTCTAACATGGACTACGGGAATGGCGAGCGGGCAGATGTTTTATCAAGCCGCGTGCGCCGTAAGAAGGGTAGCAAACAGTTCGTCTACGCACACGCACAGCTACGGCGGCGCATATTACGAGGCGGCGCATCCGCACAGAGAATATCAGGTATGCGGCTGCGGAGCGACGAGGTATACCGGCGCTACCGGGTATATGTCGAGCTGCAGCGTATGCAATCCGCCGCTGACGGTCGCAAAATGGGTAGAATGTAAAAGATACTGCGCGGTAAACAGCGGACAGACTGTAAATCTCTATAAAAATCCAACGGATACGTCGAGATCCGATTATTTTTCCAAAGGTCAAAAATTCTGGTCTTGGAGATACGCGGTTCTTTCAAACGGAACTATTCGCTACGAGGTCGAGACGGCAAATAACGGTATAATGTATTTCGACGAGACGGGTAAGATGAACGTGAACGTCATACACACAACGACGGCCGGCCGCGGCTGCGACTCCGCGCACCCTCACGCGAGATACAGTCTCTGCGAATGCGGCTATAAGGAATATACTGGCGCATACGATACGGTCGCCGACTGCGATATATGCAACCCAAGCTATACGCTGACCTACGACGCAAACGGCGGTTCGGGCGCGCCTCAGCCGCAAAAGTATAAAAAGAACGACTCCGTATCGGTAAGCTCCGCGATACCCTACAAGGAAGGCGCGGTATTTTTAGGCTGGGCTGCCTCCCCGACTGCGACGACCGCGGCGTATGTAGGCGGAGACGTCTTTACCATGTCCGGACGCGATACGGTTCTGTACGCCGTCTGGGCCAATAAGCAGGGACAGTGCGGGGATAACGCGTATTATACGATAGACGACGACTGGACGCTGACGATCGGCGGTACGGGGGATATGTACGATTATAAGGGAGACAATATCATAAGCGGTTCTAATGCTCCATGGGTAATCTCCAATAAGTATATTAAAAAAATAGTAATAAATAACGGTATTACAAGTATTGGTGATTGGGCATTTAATGGACTTACATATGTCCAGAGCATTAATATACCTGATTCAGTTATTAGCATAGGACAGTACAGTTTAAGCTATTTGGGCGATGATCTTTGTCTTGAAATACCAGATAGCGTCGTTATCATCGATCCAAATGCACTAACCAATATTATAGGCTACGGCGGTATTACGCATATAAGAATCCCTAAAAATATGATAAATGCTGATAATATTGTTCGTAGACTTCGAGAGTTAAAATCTATAACATGTTCTGAAGAAAACCCTAACTATTGCGTAGAAAATGGCATGCTATTATCTAAGGATAGAAAAAGACTAATAGCTTGCCCACCTGAAACTGATGCAAATAATATACCTGATTCGGTAAAAGAAATAAATATGGCAGCTTTTTCGTACAATAAAACTACAAACATAATATTTTCTAATAACGTTGATACAATATCTGAATTAGCATTTGCATATTCAGATATTCAATGTATAATGCTTCCTAAAAATGTTAAAGAAATCAAAGAGCTTGCTTTTTACAATTGTCCATTTCTAAATGAAGTTTATTTATATAATGAAAATGTTGCTATAGGAGACGATGTGTTTATAAAATGGGCAGAACATGTTAACGACTTTGGGTGTAATTACCCAAAAGAATCCGAATGGCCATTCGATATCACAGTCTACGCTCCCGAAGACTCGACTGCCGAAGAATACGTAAACCAATATTACCGAGATGACTGGAAGTATACGGACATTAAAAACATCTCCTTCGTTCCGCTGAGCGAAGCGCCGGCGCCGCCAACGCCTATACCTACCGAAGCGCCGACCGTAAATCCGACCGCCGCGCCCGAGCCTACAACAGCGCCGACCGCGATGCCAAGCGCTACCGAGGAACCGGTAGATAAGCCTAACTCCGACTCGCCGTCCGAGCCGGACGAATACGACGTAATAATAGAGAGCTTCGATGGAAACGAGGTCGCGATAACCTCGAACTTCAGCGGCGCCGCGAAGCTGTTGGTCGCCAAATACCGGAGCGGTATGCTGGTCGACTGCGAGATAGTCAATTTGAGCCTGAGCGAAGGCCCCGCCCGTATCCCGCTCCAAAACGATATGACCGCCGACGCCGGAGAAAGCGTAAAGATAATGATTTGGGATACGAATATGCGGCCGTACAACGTAGAGATTAGGGATTAGAGATTAGGGATTAGGGAGTGAAATTTGTTTTTTAACGCCGGGCGCTTAAGTATGCGAAATGGAATACCATGTAGTCCTATACGGCTACAGAAGCTGTTTTAACGTTACAAAAGCGCGATGGACTTCTACTCCCTAATCCCTATTATCCTAACGCCTACTTATGGTACGTCTTTCCCGAATTGATACACGTCGCGCGGTATATCTGCTCGAGCAATATCACGCGCATAAGCTGGTGCGGGAACGTCATCTTTGAAAAGCTCAGCTTTAGATCCGCCCTGCTTTTAAGCTCCTCGTCAAGGCCGAGCGAGCCGCCTATTATAAACGCTATATGCCCGACTCCGGAGACGGTCAGACTCTTTATCTTTTCCGCAAGTTCCTCCGAACTTATCTCTTTTCCCTCGACGCAGAGCGCGACCGTAAACGCCCGTTTCGGCGCCTTGGCGGCTATCCTCTCCGCCTCTTTGGAAAGTATCGTTCTTACCTCTCCCGCGCTCGGCTTATCCGAGGACGGCTCGTCCTTGACCTCGATAATGTTCAGCTTTACGCTCGAGCCGAGACGCTTTGAGTATTCCATAACCGCTTGAGTCCAATATTTCTCTTTCAGCTTCCCCACGGCTATTATTGTTATATTAAGCATTTTAATCTCCTTTTCTACTTGAAATAATACTAAAACGGCGGCGGTATCAAGCCCGTACGGTTCCCGATACTGCCGCCGATCTTATTTAGTTGTTGATTCCGTAAAACGATACGGAGCCGTTATTCCTCCGTCAGCAACTTATTCGTTCTCTCAAATACGGCCGCCGCTTCGGCTCTTGTCGTGAAGTCGGCCGGCGCGAACGTTCCGTCCGTTCTGCCCTGCATGATTCCGTTTTCCGTCGCCCATGCCACCGCGTCTAACGCATAGTCGCTTATGCTCTCGGAGTCTGTATACGCCGCGCCGCTTTGTACGGTCGTATCCTCGCCCTTATAGCCCGCGTATCTGTAGATGATCGCCGCCATCTGTTCGCGGCTTATCGTCTGCTCGGGCGCGAATTCCGTTTCTGAATAACCGAGAACTATTCCGTAATCGTCGGCCCACGCCACGGCCTCGGCGTAGTATTCGTCCTGCGGAACGTCCGCAAAACCGTAGTCGAGCGCCGTTTCAGGAGAGCCCTCCATTCTGTAGAGAACCGTTACGAACATGCCTCTCGTTATATTCGTATCCGGCGAGAACTCGGTCTCGCTCGTGCCGTTCATCAGGCCGTTTTCGTATACGTATTCGACCGCCGAATTGTACCACGCGTCCTCCGGAACGTCGGTAAATACGTCCTCTGCGCCGCTTATATCTCCAACGCTCGGCGTAGCCTCCGGAACCGACTCGGAACTCGGTTTGCTTGTAGCGCCCGGTTCGGCCGTCGCGCCGGGTTCCTCGGTAGCCGACGGTTCGGCGCTCGCCGTAGGCGTCGCGGCAGGAGTATAACTTCCGCCCGACCAGCCGCCTGCGGAGCCGCCTCCGCCGCCTCCGGAGCTTACAGTTACGCTTACCGGCTCGCTTGCGAAGTCGTCCTCAGTCGCCGCTATGCGCACCTGATACGTTCCCGCCGAAAGATCCGTCAGCGTCGTTCCTTCTATAGCCGTCCACTCTTCCGCCGACGAGAGCTTGTATTCCATCGTCTCATCGACGCCGGTTATACGTCTCGTTCCGCCGCTTACCCCCTCGGGCGCCGCCTGACGCGCCGGTATTTCGAGGTTTTGCGGCTCGCTGTCATAGGTGTATATCCCGTCGCCCATCTTGACTATCGAGATCGTCGTTCCAATATATCCGCTTATATCGAGAACTCCTTCGGTCGGGTTTACCGCCTCGCCGTTTATCAAGTAGCTTCCGCCGTCTTCAAAGCCGGTCAGCGTCTCGTTTATGTAATCGATCTCTATACTCGGCGCAGGCTCTTGA
>CAJFTO010000044.1 GCA_904419955.1 Candidatus Roslinia caecavium | reverse complement strand
CTGGTCTCAAAATCCCGCTTCTCTATATTTTCATCTTGCTTTTCTCTTATTGAATCGTATCCGTCCATAACAGCCGCTCCTATTCGCATATTATCAATACGTCGATATTAGCACTTTTGGATACCATTTTCAGAGTATTGTTCAAAAATATTAACAATATATATTTTTTATCATCTCCCGATAAATACCACCATATAATATTGACACGCAAGCGACATGGTATTATGGTTTTAGCATTACAATCATAAATATCAGGAAGGTCGATAACATGCCAATTTATAAAATGAAAGGTTCTAAAAACGGTAAGCAAAAATATCGCGTTCGTATAAACTATCAAGACGCAAGCGGCAATAACAGGCAGATCGATCGCGTCGCGTACGGCAATTCGGAAGCTAAAGATCTGGAACGCCGCTTGCTGTATGAGATAAAAACGGAAATTCCGGCGGCGCGGCTTACTCTTAACGACCTATATAACGAATATATAGCCTCGAAGAAAAACGAAGTAAGAGAATCCACGCTCGAAAAGTCTAAAGAAATCTTGAACAAATACGTACTCAAACCATTAGGCGCCGACCAACTAAAAAAGTTGAACACGCAAATTTTAAATAAGTGGAAGTTGTATATAGAGAATATTCAAACTAAAAAGGGCGCGCCTTTAAGCCTTAAGATGAGACAAAATATTTACAGCGAATTTAGAGCCTTATTGAATTTCGGCGTAAAGATGGGTTATATTTCAAAAAATCCGCTTACCGCCGTTGGTAATTTCAAATCAACCTTAACCCCGCAAAAGGAAATGAATTATTATACGGCGGATGAATTTAAGTTGTTTATAGCCGCCGCGCGCGAGGACGCTGAAAATTCGTCTGATTGGGGCGAATGGGATTATTACGTATTCTTTTGTATCGCATTCTACACCGGGCTCAGAAAGGGCGAAATTCACGCCCTAAAATGGTCTGATATAGACGGCGAATACTTAAAGGTTACTCGCAGTATTACGCAAAAGCTAAAAGGCGAAGACCGAGAAACGGCGCCCAAAAACAAAAGCTCTATACGAACTCTGCAAATGCCTATACCGCTGATAGATATTTTAACCGAGCATAAAGCCAGATATAAACAATTTAGAGGTTTTAACGATGATTTTAGGATTTGCGGCGGAACCCGACCGCTAAGAGATACGTCGCTACAAAATAAAAACAAAAAATATGCAAAAGAAGCGGGTATAAAAACGATTAGGATACATGATTTCCGTCATAGCCACGTATCGCTTTTGGCGAACGAAGGAATCAATATACAGGAAATAGCCCGACGTTTAGGCCATTCGGACGTCACCATGACATGGAATACATATTCGCATTTATACCCCCGCGAAGAAGAACGGGCGGTTAATATTTTAAATAAAATCGTGTAAAAATCGTGTAAGAAAAAATAAAACCGCCTAATCACGGCGGTTTTAGCATATTTGGTCGAGGTGACAGGATTTGAACCTGCGGCCCCTTCGTCCCGAACGAAGTACTCTACCAAACTGAGCCACACCTCGACAACGAATGATATTATACCACGCAAAAAATTGTTTGTCAACCCTAAATTTAAATTTTATTCTAACTTATGCGCGTTTACCATAATTTGCAACACTATTACCAAATAATCTTGACTTAATTCTTGAAGTTTATTATAATATATCTAATAGACTTTCTTTGATAATGTTTATATTTCCGGATTTAACATTAAAATTTGATTTATGTAAACGGTAATATACGACTTTTATAAGTAATTATAAGATAAAAGGTGGTAATAATTATGAAAAGACTAACTAAAATTTCAGATGAAATTATAGAATTGGCCGAGCTCTGTAAAAAGAACGATCCGATAGATCCGGAGCTTTATAAAAAATACGATGTAAAAAGAGGACTTCGCGATATTAACGGTAAGGGCGTTGTAACAGGTCTTACGGAAATCTCTGAAATATGCGCGTATAAAAAAGTCGACGGCAAGGATGTTCCCTGCGAAGGTAAGCTCTATTATCGCGGCTATGATATCGAAGATATAATAAAAGGCTTAAACGGCAGACGTTATGGATTCGAGGAAACCGCGTATCTACTTATTTTTGGCGAACTACCGAACGAAGAACAGCTTAAAGGCTTTTTGAAGATACTATCCGAATATCGCGAGCTTCCAACTTCGTTTGTAAGAGATATAATTTTAAAGGCTCCGAGCAGCGATATGATGAACACGTTGGCTCGAAGCGTTCTTACTCTGTACGCTTACGACGGCAAGGCCAACGATACGTCTATTCCGAACGTACTGCGTCAGTGTTTGCAGCTTATAGCTTTATTTCCGCTGTTTTCTGTATACGGCTATCAGGCGTATAAACATTATTACGAAGGAGCGAGCCTGTTTATACATAACCCGGTAGCGGAATATTCAACTTCTGAGAACATTCTGCACTGCCTAAGACCCAACGGCCAGTTCACCGACGTTGAAGCGAAGATCTTGGATATCGCGCTCATACTTCACGCCGAGCACGGCGGCGGTAATAACTCGACTTTTACAACGCATGTCGTAACGAGTTCGGGAACCGATACCTATTCGGTCGTGGCTGCGTCGCTCGGATCTTTGAAAGGACCTAAACACGGCGGAGCCAATATTAAAGTCGTCGAGATGTTTAACGATATAAAAGAGAATATCAAGGATTGGGAAGACGAGGACGAGATAAGGGATTATCTTACAAAAATGCTCGATGGAGAGGTCTTCGATAAGGCCGGGTTGATATATGGAATGGGACATGCGGTATATTCGCTTTCTGATCCGAGAGCCAGCGTCTTTAAAAGTTTTGTGGAACGACTCTCGAAAGAAAAGGATAAGATGAAAGAATTTGGTTTATATTCAAAAGTTGAACGTATCGCGCCGGAAGTTATAGGAGCTAAAAGAAAGATTTACAAAGGCGTTAGCGCAAACGTTGATTTCTACAGCGGATTCGTATACGATATGCTCGGACTGCCGACTGAATTGTTTACTCCTATTTTCGCAATCGCCAGAATGGCCGGTTGGAGCGCGCACCGCTTAGAGGAGATAATAAACTGCGGTAAGATAATAAGACCCTCGTACGCCAGCGTTATGGAACACAGAAATTATGTAGACCTGAAAAACAGATAATATTAAGGAGCGATTGAACTATGAAATATAAATTTATCGAGTATCCGAAATGCTCGACCTGTAAAAAGGCCAAGGCTTGGCTCGACGAGCATGGCGTGGAATACGACGACCGTGATATAACAAAGGATAATCCTACCGAAGCCGAACTCAGAAAGTGGCGCGGCTTAAGCGGGTTGGAGCTTAAGAGGTTCTTTAATACGAGCGGCATGCTGTATAGAGAAAAGCAGCTTAAGGATAAGCTGCCTACTATGAGCGACGACGAGCAATACGCTCTTCTCGCTACCGACGGTATGCTTGTAAAGCGTCCGATCGTAGTCGGCGACGACTTTGTTCTCGTCGGTTTTAAAGTTAAGGAATGGGAAGATAAACTATTAAACTGATTTTATACGCAACAAAATATGATAAGGAGTTGACGCGCGTGCAATTTAAATTTGCTCATAATAATTTTAACGTAATGGATCTTGATAAATCCATAAAATTCTACAACGACGCTTTGGGTCTTAAGGAAACAAAACGCAGCGTTGCCGAAGACGGAAGTTATATAATCGTCTTCCTCGGCGACGGAGCGACCCCGCACCTCTTAGAACTCACATGGCTCAGAGATTGGGGCAAGGATAAATACGATCTGGGCGATAACGAGTTCCATCTTGCGTTTAGGGTCGACGATTTTGAAGCGGCTCACGAAAAGCATAAAGAAATGGGTTGTATTTGCTTTGAAAATGAAAAAATGGGCATTTACTTTATAAACGATCCGGATAATTATTGGCTTGAGATTATCCCCACAAGATAGTCTTTAAATCGATAACCGGAATTTTTGCGCACATATTATAAGGACGCCGCCTTGGCTGAACGGCGTCCTTTTTTCATTATAATACGTTTAACTATCTAAAAAAGCTCGGAAATCGCAGCATGCGATCGATATATTTAATTCATAAAACATTGTACACGTTTTTACAAAATAAATCGCCGGGACCGATATACAATATTATTTGTAACTGATCGGCGTAAACAAATTAACGCTTTTTCCGTCTGCGTCGCATTGACATTTATGATGATTAAACTCTATCCCGTCATCCAAATCTATGTTTATATTCGACAAGTCGAGCTTATCAAGCTTGTTCGTGCAGGTTATACATTCGTTTAGTTTATTGGTAAACTTCAGTTTTTTTGCATTCAATTTAGAACCTTCGGCGGATCTCGCTTTTATTGAGTTTATGCTTGTAAGGCGTTTTACCTCCTCTATTTCGCCTTCACAGCAATTTATAAGCGCCGGAAGATATTTTGAGCGCGCGGCGGAAAACGTTCGACTATTTAAGCGGTGCGCGTATACGAGCGCCGTAAAGCCGCGGCGAGATCCGCTTTCAATCTGCCAATATATAGGGTGCTTCTTATAAGTTTTAATATGATCCTTATAAAAATTTTTAATAAAATAGTCGCGCACTGCGTCAACGGCGGAAACGCCCTCTTTTTTTGAATGGTTCTCATCCAATGCGTTCGCTATGTAAATAAGGTTTTCCTCAAGTTTTTCCGCTCCGAAAACCTCGCCGATAAACTCTACGAACCTTTCGGTTATATCATATTTGAGAATATCTGGGTTCGCCTTTTTCAGCGCATTTGCTTCGTCGCCGTCCAGTATCAGAAGCAGATTGTCCTCGGCCGGCTTAAATCGGGAATATTCGCCGATGTCAAAGCGTCTTCCCGCGCATATAAGGCCGGATCTATCTAACGAATATCTGCCAAACATACAGCCTACAGCGTAAGATATAAGGCTTTTTACATCGTCCGCGGCGCTTACTCTTTTCACCGAAATATATTTATTTTCGACCTTATAAGAGACTTCATTGTCAAGTCCGTATATATCTGTGAATATCTTGTTGAGTTCCTCTTCGTTCCGCTTCAGCTCGCCGAACATATCGTCCGTTTTAGCTTTCCTATTTTGATAAGCCTCTTCTACCGTACTCGCAGATTCAGCCGCAAGCGGATGTATTTTAAACTCGCTTGAAGTTTCGAACGAATCCCAATCCGCCTTGCATATTTCTATATTCCGCTTTACAAGCTCGATTATTCTTGGTTTGTACGCCTCGCTTATTATAACCGGAAACTTTGATATATGTCCTACCTCGTAATTGAGCGTCGGCGATAAAAGCTTAGCGTATTCAAGCGCCGTTGAGCTGTTGCAAAAACCCGCCAAATAGTAAAGCGTATCTTCGTCCGCGAATATGCTCGTTCCGGCTACGTCGAAAATATGCCCCGCCGGTTTGAATCTAAACGAAATGTTTCCGGACGATATTTTCGACCATGTGATGGACGGTTTGAAAAAGAAGTCCATATTCTGAGGTCTGGATCTTAGTTTGCCTCTTCCGTCTCTGAAATTCCTTATCTCTTCGCCGTCGTTTTCCCAATCGACTATATAATTTTCGTTTCCGTACCATTTTCTAAAATCTCCGCCTTTGTTGTAAGGGAACCATTTACATCCGGATTCCGCGGCTTCCTCGCGGTTTTTCGCCCCAAATTTGATAGCGCCCACATCGACCTCGTGCCATAGTCTTGTAAATCTTCTGTTGTCGGCGGTGGCCATACCCTGTTTTGGTTCGGCGATCGAATCAAGCCGTACTCCGAGCGAATACGCGGATATAAGCCTTTCTCCCGCCCAATAAGCTATCGGCGCGCCCGGAAGTTTTTCGAACACGGACATTTCTCTTTCATAGCGGTAGCCGCAATCCGGATCTTTGATACCGTCCAAGAAAAATTTTTTCTGGACCGGCATCCCGCCTTTAAAATCGGTCAGCTTGATAAACGCGCCCTTGCTTCTGTTTAACCCGTCCGCCGAATCTAAACCTTGCGGAGAACGCGCGTTTCTTATCACAAACGTACAGATAGGAACAGTAGCCTCTTCAAAAGCCGAATATTCGAGCTGAACGAGCGAGGTTATACATTTATGGGATATGATAAACCTTCTAAGCCGCTCGTAGGATTTTATAAACATCCAGACGAACGGCGTCATAAACGCGCAGTATCCGTCGTCGTCGCAGTATTCAAAATTCCTGTACATAAACAGCGAAAACAGGTCGCCGCTGTAATCCTTATAATATTTTCTCGCAGCCTCTCTGAGCCTGCCGCCGAGCCTGTTCATATACGGCGGATTCGTACATACGATTTTATATTTACGCGACATCATGTCGGCTAAAACCGCTAATTTCTCCAGCTTATCCGAATCATTCTGTAAATTCGTATTTATAAAACTGGGCTGAAAATAGCTGTCGTTATACGACTTGGCCGGTTTAAGATTATGGATAAAAGCCTTATAATCCTTAGCCGCCGGTTTTATCAAGGAACCGGTTTCCTTAGCGTCTTTAAAAACCGATATCAAATAGTTGGCCGTAACCGTATCGTCCGCCAAAGCGTCGTCGTATTCGCTCATTCCATCGCTCTCTTCTATCGCGTATATATTCGGCTCGGAACTTTTTTTCAGCCATCTTCTGTTATACTTTCGCGCTTTCATCATGACGGCGAAGTATGCGAGCTGCGCCGCGCGCTTATCTATATCAAGTCCAAATAGATTATTCTTTACTATATTTCTCGCCGCGTCGGGATCCTGATACCCGCACTCTCTGTATATCTCCATCAACACGTCGAACGCGTAAGAAAGTATATGTCCGCTCCCAACGCAAGGGTCGAAAAACGTCAATTCCTCCGGCTTTACAGTATCGAGTTTTAAATTGTTTTCCATTTCGTCATAACCGCTTGGAATGTAGTGTTCGAGCTTTTCTTTAAGCCTGCTGTCGGGATTTCGCTCCAGCCAGTATTTGCCCAGCGAGTTATCGACCATATATTTTACTATCCAGTCCGTAGTAAAAATTTGCGTGGCGGCGGGTATATCCGCTTTTTCTATCGCGCCTTTATAAATATTTATTACCCGATCCCGCTCCTCTTCGTTATAGTATTGATACAACCATCCGATGATTTCGACCGCGTCTTTAAAGTCGGAAGCGTCAATATCGTTTATAAGTCTTTTTACTGCTCCGTCCTCGCTCGAAAAGCTTATATTCATCAAAAGTTCGGTATGATCGTCCTTTTTTTCAAATAGTCTCGGAAGGACCTCGCTCAGCTCGTTACATTCCTTAATAAATAAAAACCTGAAAAGCTCGTCGGTCTGAGCCGAACGTTTGTAATTCAAAATAATCTCTTCTTCCTCCGCGCTGAACTTAATCCGCGATTCAAACGGCCGCTCCATCAGATCAGGTTCCGCATGCCCCTTTCTCGGCTCCAATACTCTTAGCTTGTCAGGAAGATACCCGTTCACCTCCATAAACCTCACGGCTATCAGACGGTTGAACCATGTATACGCCGTCTCTTCTATTATCTGCTTGTAGGCGTCGGCATATTTCATAGATTTGCTCTTTTCGGCTATCGTTTCGGCAAGCTTATCCCATTGCTTGGTCTGCTTTCCGGACAGCGAATATTTCGCGGCGCCGCCTATATCAAAAACGTATACGCCGCCTTCGCCGGATACCGGCTCTGAGATCCCTTCCTCCGTTATCCCTATGAGAGCGGCCTTGTACATAGTGTCGGATATTAGTTTTTTTCTTGCCCATACGGCAAAATTCTTTATAGCTGTTTTATTCATAAGCGCCTACCTCGTCTTGTAAATTTTATCATATCAATGCGTCTAATATTTCTTTATTTCTGATTTAAAGCCCCTTGTATATCTGCGGCGTCTATCATATACATAACTCCAAGTATTTCGTCGGCGTTATCGCTGTTGTAGATATTTTTCACTAATTCTTTCAGCATATCGTCTTTATATAAAGCTCCGCCGGTCAATTTATCGAGTTTGTTTCTTGCATCCGTTTTAAGAGCGCTTAAAATATTGCAATATATGTCGTTTAGCTCTAAATAACTCTCTCTAAGCTCGGGTATTCTCTTATACGGTTCCTCGTAGGATAAGATATCCGTAACTCTTTCGTATAACTTCTTCGCTTTCTCATCCGGCGTAAATTGAATTATATTCCTGATCCTGCCGCACAAACCAGCCGCCATACCGTAGATCTTGTATTGATCGCTTTTGAAAAACTCTCGTATTCGTTCAAATTTACGGTAAAAATCGGCTATTTCATCCGCTTTTGCCGCGACGGCGTTTATTTCTGTATCAAGCTCGCGTCTGTCAGCCGCCGAATAGATCTCACCTATCAGTTTTTTCCCATACTCGATAGTATCTTTGCCGGGATACTTGAATTCATTATCCGCTTTTAGAGCGTTTTCAGCTATGTAATATACCGAATATTTATCAAGCTCCGCTCTCAGCTTATCAAGTTCCGTAAATAGACTTGAAGCGATAAATGAATCATCCGGAGCGGTATCCGCGTCGCTCAGTTCCAAGTACAAACCGCGCAGCTTCGTTAGGACTTTTTCCCTGTCCGTATTCGCATCGTTGAACCCGAAAAGCTCGGGTTTATCCTTTCTCTTATTATCGGCTATTATACTAAATATTTCTTCCGGTTCGACTATCTTAAAAATATCGGTTTGAGCGCCGTTTAAGATCAATCCTATACGTTTATCCCTAAGCAGCGTAAGTATCAGCCAGACCGTATCGCTTTGCGGATATCCGTAAGGCGGCTTTAGAAACCGGCGCTTGACTTCGTCGACCGAGATTTTGCCGTTTAAACCGATATATTCTTCCATATCGTCGAGCGCGGCGGCGTTTAACTTATACTTAACCGAGTTCGGCTTATATCCGTAGACCAGCTCCTTCATTATTTCGTCGTACCCAATATGCTCGTTTATCAGCGCGTTTTTATGATACGCCTCCGCGACCAAGCGCGCCGCCGCCCGTTTTATGGTAACGCCAAAGCCATTTTCGCCGAGCGAATATACGAGAGCGTTATCCGCGGCGTTTTTTAGATATATCTCGGCGCGGCTCATAAGCGCGTTCTTTTCCTCATTTTTGATCTTAATAAATCTGTCGTCTAAATTCCTCGCCCCAACGGATTCGATATATTTTTCAATCCGGATAGCCCGTCTTATCTCCGTAAAACTCTCCATAACGTTCGGACGATCGGAGTCCGCCGAACCGTCGAGCAGGACGATAGCCTGCCTGCATTCTCCTGAAAGCAGTTTTAAATCGCCGTCGCCGTAATTCTCTTCGCCAAGCCCCGTTATAAAATTCACGCCTACGTCGTATCCGCCGCGGCTCTGTTTATACGGAGCGCCGTCGACGAACCTATCAAGACCTACCTCGGCTCCGTTCGGTAACGTAATCTTTTTCAGGGTAAATATTTTACCAAACAGGATGTCGGCGATTCGCCTTACGATCTCGTGATTGTCTACGTCGATCTTAGAGATCCTGTTTTCTGTTTCGATTTCGCCGGTCGATAAAAACGCGAACGCGTCGCCGCGCTTTCTGATTGTATTCGTCTTTAAAAGCGTCGCTAACGCGGTTCTAAGCTCAGTCGTCGCTTTATCCGTATCCTGCTTTAGGTCTGAGATAAGCAGTTTTAATAAATTCCCCTCGGTCGCGCGGACCGAATTCGAGTACTTTAAAATAAGGAGCGTTTTCAATATATTGGTCGCGAGCCTTTTTTGCGCGCCGCCGATCCGCTCGTTCTTCAAATATTTATCCGTATCCTCGACGACTTCAGTCTCGTCGGAAGAAAAAAATTCCCTCAGCCCCTCGTAAAACGCATAAAGCGGCGTTATAGTGCGTCCGTTCCTATCAAGCGTTTTCATATACGTCAGAGCCGAATGGAATACGGACAGTATAGATCGTTCCGCAGTTGAAATATCCGCTCCCGCCCCGCCGCGCTTCCTGATATTATCGAGGACTTCGGGCAATAACTTAAACTGATACGGCGCGAACGGGTATAGGCTTATAAATTGGGCTTTGTCCTCAAAAACCTCGTCTGAATCGGAATAGATCGCATCAGAAAACTTGAGTCGGTACCTAGAATACATTCTGCTAAGCGCTCCGGCGCCCGAACGGTTCTTTTCAAGAAACCTTTTTACAACGATCTCCTCGGTCTCGAGGCTCTTAAGCGATATTTTAAGCGCAAATCTTCCGCGTATCTTTGAAAAATCAAGGGCCTTTTCGTCTTTAATATTCATTTCCTGCTGAGATGTGACTACGATCCACGCTCTGCCGCGGCAAGAGCTTGAAAGAGCTTCGACTATGGTCTGAAGTTCTAGCATAAGCGTCGTATCTCCGCCGATAAATTGTCCTATTTCGTCGGCTAAAAAGACTACCGTCGCGCCTGTTTTATCAGTATGCTCCCTAACCACGCCCGCAAACTCGTCTATACTTGTTCGATAATCCGAGTTCATGTTGGCGCAGACGCTTTCGATCGCGGAGCTCGACATTATCCCAAGCGCCGTTGTTGCTTCTACTATATAGTCCGCGGCGAAACCCGGCTCGCCGCGCCGCGACGACCAGTCGCTTCCGGAAACGCTTTTAAATTCGCGCTTGAAATCATCGTATTTACCGATATCGGCCAAATATCTTTCAAACTCGGCTACGGCGGGGTTATTTTCACAATAGCCGCAGTTTTTGTTAAATACGTTTAAAAACGCCGCGGTCAGACTCCTGTTTTCGCCGCCCTTGACCGCTTGCATATCTATATTAAAAAGGATCGGCTCGATATTCAGCTCTTCGATCCTTTTGGCGGCTTCAAGAACAGCGCTTCCGGCGCCGGTCTCTGTAAAATTCCGCTCCGGCAAGCTGCGGCTGTCCAACATCAGCGACAGCGTCTTAAGGAAATGCGATTTCCCGCTCCCAAAATCACCCGATATCCATATTCCGGTATTCTCCGTTTCAGAGGCTATCCCGGATATTATTCGATTCAATATCAAGCTTAAGTTTTCGGCGACGCTTCTTGTAAAAATATATTCAGATAAGTCGCCATCGCCGCTTTTCCCGGCGAATACCGCGCCGTTATAATCGTCCGCCGCAGGCGCGGAGAACATATCTTCTAACTTCATAGTCTATTCCTCGTGTTATGGTTGACAATCTTACTTTACGAGTATTATTTTAGCATAGTTTTTAACAGTATTCAAGATTTATGGAAGGGTTAATTTTATTCGTTCAGAAGCAGAGATCTAGAATCATAAAGTTAAATTGTGACCTGAGCTAAATATCCAAAATAAAAGTCCGATAGCTCCGAACGCTACCGGACCGCGTTATTCTATTTTATCATTTGTATACCCCGCTCAAGAGTGTTTGCGTCGATCATACCGTTCGCATATGTCGTAAGATTCCCGTCGCCGTCTATAAAATACGTCGTGGGCAGAGAATACGCGCCGTACGCGGTAGCCGCGCTGAGTTCTGTATCAAAGAATACTGGAAAAGTAAAGCCCTGGGCTTCTACGTATTCTTTGGCGATCTCGACGGTCTCTCTGTCTCCGTCGGTCATGTTTACCATCAAAAACTGTATATCTGTATGCTCCTGAGCCGCAGCGTTAAAGTCGGGCATTTCTTCTTTGCAGGGCGGACACCAGCTCGCCCAAAAGTTTAGGACGATCGGCTTTCCGAAATAATCTGATAAATTGACTTCGGCCCCGCTGTAATCAATCACCGTAAAGTCGGGCGCTTGATAAGTTCTCGCTTCCGGCTCGGCGGTCTCGGTAGAATTTTGAGAGTCCGTCGTCTCCGTATCGCTTACCGAGAGATTGTCGGGCGAATAGTCCTCGCTCAATCTGCCGTATAGGGCGTATGCGCCGGCAAAGACGGCTACGACTACCACGACCAGAGCCGCCAATACTATTTTCTTTTTCATTTCAACTCCTCCTTTATGACAGCATAGCGAGCCATTTACCTAAAAATCCAGTCGCCATAAGAACGCCGACAAGAATCAACAACAGGCCGCAGATAATATTTATTATTTTATAGTTTCGTTTTATAAAGTCGAACGCGTTTTTTAATTTATCGATAAGAACCGCGCTTACTACAAACGGGACGCCGAGACCTATTGAATATAAAAGCAGCATTATAACGCCGCTGAGCGCATGTCCCTGCTGAGACGCGAGAGCCAGAGCCGAACCTAAAAACGCGCCTACGCACGGAGTCCAGCCGATCGAAAAAGCGATACCGAACAGCGCCGAGGAAAAGAACCCAAGATTCTTTGTGTTCACAGTAGCGTTCATTCCTCTAAAAAGGTTCAGCTTAAACACGCCCAAAAAGTTAAGCCCGAAGAAAACGACGATCAGTCCGGTTACTATATTTACCGCGGTCCGATATTCCCTTAAAAAGGCTCCGACCGTCCCCGCCAACGCGCCCATGATCACAAAGACGATCGTAAAGCCCACGACGAAGCCCAGCGAGTTTTTCAAGGTTTTCGCCGTAGAGCCGGCGTCTCCTCCCGCAAAATATGAGATGTATACGGGCAGCATGGGCAGCAGACACGGCGATATAAACGTAATTATTCCCTCCAAAAAGGTGATAAAATATTGCATAACTCTATCCTTTCCGATCAATAGTATCAAACGGTTTTTCCGCGATACGAACCGATCCCGCCGATATTAACCGCGTTTTTATAACCGGCTCGCTTAAGCTCCGCCTCTGCCTGCGCGCTGCGAGCCCCGCTTAAACAATAAATAAATATCGGCGTTGTCATATCTTGAATAATATCGCGGATCTCGCTCAGTCTATGAAGCGGAATATTGAGGCTTCCCTCTATCCGATATTCGTTATATTCTTCTTCAGAGCGCACGTCGAGTAAAACCGCGCCTTTAGTATTCTTAAAATCTTCTACGCCTTTGTTGATATCCTTTCGCGAAAACATCCCAAACATATTTTCATCCGCCTTTCATTCTTTCATTGGTTTTAGCATAATTATAACCGCGCCACGCCAATAGTTCTGTAACTTTATCACAACCGGCGGCTCGAAGTATCTGAGCGAGGCGCGCAAAACTCCGGTAAACGCGCGCATAGATATATTATTTTCATCGATACACTATAGCATAATCAATATGCTTTGGCAAGCGTTAATAATGCGGTTTTAAATTTGCGGCAAAGTAAAATTACGGCAGGCGAGTTTTATCCGCCTGCCATATCTAAATACACACACTTTAGTATAAGCGCTAAAATTTTAAAACGATTCAGTTCTATAAAACGCCGGATGATTATCCTTCGATTTTATCTAATACCGGCTGTTGAGCGTCGTCCCATATAAACCCGCTGCATTTATATTCGGAAGCGTTCTCTACCTCGATCGAGAGTTCGTTCTCGCCCGCCGTAAGCTCGGTATTTCTTAAATCTACCAATACGCCGTCCAAGTTATATAATGCGAGATAACCGGTAAGTCTGCGCGTCTCGGACTGCGGAACGGCGTAGCTGCATGAGACGGAATTATCCGTTCTTGCGATATCCATGCTTAATTCTTCTTCCTCTTCACTTTCCGCTTCTTTAACTGTAACTTCAAACTGCCGCTCGGCCGTCGCTGAACCTACCTTAACAGTCGCCGTTAAGACCGCCGAGGACGTTCCGCTCTCCGGTCTGGTTATCGTACCGTCCGCGGCAACGACCCCCGCGTCGGACGTAGACCATTCTATGACGTCCTCGTATACCGGCAATGAAATATTTTCAGTCAAGTCGGTCGTATTCGAAAGTTCGATACCGTCCGCAATCATATCGGCGCTATCTTGATCCTCAAGTCCTTCCGCGCTCCTTACAAGCGTCTCGATTGGCGACAGCGCTCTGTTATAGAGCTTGAACTCGTCGATATTAAGGCTCATATTAAGACCGATAGTATTATTATTGAGCGTTCCGAGCGACTGCGTCGTCTCTGATATCGAACCTTCGGAGTCGAGCTTGCCGTTTATGTACATCAAGATCGTCTCGCCGTTCTTTACGATAGTTAGTTGGCTCCACCTGCTTGGATCGCTTAGATCCATCGCGAGCTGAGAACCGTTTGCGACGACGTTAGAGTTTCCGAACTTTGTATACATACTGTATCCGAACGTATTATTTCCCTGCGGGATATACGCGATACTTCCGCCAAGGTCTAAAAGCCGCTTATTATGTATCCCGGCTCCTCTCTCGGTTATATTGACCCACATAGATATGGAAAAGTCTTCGAGATTTTGGGTTATATTGTCGGGGAGTATAATATGTCCCGCCGTATCGAGAGAGAGCGTCGCGCCAATTTTTGCGTTATCTGCGCAGTATTCGCCGCCGCTGTGAAGCGCGCCCGTATTGCCAAGACCCGATCTGTCCGGAATTATCCCGTTATCTACGTTTTCAAAATCATACCATATCACCGGTTCGTCCTGAGCCTGCGCCGGGATATTGATCTCACCCGGTTCCACGTCGTCGTCGAATATAACGTCCGGATTATACGCTTCTTTGATCCTGTTATATTCCTCCATAGTTATGGGGATAACGGTCCCGTGTCTAAACGCATAAGGGCTGTTATACGAGTCGCCGCGGGTAAATACTCCGCTTGCTATATCGTCGGAGGTATATGCCGCATAGCCGTCGCCGCCGTAGAAATCTACAAGCAGACACCACTTGTCCTCGCCGTTGAACTTGAAGCAGGTCGGTCCCTCGCACTGAGGTATCGAGAAGTTATCGACGCTTGTAAATTCGCCGTACAGCGCGTCGCTGCGTTCAAGGATTACGTTTTTGTTCGTCTCGTCCTTAGAGAAACGATAGAATACGCCGTCCTCTTCAAATATTGTAGTATCTATAACGTCCGTATCCTTTTCGAGGTATATCTTTGGCTCGGTAAAGTTCACAAAATCGCGGGTCTCGCTGCAGTATATCTTCTGCTTGCCGTCCGTCTTAGACGCCCAATATACCATATACGCGCCCGTCTCTTCGTTATAGATCGATTCGGGAGCCCAAGCGCAGCCCGCGTTATCCGGAGCTGCCTGAACCATTCTCTGCTCCGACCAATTTACAAGGTCGGTAGATTCCCAAACCATGATAGATCTTGAACCGGAGTCGCTGGCGGCAGTCCAGTTGCCGTTGTTATGTATGCTCAGATCGGTCGCGATCATGAAGTATTTATCGCCCTCGGGCGAGCGTACTATATGCGGATCTCTGAGCCCGCCCGTTCCGAGATTCGACGTTATCACCGGAAGTCCTGCGTTTACGCGCTCCCAGTTCATACCGTCCGTGCTTACCGAGAAATATATTTGTTCGTTCTGAGCGGTCTCCGTTCCGTCTTTAAAATGGACGAAGAGATACGCTTCGTTCGTTCTCGCCGCCGCTTTAGCCTTGACCGTGACCGGGAATCTTTTCTCGGTCGTACCCTCGTCCGACGTAAGCGCAGCGGTCAGTACTATGTCGGTATCCGTATCGCCTCGCGTAACCTCGCCGGTGTTCGTAATAACGCCGGTATCGGAAGACTCCCAAGAAATATTCACCCCGTTTGACTCGGTCGGTAAGTACAGGTTTCCGTACACATACGGCTCCGTTCCATAAATTGTCAAGTTCTCCTTGACCGTCGAAAGCTCGTCGTAAGACCATGAATCCGACCAACGTATTTTAAGAGTGTTTTCACCGTAGGTCTGATCGGTCTCGAACGTTATCGGCAGCCAGACGTAGGTCGAAGCCTTTACGTCTACGTCGTGGAAAGTACCGAGACTCGTATTCGTTTCATAAACTCCGTTCTTCCAGCGGTCGCCCATATACATATATTCGCCGTTAGGAAGTTGAATTATACAGGTACTCTGAGAGTTGAACGAAGTACCGGTCGTAGCGTCCTGCGACCACCTTCCGTTATTTTCCGGACCCGCTCCGGTCATCGGATTGCCTGTTCCGTTCCACTGACCGAGAACGCTGTCGGACACTTGCGTCAGCGACGGGTTGGCTCTCCAGCCGCTCAGCGCAGAGGTCACCATGTAGTACTTGTCGCCGATCTTTATAGGCGCCGGCGCCTCGCGCTGATTCGCGCAGTTATTGTTTACGTAAGTCGTTCCCGTCTTACTTTCGTCTTGATTTTCCGGCGCGGCGTTCTGCCCTACTCTCGCCCAACGCCCCGTTTCTGGATATTCGGGTATAAATAGCCGATCGTCCTTTCTCTGACTGACGTAAACATTGTTTCCGTCTTCGTCCGTCGTCCTCTCGAGAGCCATGCCGCCGCCGGATGCGAGCTGATACCGCGTAAACGACGTCTTGCCGTAGGTGTAATCGGCTACGCCGTTTGTGGTAACGCGCATATCCGGGGTTATTACGCAACCTTCTGTTATATCGTCCACAGTATCGCCCGAGGAGGGAAGCCCTTCGTCGTTTATCCATGTATATTCGTCGTTGAGCTGAACCGCGTACATAACCTGATTGCTTTCAGACGAATAGAATACGTAAGCCTTTCCGTCGTCGTCGACAAACAGATTCATATCTCTAAACGTGAGTATATCCGTCCTATTCTTGGTCCTGTTGACTACGTAAGTATCGTATACCGGTATGCCGTACCATTGCCATACGAACGGTCCGGTAGGACTGTCGGACACGGCGACGCCCGCGAGAGAAAGACCGTAGCCTCCGTCTTTTTCAAGATGCATCCACATTACGTATTTGCCTGTTTTTTCGTTATATATTACCTTTGGACGTTCTATCCTGCCCTGAGTACCAAGCAGGTTGTCTGTCAAAAATTCTTCAGTAAATTGTCCTTCTGCTGTTCCGTCGTCAAACGCCTTAAAAGCAAGTCCCTCGTACGTCCAGTTCTTTAGATCTTTTGAAGAATAGCAGGAAACGCCGGTCGTAAGCGCGTACGCTATTTTATTGTCCTCTCCGTACCAGTAATATGTGTCGCCCTGCCGGATTATCTGTCCGCCGTGAGCCGAGATCTTAGAGCCTAAAGTATCCAGCCATACTTCTCCCGATTTAAATGTCGTAAGCTCTGTATCGAGCTCGCCGCGATCCATCTTCTCAAGGTTGCTGAGCGCGAAGTTTATATTGCTGACTACAGCTTCGCAGTCGCTCGCGCTTCTGCCGAACTTATTCTCATAGCCATCGTATTCGTATGCTCCGCTTATATATGAAACGAGCTCTTTAAGCATGATATAATCGTTTCCGTCGTTTGAGTCTATCCTCTCCTTAGCTCGGCTTATAGCTCTTTCTATTCGCTCGTAGAGCGGCATGGATTCTTCTTCCTCGCTCATAGCGAATTCGTCCTGCCAGTACTCGGCCAAATCTTCCTTAGCCTCCGCGCCGGTACGGTAAAAGCCCTCGAGCTCGGCGTTCGCGGTCGATACGGACGACGACGATATGTTCGCGTCTGAGAGCATGGTCATGATCCTGCCGATGTATACGTCGTCTATACCTCTGTCCATCCAACCGAGCGCCTCCACTATCGAGCCGGTGGCGTCGATGAAGTTTTCGATACCGTCTATAGTTCCGGTTCTCATTAACTCATCCGCCCTGTCAATAAGCTTCTGTTTTATTTCATGCTCAGTCTGTAAATTATTGAGGATCGATATCGTCTCGTTAAGTTCCTCGCGGGCGGCGTTTATTGGATGCGCGTCCATATCGCCGGAATATGTATACGCTTCAAACTCCGCGCAGCTGCCCACATACAGCGGCGTGTTATTCAAGTTGTCTTTTACGACTAATCTGATATACTGACCCTCGGCGGGGGCGAAAATAATATCCTTCGTCTCCTGAACCCCGTCGACGGTATATCCCATGTTTCCGTCTCCGACCTTTGTCCATACCGAATTATCCTTTGAAAGATAAACCTCGTACGCGGTTATAACCCCGTTGATACTTCCTGCAGTAGCGTCCTTTATTCTCGGCGTATATCTTATACCGGAAATGGTTTGTACTTTACCGGTGTTTATCGTAAGATACACCGGATTTGTTTCCGGATCGTAATTCGCCGCGTTCGTCCAGCTTGAATGCCAGATAGTCGAAAGGTTTCCGTCGATCGCCATTCCCACGCTGTTATTTCCCGAGGTCGCCTGCTGAGAATTGGTCTCCGCGCTCCAGCCGTCTCTGCTGATAAGCGATAATCCGTCCGGCAAAGGCTCGGCGGTAGGCGAAGCGGTCGGCGCAGTCGTGGCCGTGGGGATCGGAATATCTTCGCCCTCGTACAGAGAACCGTATACCTCTATTTCGGCTATGTTTGCGGCATTTTGGTTATTTTCATATTTGATATATCTGTATACCCCGCTCGCCTCTATATCGTACCAATCAATAATCGAATCGCCTTCCTTGCCGTCAAAAATATTGCTTTCGACCGTATAGATAGGCGTCCAACTACTGCCGTCTACCGAACCGCTAAACACTCCGCCTATCATACGCGAGATATATTCGCCGGCGGGTTTGTTAGAAAGACGGCCGTCTCTCGGATAAAACCTAATTGTAGAAACGGAATAAAACGCGCCGAGATCGACTTGGCAATATCCTTCTTGGAGTCCGTCAAAGTATGTTTCAGTATTGCCGTCGAACGCGTTCGGATAGTTATTTTGATTGTTCCATCCCGCCGAGCCGCTCTGAACTTTATCGCTCAGATCTATCATAACCCTTTCCGCGGGTTCGTCCGAAGGCGAGGGCGCCGGAGGAATATCTTCGCTCTCGTACGGCGTTCCGTATATCTCCATTTCGGCTATATTAGCTTCGTTCTGAGAGTTTTCATACTTTATATATCTATACGTTCCGCTCGCTTCGATATCGTACCAATCAATTATTGAGTCGCCCTCTTTATTTGCAAAAATATCGCTTTCTACAGTATAGATATGCGTCCAGATTTCGCCGTCTGCCGAGCCGCTGAATACGCCGCCTATCATACGCGATACATATTCGTCGGCCGGTTTGTTGGACAGACGGCCGTCCCTCGGATAAAATCTGAGCGCGGAAATATCATACGGCGCGCCGAGATCTATCTGGCAATACCCGCCCTTTAGTCCGTCAAAGTATGTTTCGGTATTGCCGTCGAACGCGTTCGGATAGTTATTTTGACCGTTCCATCCCGCCGATCCGCTTTGAACTTTGTCGCCCAGATCGATCTTATCGTCGTTTGCAAATACAAATATTCCTCCCGGGATCGCTGAAAAAACGATCGCCATCACGCATAGTATTGAAATGAATTTCTGTTTTAACATTTTTGATAAAAACTCCTTTCACATATATTTTTAATACGGCGGCGCAGACTGAAATTTATATAGTTGAGTCAAATCGCCGCTTTTTCAAGCTTAACGATATTTTTTAAGACGACGACTCTTTGTTCCCGCGCCATATTATAAAATATCGTCTGTTCCTGTAGGCGGGAATTCCGCCGGTGAATAAAAGTTTTAAAACATCTTAAATTTGAAAACGTCAACGTAAAATTTAACGTTTTGCGTTACAGTACATTCCTGTAGCGCGATCTGTTTATTAAATACATTCTGACATACAGAGCCGTATGCGATCTTACTTTGGGGCTAACATTACGATCCTCCTCTCCTTAAGTATGCGCGTGTGTTCTTAATTTGCAATTAAATTGAAAAAGCAGAGATAAAACAGCCTCATTTTTACAAGTATTTTATCCGCTTGTTAATATTATATCATTGTGCATGTTTGCTTGTAAATTTTAAATTTCTAATACTTTATTTATAATTTATTCACAATTAATTTATAATTCCGGAGTTGAAATAGACTGATATTAGCTCTCATGTGCAAAAAAGCTGTAATGAGTTATATTATGATCGATCGAAATCAAACGCGTTAAGATTTATTAAATAAGCGGTTAATAATAATATATGATATTTTAATTAAATCAAAACCGCATTTCCAAAAGCGATTGACTTTTAGGAAAAATTAACATATAATTTAATTATGCTACCGCGTTTCGGCGTTAGCTGAGAGGAGCTTTAAAATGGCGATTACTTACGAAAGCGTACGTACTCATCTTCTTCCGATATATATACTTGGAGTAGACATAAATAAAGTGCAGGAGCCTGTCGAGCGTCCCAACGGATACCCGAGCTATCAGCTTTCTCTGTGCGTCGACGGAAGCGGTATTTATATCGATGAGAACAACAAAGAACACGTTATTTCAAAAGGAGATCTATTTTTCTTTTCACCGAACACGCCGCATAGATACAAAGCCGTTACCGACGAATGGAAACTTCCGTACATAGTATTTACCGGTCAATCGTCGGGCAATATCGTCGATTACCTCGAGTTTGGCAAAAGCTTTGTGCTTAAAAATATTGAAG
>CAJFTO010000043.1 GCA_904419955.1 Candidatus Roslinia caecavium | reverse complement strand
CCGGCTTATCTTCGTCGATTACAAAGCACAAAGTATTGGCCTCGCCCGAACCCGTCTCGTCGCGGTATACGACTTCTACGTTAGTTCGGGATTGGAGCTCGTTAACTGCTCTTGACACTCGGTTCCAGAAATAATTAAACAAATTTGCCGGAGGTTTGTATCCCGGCGCAAAACCGTTTTGCAATAGCTCTTCGCTGGGTTCGGTTCCCTCGTTGCACCACTGTGGTAATTTTGTAGAACTCATTAAAGCGCCTCCTGTTCCATCGTTGTTTCAATTCCAAAGTATCCGCCTATAGTCATATCGTCGTCGGCAAAGCCTTTGTTTTGATCATATTCATTTTCAGCGCTTCCAAACTCAAAAGTTCCGCTGAACGAATGCGACGCTACTTTTACGCCTACGGGCAATATGATATTAACTATTCCAATAATTTGTTCGATATTAAATCCGGCGTTTATAAGTAATAGTAGCGGTATATTTTCAATAATAACCTCTCCTGTGTTTGTTCCGCTCCTGATTTGAATATCGGCTGTTTGACACTCAAGAATGAACGACAATACATTAGAAATACTTTCACGAGTTCCGTCGCTTAAGTTTTGAGCGATCTTAGCCTTAAGCATAATCAAATATTGTTCGTCAGTCATTGCGCCGCGGTTAATACCTAAACGGCCGCCATACATATCTAATACCTTACCGGATGCATTGTCTATATCCAAAGCGTTAAACAAATCCTGAATGTCGTTATAGATAATGTCGCTGATATACTTTTCGGTCGCTAACAACTTATAGTTATTACTGTCTTTTGATTTAGCGAACGAATCCGGCAAATTTGAGACTAAATTATCAAATTTAAATTCAGCCATACTTATACCTCCGTTATCTCAACCGCTATAGCTCCAACAGCGGGGATCTTCAGTCTGGATAACGCTATATTGCTTGTTCCTCCGTTTAAAGTAAGAGAGGTTACGTCGTCTACGCCCGCAACGTTATAGATATAATCATATAATCTCGAATAAACTACCTTATCGCCTATTTCAAGCCCGTTTATATAATTAGTTATGTTTCTCCTGATATCGTCGGCGCCGGTTGATGGGAAATCACTCGTAACATTACACCCGACGGCTATCTCAATTTCCTGCGTTGTCACATATGTAAACCTAACGTTATGCTCCGTACCCGAATCGTCTTTAACTACAATCAACTCGTCTCCGCTTTGCAGGATCCCCAGCGGCTGCTTTTCAAATATAGCCTTCGCTATTTCGTCCCCGGCGCTCAAATCGTCGCTGTTTACAATAACCGCATAGCTTTTAGCGTATACGGTCAAATCGTCTATTACTATATCCTCGCTTGTGTTGTTATCGATAATATCGACGTTTGTTACGCCGGGAATACGCAGGACGTTCGCTTTGATAGCCGACGTTGTATTGGTTCCCAAACCTTGGACGACATTGTTGAAACGCTCTCTCAGCTCGGAATCGCTCTCAGCCTCTTGACCTACCGCGACGGTAGTTAGATACGTAACTTGAGTAATGTTGACGTCTACCGCGGCGGTCGAAACAATATCCGTTATATTTCCTACCGTTCCGGCGCTTACGCATTGAACGGTAACGTCGGCATAATACATGACCGCGTCGTCTTGGGTCAGTTCTTCTTTATTGATCGTCGACTCTGAAGTAGACCAAAACTGTATATTATTCTCGCTTTTAAACAGAACGCCGGATTGGATAATATAATCTTTCTTACCGTAAACTCGAAGAATTTTAACCGCGTACGTAGCAGGAGTCCTTTTTATCGCCACAAACTTACATATCCTGTCTAAACTAACGCCTGTAGCGGTACCCGGATTAATACAGTAATATGTGAATTCAAGCTGATCGTATAAACGCGCTTCATCTTTGGCGTTTAGCCTTATAAATTTACCTTGCGGCGTTAGCTCGCTCGTATCAAAATCGTCTCCAAAAAGCAGTTTGGCTTGTTTCTCTTTTTCAAGTACGATCTCTTCGTATGTCGGTTTATAAAAACCAATATCGGAAACGCCCCAGTCGTTTGCAGACATTTAACCACCTCATTCCCACTCGTTTTCGTTTATGACCGTTTCTCCGTCGCCGTTTTTAGCGGTAAATCTAACGCTTGATTTTCTTGTCTGTTTATCAAAGCTGTATAAAAAGCTATCAAGATATAACTCTCTATCCACTTGCTTTAAACCGTTTAAAATTTGTTCTCTGACGGTATCTTCAGTCGCGCTTTTCCCAAGGATAAATCTGAAATCTATCCCCTCGTCTTTATTGTTAAACCATTCGCCTTTGTTCGTGCCTAAAACGGTTCTGACTTTTTGCGCGGTAAGTTCCATGTCGGTCGCATATTCAATTTTACCGTTTGATATAGATATATCGCCGTTTTTATCAAGTTTAAATCCTTTCATTTAAACCCTCCTACAAAACGCGGAGAATAACTCCGTCGTTTATGTTATGCCGTCTGCTTGAGGCTAAAGTCTCAATACCGTTTCTTGCGTTGGTTATATCGCGTTCGCAAACCCCGCAAAACACAATATCTCCGACTAAGACGCTATCCGGAGTTAACACTTCCTTTGTATTGGTCGTATTCAATCCGGTAAAATATGTTATAGTCTCAGTCTTGTATTTTACGTTTTTAGGTATCATAACCGATACGGTCTTATGCTCCGTCCGCACGCCGCCCGCGGCTTCGTATGTCATAAGCGGCTGCACTCTTGCCGCGTCGCCGTTTACGCTTACCACTCTTCCCAAAAACGCCGTGTGCAAATTTAAAAGTTTATCCTCGATCAGATTTTCGATCCAGCCGAATTGTATCATTGCCTGAACCTCGCTTCCTAAACGTTAAAAAAGCGCCCTCGCGGACGCTTTAGTTAAGTTTTAAATTAAACTATCTCACTGTCGTTCTTATTGCTTCCATATCATAAAATTCAACAGGGTTTATACTATTTTTATATTCGGTAAAAGCCAAGTTATCAATACTGTCGTAGTTAATATTCGCCTTCTGCCGTTAATTGACTTTGGCTCTGTATCTTCGACGCAATAATATACCCATTCTCATTATCAGCCGGATATAAAGTAAATACAGTAGTAAAGCGCTTATTGTCGCTCGGTATATCCTGCTGATATGTCACTTCAATCCCGCCGTTGTCAATCTCCTTAACGCCTTGATACTCGTCGCCAAGCTCGCCGATATTACCGGCTGGAAGCCAATAATAACCGTCTTGATAGATATAGCGTCTGTCTGCATAATCATTTGTCATTACCGGCATATCGCATCCAAATAACAACTTGTATTGTTCTCGCACTTCCGATTCAGGATGACCCCAGAACATTTCGGGAAAATCATATTGGAACGTAGTCCACATTTCATTATCTGTAACTTTCCCTCCGTAAAAACCGCTTATAAATTCACTTGCAAAGGCTTGTGTATCCAATGCGGATTGCTCTGCAAAATCCGGTATGCGAACCGCATATTCCTGAAACGCGATCTTCATTTCATCGGTAAATTCCAAGCTATTCTCATAGACATATCCGTCTTTTGAAATCTGGATCGTGTCGTTATGAAAATCAACGTCAAATCCGCCTACTGCGTCGGCTATATCCCTTAGCTTAAAATAACTGTAATCGTCAACATTATACCCTTGTATCTGTTTCTGTTCCCCGTTGACGTATACCGGATACGGATTTTCATAAATCGAATTCACCGCATACGCGCCGATCAAACTTGTCAATATAGCCCCGCTTAATAAACCGCAAATAAACCCTTTCATATTAACTAACCTCCATTTCAATATATGTTTAATATATCATATTGAAACATGGAGTGTCAATATTATCCGGTATACCTAAGTACATAATCCCAGCCGCCGTTTGAGTATACATACCAGCCGCGCGTGGTTATTCCACTAGCTGGGCTCGAGGCATTCACAATTCTGCCGCCGTCTTCATACACAAGCGCAGCATGGTGTACTGTATTTAATAAAACGTCGCCTCTTTTTGTTCCCGCTCCCGTGCTTAAATTGACGCTTGACGTAACGTCTTCAAAACCGTATCTTAAGAAAACACTATACATATCTCCAGTATATGACGCGCCGCCCTCAGTACGCACAGGAACCCCGGCTTTTTCATAAGCAGTAATTACAAAATGACTGCAATCATATCCATAAGGTCCCCATCCACCCCACGAATAGTAATAACTATCGTCGTTCGCTACGTCTACAGCCCACTGCACAGCCTTTTCGATTACACTGTTACCGCCGCCTCCCGTATAACCGAACGTTGGCGCCGTGTCGCTGACCCATATATCTGTGAGTTTCGTATCAAATCCTATACCGACATTATCGAGAGCCTGTCTAAATTTAGCAACGTCTGGATTTGACGCCGAACAGCTTATAACGTTCGGATTCACTTGAAATTCAAGGGTAGAGTTGTCATGTACGGCATACATATGCCTCTTATCAGTATGTTCGTCCGCTTTTTGATCGCCTAATATTCCGTATATAGTTTTACCATTTTCAAACGCAATCTTCACGTATGTTCCTACAGGTCCATAATACGTACCCATTGCCATAATAAAAAACACTCCGTCATACATTCTAAGCCCGTTGCTATCAGTAGTAGCCCTGTCGGAATGTGAAATCTTATAATTCAGCGTGCCGGTAGCGGTTATAGCGGTATAGCTCTCCATCGATTTACTGGTAAGCGCCGCCGCAAGCGTCGGAATATCCTTTTTCTCCCAATATACGTTGTTCGTCTCACCATACTCGCCATTGTCCGATTTTCCGCCGACCTTGCTCTCGTCGATCGAAGTAAATATAGCTTCTATACATTTAAATTCCGTGGTCGCGGAAAGACCGTCGTATATATGCGTTCCGTTGACTATCCTGTATTCTCCGGCATAATTTTTACTGCTTATATTAACTATCCCGGCAGTTGTTATCAACTTCTGTAAAATCATCGTCACGTTATAACCGTGAACCGTATCGGTATATTCCTCGTTTGTATTTGATTCAATGAACAATTCAGGGCTTCCTATCATTCCGGTACTTGCGTTGACGTTAAACCTCAGATTGTCGCCGTCCCAAATAGGTCGGCAATATATCTTCTGTTTGTTTATATAAACAGACACGCCGCATATATCGGCATATAGCTTGATATTTTCAACAATACTGCCGCTCACTTTCGTCTCGTTATCAAATATATGATCTCTTTGAGGCTTGAAAACTTCTACTGTAAGCCCGGCTCTTTCAAGCAGTTCTCTCAGTATGAAGCTCGCCGCCGTTCCTTTTTCATAGGTTTCTTCATTCATCATCTGCGGCGTGTAATTTATGCCGTCTATAGCGTATACGGTGGTTATTTTATCGACGCCGTCTATCTTGGTTTTTACGTCGGATATCCAACCCTCGAAAATAATACCCCTATCAACGCCGTAACCGGCCGTGCAATTTATTGTGTTTCCTATCTTAAACTTATTTATTGTATTCTGAGATAAATTATAAATTGTAAAGGTCGCCTCGTTGCCGATCAAATCATCGTCGAAAGGTATCTCAAACTCAAAGTCCACGCCGACTCCGGTTCCGTCTTCGCTGAAATTATTTAAAATAACATACGGCGTTTGGATAGTGGCCTTGAACCCAAACACGCCCTCGGGCGGCGCAATTTCCGCATCTATATCGGTCATTATATCTACCGCTTGAACAAGTTTAGAAGATAAACTTTTCTGTGCGTCTATAGCCCTCTCGCTTGGCATTTTAATCACCTCCTCCGTTTATAGTCAAAAATATTGTTTTCCCGAAATTCTCCCAGTTTACAACGTCCGTTTCTCCGCTCTCGTCTAACGGAACTATGTCAGCGGCCGGATATATACCGGGCTGATATGATTGTTCAAATAAAGCGACGCCGTAGACTATCGGCTCGATACAGAGAAGCTTGTTATCATCGCCGTATAAACCTATAGTGAAAAAGTCGACAGTCTCGTTGTAGCGTATTTCAAATTTATACGACGCGTTAAACAAGTTAATTGTAAACACATACGGTATCAAATTCTTATTTATAGGTATTCTATCTCGTTTCATTAAATCGCCTCATTCGTTGTAACCGACTATTATCGTAGCGCCATTCTGCATTGTTCTAAAATCTCCATACACGCTGAACGCTTCCGGATTTTTCGCCATTACCCAGTCCCGCGCCGAATATTCCTGTCCGTCGATCGCCGGTCGGCTTAAATTTTTATACGGAGCGTCGGCGGCTTCGACTAAGCCCCAGACGGTATCGCCCGGCTTAACGGTGTGCGTCACTTCTGTCGTATCGCCCTTTTCGACCTGCTGTTGCCCGCCGTCGCTTACCGCTGCTTCCGTTTGCTCTGCCTGAACCGGTTCTATGTAAGAGTTTCCCGCGGCTCTGAACTGTTGAAGCTCCATCGTAAAATCTGCGCCGCCCGCGTTAGTATATGGATGGGTAGTTTTTAATGATTTTATCTGCAAATTGGCTACATCGTTTCTCCCAAGATAATGAACTATCGCGCCCGTAGCCTTAATTTGTTTCAGTTTAGCGAGCGTATCTGCGGCTTTTACAGTATAATAAAACCCCCAAAGATCGCCCGGCCTTGTATATGTATGACCATTTATCTCGAATACTTCACCCAGCCCCAATTCGAGCTGCCAGTTTATAGCTTCATAATCCACGATCTTACCCGTCAAAGAAAGAATCGCCGGAGATTCTTTTATTGTATCTATTACGTCGATCCCCGTTTCAACAGGGTGACTGCTTATCTCCGATTCAAGAGATAATTCTTCATCAACAACATGTATGTATAAATCGTTAATATACGCCAATAAAACCACCTCAAATCTGCTGAAGTCTGGGTCTTCTTCTATCCATGCTATCCGCAATCTCTTCTATAGCTTCTTTGACCCATCTCTTTACTTGACGTTCTGTAGCGCGGCTTTCGGAAACGTTTCCGCCGTTTATAGTAAGGTTGAATACGGGGCTTATAGTATTGTTTTCAACGGCCTGCGTATTGTTCGTTACCGAGCTGCTTTCAGGGGTATAATCAAATCCGTACAAACCGCCTTCGCCCAGTTCATAAGAAACCTGCTTGACTGTTGGGATCATATTTTCCATGCCGACCGCAAGCCCTTGACCAACGTATTCGCCGCTTTCTATTGTAACTTTTGACGGAGACGCTATCCTGAGCGACGAGTTAATCGCATTTGACGCGGCCTGAGCTATCTCTCTTGCGGTCGATATCACAGAACTTCTTCTTCCGTTCATACCGCGTATAAGCCCATTCATCATTTGGGTTCCCACGCTGTACAGATTTATATTAGAAAACGCCGACCTTATATTGCTTACGCACGACTTCACTATAGATACCGCGTTTGAGCACCCGCTCGATATTGTAGAAACAAACGCCGACATCTTTGTTTTAGTTATTGACGCGATTTGATTCATGCCATCCGACACGCTTTTCCGCATTGTTTTTACGCCGTCTGAAAGCTTGCTTTGCGCGTTCGTAACAGAACTTGTTATGGAAATCTCCATATTTGACATTGCATATTCGGCTGCGTCGGCTAATTGGGTGAACCCAGCTCCTGTTGCAGACAGGTTGCTAAGTACATAACTTATATTATAAAGCGAGGTCTGGAAACCTTGCAGCGCCGAGATCATCGCGTTAGTCTTTGCCTGAACCTCCGCCGCGATCTCGCTAAACCACAACACTATGTTCGTCTTCGCGCTTGTCAGCGTATTTGTAAGCCCTATCATAAAATTGGTTATCACGCCGTTTGTTCCGTCGAACTTCAACCCATTCTGTATCTCTGCGGATAACTCGCTCACCCACAACGATATATTGCTCTTTGCGTTCGTTAGTGTGTTGGTCAGCTGTACCATAAAGTTATTTATAGAAACGTTCGCATTGTCAAGAGCCGTTTGCACGTTAGCCGATATCGACTGCGCTTCCTGCACCGGCGTTTGTCCGCTCGCATTTATCCCGCTTGCAAAGCCGCTTGTCATATCCGTTCCCGCCGCGTTTGTAAGACTTGAATAATCTCCGAAAGCGTTAGCCGTATCAAACGACACTCCGCCCGCCGCCGATTCGGCCGCATAGCTCGAACCCGCGATCCCTGCGGCAAAGTCGCTTGTCATATCCGCGCCCTCTAAATTGGAAAGAAGCGAACCGCTTCCAAAAGCTGAAGCCGCGTTTTGGGACATATTGCTCGCCGCGCCTGTAGCTAAACCCATATTCGAGGTTATACCGGAACTGAACCCTTGCGCGGCTTCCGTTCCTGAATTGATCGCGGATAAAGATATTCCGCTCGATCCGATCTCGTACCCCTCTACAACCGCCTCTCCGCTGTCTTCGCCTATACCGAAAAGGCTTTTTAGACCGCTTTTGATTCCGTCGCCTATGCTTGAAAGGATATTTTTACCTAAGTCAAGCCAGTTTATAGACGTCAAACCGTCCCACAAAGCCTTTACTATTTTGGGTACCGCCATGCTCAACTTCGGTATCGCCGTCACTAAGCCAACGACCAATTGCACTAACATCTGCACGCCCATCTCGATTATTGCGGGCAAATTCGACGTAATGCCATTTATAAAGCTTGTTATAAGCGTTGGTATTGATGAGATCAGCTGCGGTATAGCCGTAACTATTCCCTGAACCAATCCGGAGACCAACTGTAATCCGGCGGAAATAAGAGAGCCGATATTATTATAAATACCGTTCGTAAAGTTCATAACCGCGTCAACAGCCGCCGGTATCAGCATGGGCGCCGCTTGGGCTACGCCCTGCGCAAGCGAAGTTACCAGCGACACGCCTACGTCCGCAAGCTGCGGGAGCGTGTCTAAAAATCCCATAGTAAACTGACTGAGCGAGTCTAACACGCCGCTAATCAACTGCGGTCCCGAAGTCCTAAGCGTATCTACCAATCCCTGTAAGAGCTGAAGCAGTCCGTCGCCTATAGTCGATACAAACGACGGTAAATATTCAGCGATAGAGTTAGCCATAGAGCTTAGCGCCGATACGACTATATTGATTATCGTAGGCAACCCTTCTTGAAGTTTTGCCGCTACAGCCGATATGATACCGTCCATAGCCGTTGGAAGCGCGTTTAGGAAGCCCTCCATGCCTCCGGAGGTGAAAGCGGAGTTCAGCGAACTCAACGATTCGTTTATCTGCGGCAAGAAATTCGCCGCCAGATCCTGTTGCAGTCCTTTTGTCAAAGTTCCAATCAAAGAATTAACGTTGTCCTTTATAGTCGATATTTGACCGCTAAAGGTTTTACTCTGTTTCTCCATAGACTGGTAGAACCTGCCGCCCTCGCTTGTAGCGCTCTGAAACGCGTCTGCTACCATTTCAGCCGAAATAGCGCCTTCAGACATTTCTTCTTTAAGCTCGGCAAGACTCTTACCAGTCGTCCTCGACATCTCCTGAAGCGGATTAAAGCCCGCGTTTATGAACTGCAATAGGTCTTGTCCAGTAAGCTTACCGGCCGCCTGAACCTGAGCGAACGCCAACGACAGATTACTGAACCTCTCCGAGTTGCCCTGAGAAACGTCGCCCAAAGCCTGAAGCGACGGCATGACCTTGTCCGCCGCAACGCCGAAACCGAGTAGGGTCTGCGCCGCGTTCGACATATCGGTCATCTCAAACGGTGTTGTATCCGCCATCTCTTTAAGAGAGCTTACAAGCCCGTCTGCGGCGGCTTGATTCCCTTCGAGGAGAGTAGTAAACGAAGTCTGATACTGCTCCATCTGATTATTATACGAGATACCTTTAGCTATCAAACCACCGACGGCCGCCGTACCCGCCGCAAGCGCTCCCGCGGCGACTTTCGCGCCGGATAACGCCGCGCTTCCCAAAGCGCTTCCCGCCGACTTGATACCGCTCGCCAGTTTATTAAAGGTCACGCTTGCGGCTTGCTTTAGACTCGAAGCAAATTCTTTGGCCTTGCTTACGCCGTTTTTAAGCTGGGTTCCGACGTTTTTAACGCCGTTTACCAAACTGGTAACGCTTATCTTCCCGATATTCTTAAGCGCCGTAACGAAGCCCTTAGCTCCTGTTTGGCCTTGCGTCAGCGTATTTTTTATACCCGTCAGCCCAGACTTAAGGTTACTCAGCTTAGTCGAGGCGAACTGTTTCAATGAACCGCTCGCCGCACCGATATTAAATTTTAACTGATTAAATTTATTCGACATTGAATCGACGACCGACGGTATAAGCGATTTTAGTTTTGAAAATCTCTCGTTGAACTGAGATATGCTATTTCTTGCCGCGTCTACCGCCTTGCACGAATTTACAAAGCCGTTGACGCTGTTTGCCGCCGTCTGCGATTCGGTATTTATTTTAGCAAATCCTTCCGTAATGCTTGCAAACATTCCGGACGCGCTTGTTTTGATATCCGTAAACGCCGCGCTTGACGCTCTTACGTTTTGGAGTCCGGCGCCGACCGCGTTAACGTTATCGGAGACCTGTTTTGTTCCGGAGCTTAAAGCGTCTATTGGAACTATCAACCCGGAAGCGGTCTGCGTCAATCCGGACATGTCGCCGTTTATTTGCCGAGTACTCGCGGCTAAATTATTAAATGGCTTAGCAAGCCCCGCGGAGGAACTTACTAAGCCCGACGTCTGTCTGGTTAAACCTTGTAGATCCGAATTTACTTTATTTAGAGCGCCGCCATTTATCTCATAGCTTACTTGTACTACGTCTTCGCGTATAACCGCCATTTAACCGCCTCCCCTCAGCGCTTGCTTTTCGCTTGTCTTTTTATTTCCGCTATTGCCAGATCGACCGCTATGTTTGCCTTTTCGATCTGCTGCGGAGTCATACAATTAAAAACATAGTCGTAGTTGGAGGCGTTAAAATTACCGTTGTTGTCTATTATGAGCCGCCAACAGCCCCAATTATTTCGTACCTCCCGCTTAAGCTTCGCTCTGCTCTTTTTTGTCTCGAAACTTGCCCTCCATTACTCCGCGCGCCCAAATCGTCACTTCATTAAACGCGTCCATAGAATCGAAGTCGTCGGCTGTCAATCCCTTAGGATCGACTATCACATGCTCAAATAAATAACTTGCCAGTTTCTTCGACGATACGACCATCGTGCCGTCGATATAACAGTCGTCTATTGCTTCCAACGCCGCGGAAATACCGTTAAACTGCGCCGTATATGTCACGCCGCCGAATTCCTTTTTTACCTGATAAAATTTAGCCATATGTAAAGTTCCTCTCTTTATCAAATTTTTAAATAATTTAAAGCCGCTTTTTCACATCTTAAGATTATTGCGCGGTTCCCACTTCATAATCGTATACCTGAAATTCAAACTCCATATCCTCAGCCTCTGCGCCTCTCGACATCTCAGGATAATTCTTAAGTTTCGCCTTACTGCCGCCAAAACGCTCGTTAAGCGCCTTGTTTGTCACCCAAAGAGGAACAAACTCTGAACTGCCCGCAAGTCTGAATAACATGGATTTTTGCGGGCTTGTCGGCTGTACGCTGATCGTCACCGTTCCAAGAGAGTTGTTGACCTCGCATGCGACAATATCTCCCTGCGCCCCGACCGACGGCTCTATAAAGTCTTCGTCTTTCTCTCCGGCTACCATATCCTCGCCAAGCCCTGTAATAGCTATGTTATTCACCATAACGGTACAATCTTTAGCGTTATATCTTGTAATATTTGACATTATTATTTACCTCCTGTTAAATTATGATTTCGCCCGTTATCTCAACTTCGTGGATAGCGCCGGCAAGGCTAAATGAAAACTGGCCTAACACATACCTACGTTCTACCCTATCTGCATCGTCAGTATCTTCGCGCATTCCGTACGAGGTAGAATACATCCCCTTGCCGTCGTCGCCGGTAGCTATAATACCGTTGTTATACGCCTCTTTTAGGATATTGACCGCCACGCTTTCAAGCATAGCTATTCCGTTGTTGTCATACGATATCTTCGGCGTAGTATTAAGCTGCTTTTGCGTCTGATACTCTATCTGCTGGACAATATAATCTCGTGTATCGATTATATCGAGATACTCGCCGCCCAGCGTCTTGCCTTCCGAGGTTACGTTATCCCCCGCCTTTGTCAAAAAAGTAACGCCGCCCTTTTCGTGAATCGAATCGAGGTCGGTTATATCCTGAGGATCGATCCCTTTCAATATCATATTTTTATAGGTGAACGAACCCGGAGTAAGCCCTGCGGTTGCCCCGACCAAAGCGCCGACCGGTAAGCCTCCGGTTGCGGACGGGTCGCAGAAAAATACAAAGCTGCGGTTAACGCCGGTTTTGGTTACGCCTGTAAGCTCGTCGTCGGTCGCGACGCTGAAAAACGCTATTTTATCGTCAAGTTTTTCTATAGCCGGTATTATAGACACAATTTCGGTATCGATATTCAATTCGTTTTCTGTAAACATTATCTGCCGCCACGATTTACTTGTGTTTTCCGCTTTTCCGAGCCAAACCTCCGCGGTATCCTGCGTCGCTTCAACGGCGATAGTCGCCGGCGCGTCGTCCTGCATGAATATCAAATTGGCCGTTTTATACGTATTTGTGGTTGTGTCAAACCCCGCCTCTATAACGTCTTCAAGCTCGTTACACTCTGTATAAGGTTTTGCCGATTCCGCCCCGGTTTCCAATAAAAGCGGAATTCCAAAGCCGAGCCTTCCGGCCGGCTTGGTTAAATCAATTTTCACTTTTACATCGCTGTACATATTTAACCTCCGTTATTTAAATAAATTAGTTCTATATCGTCTATGTTTTCTTGATCCCGCTTAAGTTCGTTTAGCATATAGAAATTAACGTCGAAACCATGACGATATTCATATTCGATAGTGATCAAATTATCACGGTTATTTACGCCGCCCACCGTCTGCACAATAAAGCCTTGTTCGGCCAGTGCGTCCCTGCCGGTCAGATCGAAATAGTCGCGCGCCTTTAGCGTTAAATTAAGGGCTTCGTTGTTATCGTCGGATTGGATAGTAAAGCTCCAAGTTTGAACCATAGGCTTACGGCTTATTCCGTCGTCGTATTCGCCCCAAGTTCCATTATTTCTATCGGAAATATTTGTAATGGTATACGAACAATACGGATAATCGGGCGGCGCGCTCGTTTGCGAACTTCGTATCACCGGTATGCTCAGATATTCCTTAAGCCCCGTTACTACTGTTTTTCTCAAGTTGTCAAAGTCAATCATTAAACGCGCTCACCCTCTTTAACGTATAAGAAAAAACGCCTGTAAAAACGGCGTTTTCCTTTCCTCGCTCTTCTTCTATCTTATATTTAACTCCGTCGAATAACACATAGGAATCCGTCAATGAACCCGGCAGTTCCGACAGCATAAACAAACGCTTATCGTCGGCTGTAAGCGTACTATTTTCGCTGTATAATTTAGTTTCAGCGAATCCTATAATAGCCCCGCTTAAAACGCTTTCAGATTTCTCGCCGGGCGCCCAATCTCCCATATCGTCGTAATGTCCTTCCGACGTCTGAACAAGAGTAAAATTACGGCTATACTTTCGGATCAAATTGTTAAAGTTAAAGTATGGCATTATTTTTCTCTCCAATCTATACCGCCTATCATGTCCCCGGTATCGACGAGGGGGTTGCTGCCGCCTTTACGACCTACAGTAAAAGGATGATTAGGCGGAGAGTTGAGAGAAGTTGCATAATCTTTTATTCTATCCCTAAGCAATGTCCCCACCAATTCTAAAAAAACGTCCTCCGACATAGTTCCGCTTAATACGTCGGCCAACAGCGCGTCGCTTGTTTTTACTACAGCGTCAATATTTTCGTCATAGCCGCCTCTTAAAAATGAACGTTCCGGAATGACAATATGAGTCGTGCTGTTTTTGACGTGCAGACCGTTAGCGTGGAGCCATTTTCTCATTTTAGGCGTTATTTCTATTTCCATACCATATTCATGTATGCTTGCAAGCCATTTATGCTCGCCGCTCAATACTCCGACTTGCACGCCTCTGCCATTCAATTCCTTAATGTTTTTCTCAATAGACGGTATCCTATTTTTCACTGTCTTAATCTTTACTGCCATACCATCAGCGCCACCTTTTCACAGCTTGTACCGCGTTGGCTTCGGATTTCATATATCCGCCAAGCAGATTCCAGCCGAACTGGCTTAGTAGATCGGCCTTATCGGTCGTGTCAAAAGACTGCGACAGACCTTCTATACTCTCGCTGGACACACCGCCGGTGGTAGACATAATATCCAAATACTTGATAAGGAATAGCTTAACGCTTGCCGGAACGGTCTTAGGCGGATTATTAACGTCAAAATACAGCGTGGTATTTTGATTTATCCATTCAAAAGCGCTTTCGACCGCTATCACGGCAAAGTCGTCAAGCAACGTTATCCCAAGATTCAAAACCGCCACGTCATCTGCCGTCATTTTTGCTCACCGCCTTTTTGGGCGGTTTTTTCGCCGCCTGTCCGGCTTTGCGCTCGGCGGCGGCCGGCGCGTCCTCTCCCGCCGAATAAAACTTGCCGTTTATCTTAACGCTGTGATCGTATCTCATATTACGCCACCTCTAAAAAGTAACAGTCGTCAATACGTTCAAACGACGGTAAAACGATTTCCGATACGGTCGTTTTAGTATTTACGGGATCGTCCGTGATCGTGACCGCGACCGCGACGCCTGTATTTACAATCGAAACGTCGGCTCCGGGTTTTGCAGACAGCGTCCTCTCCTCGGGAGTAGTTCCGTACCATGTAGTACCAAGCGCGCCGCTCGGCAAGAGCATAACCGCGTTGTCGGGATAAAAATTTTTCTCAACGCCGAGCTCGTTTTTGTATTTCTTTGAATATACGATAATATCGAGGTTCAGTTCTTCTTTAATAAAGTCGCGAACGCGCGAACTGGTCATATTGACCGTGGCGGTCGCAACCTGCGCGAGTATCCCGCTCCTCATCTTCTCGGACTTTCTCAGAAGTTTAAAGGTCGCGGCGGACATAAGCGCGATCGTAGGTCTTGTACCGCTCACTTCTTCCTGCCTATCCAAGGCCTCTTCCAAGTCGTCTATAGGGTCGCATGTCTCTGTAGCCGTCCACTTATCCGCGGCCGTCTCTATTTTTAAGTAGTGATTTGCTTTCCAGCCGCCGGAAGGGTCGTAGTTATAAGTATAATCCATTCCGTTAGCCGCTATGGATATTCCCATATTCCCGCCGATAGGCGAAAGCAGTTGCATGATCATTCTTTCAGGTACCACGTTAGCGCCGTCGATCAGGGTTCTGGAATCATTAAAAATATTTTCAAGCACCTGCGCCGCGTAGGGATCTCCGCTGTCCTGAATACGCATAATCTCTTGTTCGTCCTTTTCCTTGATCAGCATACTCTCTCTGAAAAACGGCATTTCCGTCTCGAAATCTTCAATGCCGACCCTATCGCGAAATGTCGACTTGCTGTCGAACGCCGACGGTTTGAGCGAAACGGGCAAGCCTTTGTGTCCTTTGAGCCATCTCAAGTCAAGTCCGGCTTTCTTATTAGCGGGGAAAAAACCGCTTCCAAGATACGGTATTGCATTGCTCGCAACCTCGGTATAATTAAGCGCAATAGCCTTAGAATTAAAAATGTCTGTGATCTTCATTAAAATTTACCTCCGATCTTACGCATATACCGCGTATAAAGTTATGTTTGATGTAATAGTGAATTTATCCGACGGATCGTAATCGTCGTTTTTGACCGCCGCGTCCTTAGTCAGCGCCCAACCTGAAAACGTTTTACTGTCAGGCCCCGTAAGCGTCGAGCCCGCTTTTACGGTTACCTCTGCGCCGTACGCGTAAGGAGACGATGAGTCCGTCACCTCTCCCGTACCTCCGTTTGCGTCGTATGTAACCGTAAACATAGGATTGGGATTTTGCTCATCGTCTACAAACGTTATCCCCTTAAGCGCCGTTTTCGCCGCCGCGGCGACCGCCTCCGGAAGAGCCGATAATTTAATAAACCCGTGAACTACTACGGCGGCGTTAGGGTTTTCGTCAATCGTAACGTCATATAATAATACCCCTATTGCGTTCGCGTCGTTTGACGGTACGATCGTACCCGCTTTTATAACGCCGTCTGAAGCTAAACCTGTGAGCTCGCTGCAATCGTACGGGATAGCCGTAAAATGGTCGTTGGCTAAAATTTCTACCGGACTAACCGCTTTTCTTTCTCTGCATTTCATATGTCTTCCGACCTCCTAAATTTATCTTTTTAAATAATGATTAAGTATGTTTTGCGTCTGATTATTTCGCTCCGCCGCTCGTTTTCCGAGCGTTTGAGCAACGTTATTTTCCTTTATCTGCCGATTCTCTCCAGGGTCTCCGCCTCTCGGACTTCTGCCATGTTCTTTATACATAGCTTCTACACGCTTAGACACGAAGCTATTGACCAGATCGCTGAAAGCCTTTACTTTTTCGTCAATCTCATTCTCTTCGGCGTCGGCGCTTTGAACAATAGAATCGACCAACTGCAAAGAATTTTCACTGCCGTCGTCCAAACCTATCTCTTTGATAGCCTTTATAGCGTATATTTTATTTTCCGCTATTTTAACTTGTTTTTCGCGCTCTGCGATCTCCGACTCTCTTTCGCTGATTTCAAGCTGAGTAAGCTCTTCACTCGACAGCTTTTCCTTTTTGAGCTTAGCAATCTCTTTTTGTAGCTTTGCGTTTTCATTGTTGAGTTTAACTGCGATCTTATCCGCGCGTTCCTGTGCGAGCTTGTTTATCAGCTCTACAGACGAATCCTTTTCAGTCTCCTGCTGTTCATTCGCCTCAACCGGCTGTTTTTGAGACGATACCTCGGTTTGCTGCGCTTTAGTATCAGCGGCGTCGCTGTTGCTTGTCTGCGGCGCGGTTGCGGTTGTTTCGCTCATTTACATAACCTCCGTTTCTATATATAATATTTGATTAGTTTTCATAAAAATAAAGTAGTTTAACGACTTACTCAGGTCATTTCCCATTGCATATAAGATATATTGTAAGGCATATCAACGCCGTAATCGTTACCGCCGTCCAATTCATGCTTAGCCCTCCTCGTATAAATTAATTTACCGGCGCGTCCTTTCCAGTAAGCCGAGTGTATTCCTCTGGAGTTACCCACGCGTGCGAAGCGTAACAACGACAATTGATGTCATGCCCCGCGACTCCGCTCTGCAAAGGCGCGTCGGCCTTAACTCCGCCGCCTAAATCAAATTTCTCATTCGTTAAGACTGTTTGCCCTTCCATCTTCATATGATTTGGAGCGTTTCGTCTTGTTTTCCCGCGCTTATAGCCGCTTTTGGTTTTATATCGAGTTTGAGGGCGTACTATTTCATCTTTCATCGTCCGCCATATCTTAATCCCTATCAAGCCGCTGCTCCCGCGCTTTATTACGTCGTCTATAGCTATCGCGCTGTCGTTGAACGCCCTTTCTCTGACTCTGCGGCTCTCCGTCCTAACTACTGTGATCGACTTCCCATATGAAAAGCCGCACTGCTGACTTATGCGTCGCGCCATCGTACTAAAACGATCTCCGTTTTGGAGACCAATCCCTATAGCTTGCTTTATGTTGTATATTATCTCAGCCCTATGCTTTTCGAGCCTGTCGCTCAGCGTCAAACCAGTTATAGGGTTTTCAGTCGCTTCTTTAATAACTTCCGGCCTTACGCTTTGCACGCCGCTCAAATTAATCTTAAGATCCTCGGCGTTCTTAGCCTTTTCAACAGCTTTTACCATGCCTTCGTAACAAGCTCTATATGTCTCGTCGATAAGGCCTGTCAGCTCCTCGAATATTTCAGGTTCTAACTTATCTATTCGATCCACAACTTCCTGCAAAAACCTTGCGTATCTGCCCTTTTGATAAAGTATTTCATAGCTTAAAACGTCGTCTTGAGCGTAACTTGCATAGTATTCCGACACAAACTCCCGCAGATCCTTAGCGATCGCTTCATATATTCGCTTGATATTTTTCTCCGCGTTTTTTTCGCGATGTTCCTCGATACGCCTGAGCTGACTCTCATATTTGTATAATAGACTTTCCGAAAGAGGCATTTAAATCACCCCTCAGATCTATCTTCTCTGGGGACGGCGCCGCTTAAACTTTCATTTGCGTTTGATTCGCTTAGACTATCGTCGGACGTATCGTATAAGTTAAGCGGCGGGATGTCGTTTTTATCTCGCTCGATCAGATCCATGACATACTGCACGTCGTCAACAAACGATAGCTGTCCCAAAATCAACTCCATAGGCAACCCTACGCTCTTAAGCTGTACAGCCGCTTGAGCTTCGTTTGCAATATCAAGAGGGAAATTACGCGAGAAATCCATAGTACAATTTAAATAGTCTATGTTATGCCCGCGGTTGTTCCAGCTCGAAGCAAGCGTCTTAAACATATACACGCCGGCCGACATCATCTTTGCTTGAAACATACCGCATTTAGTCTCAAGGCCGTGCAGTTTAAACTTCAACGATATACCGCTTGCGGAACCAAACGTATCGTCCGATAAATTAGGCGTTTTGGAGAACCTGTAAATATTATCTTTTTGACGCTCAAGGTGATGTTCAGTAAAGCTGTCGTTTATATCCTTAGTCAAAAAATACGCCTTGCCCTGATTCGATCCGCTTCTGTAACAAATAGCGCCGGTATGCTGCGCTTTCCTGATCTCCCCGTCGTCGACATTTATGTTTTCAAACACGAGCAGAGCGTGAACAAAAGCCTCTATCTCGTTTGAATTATCAGACACCGCTTTATCATAGTCGTCTATGTTTGAAAGAACTTTCTCTGCGTCGCCGATCAGTTCCTCATTATTAGGCACGCCCTGTAGGGGGCAATATGAAAACATGTGAGGCTCGACCGGGTCGGCCGGCTTCCCGTCAGCTCTTGTTCTGGTATCGTCCGGCTTTAAGTCCGATAACTGACCGATATAGTAATATACGTTTGCGCTATCGTAAAACTCCACATGCCATATTTTATTGTTGTCTATCGTCTTTGTATAATAATATCTTACGGCATACTCCGGCTCGGTCATATTGGTATTGCTCAATATAATCGTTTCATAACCGTGTACCGGCATAACGCTCTCCTCTCCGGCTTTGTCGATATACAGCAGCCGTCCGGCATAGCCGTAAATAGACGCAAACTTTGTAACTTCCATATCGATGTCAAACATATTATTTCGGGTCACAAAATCGCTTATAACGTCCGCGGCGTCCATGTTATCTTCAGCCTCCGCATAATTGTATGCGATAGGCGTTCCCGCAAAATACCCGGTCTTGAAGTCTATTATCTCTCCGAAAAAATCGTTCGCTATCCGGTTGTTGATTATATCCTCGGAATCTTCATATCGCGGCTTGCGTCCGTAAATCGGAACGCCCTCTTTAATTCCTCTGTAACGCTCGTACAACTTACGGTTATACTCGGAATTAGGCTTGTGCTTATGTATTATCTTATATAACAAATCTACAGATATTCCGCTTCTATTTATTTCGGATATTTCCGCCGTATAATCAGGGTATAACTGAATCCGGCTCCTGGCGCTTACCTCGTCTCTCATCATTTCACCGCCCTGCCCCGCTTATTGATAAGCTTTCTATCGATTACCACGGCTTTATTATCGCATATCGTCAGTCCGCATTTTACGCATACGCTAACGTCGTTTATTTTTATAAATTTATGTCTGCACATTTAAATCCTCCTAACCGCTTTCAGCTCGTTGTCAAACTGTAGATCCTCGCTTCCATAACGCAACGCGTCCAATAAATGATTATTTATATCGGCCGCCTTAGCCATAGCGTTACCGTATTTATCTTCTAACCAATGGTATTGTTCGATTTCATTTTTGAAGTTCTGACATCGCACGTCGATTATTATTTCATTTCCCTGAAGCCAACGAATACCTCGATTTATACTATCCGCGCCCTGAACTGCCGGAACGGCGCGAACTCCCCTCGAACACAGATAATCTATTGTTTTAGGCTGTGATCTGTCGCACGTTACATAGCCTTGTCCGACGAATTTGATTAACGTCTGCGATAACTCTTCGTCCGACATTCCGGTCTTATAAATCTCATCGAGTATATAGATTTTTTTATGCTTACGGTCGTAATGAAATTTAATGGCGGCGTTTGGATCTGAGCTGTACCCAAAATCACAGCCGTAATATAAGTTATCGAACGAATCTTTTACGCCGCTTAAGTCCTCGACTTTCCAGTTTTTGAATATCACATGTCCTAAAACTCCCCAATTCCCAAGCGTATACACGTTATAAAAATACGAATCCGACTCGTCTTCAAGAAGTTTTATATCTTCGCTTGTTAAAAAAGCGTTGTCTCTGTATGTGGTTTTCAAAATCAATAATTTATCGTCCGCATAACTCTTCTTGTTATCTTCCCACCGACCAAAGAAATCCTTATATAACCAATGAGATTTTAATATTGGATTAAAGGCTAATATGATATGCTTAGACTTGTCGCTTAAACCGCGCAAACGTCGTTTTAACTGCAAATACGCCTCTTTTTTAATCTCTGTCGCTTCCTCAACGAATATCCGCTCCAGCACGCCCTCGGCAGGCGTAAGCGATTTCACTTTTTCCGGATCGTCGAGTCCGACAAAAAGGATCTGCTTGTTATTCATTTTATTAGTTATGACCATGTCCGACCGATTGACGTTAAACAGCGACGATATCCCCATAGAAGATATACACTTGATAATCTCGTTAAACACGCTGTTTCTTATCGTTCTCGCAATGTTTCGACAGCAAAGCCAATTAACGCCCTGTAAATTGTCTATAACTATCTTCTGAGCAATAAAAAACGACTTGCCGCTTGACGAACCGCCAAAAAATATTTGCGTTGCCTGAGCGCAATTTAAATACGGTAAATACGCTTCGTTTATCTTTATGTCAATCTTCATGCTCTGCCTCCGCGCCCGACGCCGGCGATATATTAATTTGAATGTCTCCCGCGCTCATGGAGGTCTCGACGCTCTGTCTGTACTTACCTTTAAGCTCAAAATACAGCTTTATCGCTCTTACGTCGCCTTTCTTACACTCTCTGATCAAAGCGCGCCAAACCGCGCCTAATTCTTTATCTGTGTATTTATCTATCAACTTCTCGGCATATCGTAATATTTTATCGTCAGTACTTATCCATTTATAAAAAGTTGTGGGGCTTATACCTACAGTCTGATAGATCTCTTTATCAGTCATGCCGCGCTCCGGATTTGCGAGCATTTTCGCAACTTCAAGTTTTTTACCCGAAAGCTTTAATCTCTCCACTTTTTTACACCCCGCGCCTCCATATTACCTAATTCCATTCGCCTAACTTCTTAAGCTCCTCTATTTTCTCCATAGCCTTAATATCAGGCGGTATATGCTTTTTGATAACCTTAATCTTTCCAGTCTGCTCCCCATTCTTATTTACGATTATCTCTTTTTCTTCTACCTCGTAACCCAAGGCTTTCTTTGTTAACGCTTCTTTTATTTCCATATCGATACCCATTGCCGACACACCCGCCTTTCTCAATATCCAACTTCCAAATTCCTACGTTCATCAACGCCGCCCGCCCCACAGCGATAAATTTGATGTACAATTCCCACT
>CAJFTO010000042.1 GCA_904419955.1 Candidatus Roslinia caecavium | reverse complement strand
CCGGCTTATCTTCGTCGATTACAAAGCACAAAGTATTGGCCTCGCCCGAACCCGTCTCGTCGCGGTATACGACTTCTACGTTAGTTCGGGATTGGAGCTTATAGAGGATCTGATCGATCTGTTTTATCGCTTCGCTTATTACAGTAATATCGGATGGGTCTGACAGCGTTGGTATTTTTAATTTATAATTAATTGTTTCAGCCATTAAACACATCCTCCTTATCGTATATATCCTGCCATGTGTGAGATAATAGATCCGCCCACGTTGCAGTTCCGTCCTTGACTTCCTGCCATGTACGCGGCCTGTATATATTCTCGAGCGCTAAATGAGCCGGAAGTATCTCGCGCACCCTCTCCAATATCTCGTTGAGAAAAGCAGGGATCCCGGGCTTATTTTCAAAGTTGATCTGTACCGTATATTCACTGTAGATACATATTACTTCTACCTGACCGTCCCAGTAGCTGTTACAAATCCTTTCAATGAGCTCTTTGGTGACCGTTCCGTATCCCCTGAGACGGGCTTGTATGCTGTTTCGGCGGGATGTAAGATACTGTTCGTATTTCGCGTTATAGTCCGGGTCTTGCTCATCGCATTCAAATTCGACCGTAGGAAGCCCGAGAATTTGCTCCCATTCAAACAAATACTCTTCAGAAGTAGAGATATACATCTCTTTTAACAAACTCTCTTTATAAGCGACCAGCCTTTTGAACTCGTTATATACCGCTTGCATTTTTGCTTGTTCAATTACAGACTCGCGCTCGTATATCGGAAGATATTTTATTAAATCAATCATTGTATACCTCCAGTTCTGCAATTGTTGCAACCGTATATTCGGGGAGCTGATAATTGACCTTATAGCTTTCTCCGTTTATTTCAAAGTAAATATCAGTACAATTTATCACGCCCGACGACATCATAATACATTTAGTAATGTTAAAATATGAGATGGTGTCTCCGAGCATAGATAGTCCGCAGAAATACTCTTCTATATTTTTGATTATGTCTTGCTTTACGTTATCTTCGCTGAAAGAAGCGTCGATCTCCAGTCCTTCAATGTAAACGGTCGCCCTTATTTCAGCAACGCTCTCAACAGTCAAGTCGGCGCCGATCGGATATTTAGACGCAATATGCTGATATACGACGTCGCATAGATCCGTCACGGGTCGGTTGTTCAGATCCGATATAACGACCTTTACCGTACCGGGACCGTTCCAGATAGGTATACATTTCGCATATCCAACGCCGTCGACTTCCATCGCCCATTTTTCATATTCAGCCGGATTCCCGGAAGCGGCAAGATTCTTATACTGATCGTAAAACCGTTGTCTGAATTGCGAATCCGTCTCATCGTCGGAACCTCCGCGAATAGCTTCGTCGTTATTTACAGAGTATATATCGGCTATTGAAATCGGTATTATTTTTATGGTATCAATGTTCGTATTTCCGTTTTCTCCGTAAATGGCGCATTCGACGCTGACTGTTACGGTTCCGTCTTCGCCTACAACGGCGCTCTCCGTAGTGGAATACGTATATACTCCGTTTGATACCAGCGCGCCGAAATTGATCGCCGCGCCCGGCTTTCCCGTAAATATTACATCTCCGGAGGCCTTCGTCTTTCCTTTACGATAAAAACCGTAGTCGCTTAACAGTAAGTCAAGGTCTTCACCTGTAGCGTATGCGATACGTCCCCGCTGGAATTCGGAGGTTATCTTTGAATATGCGTTTTCAAACTCTATGGCGATTGACGCCATCTCATCGTTAAAAATTGATCCCGTTGATTTATCCCAATACTCAGGCAGATCGAGCAAAAGCCGTTCGAGTATCTTAGCTTTCGTATATAATTCAGACGCCAATGCTGATCCCCTCCTCATGTATATTACCGAATTCACTGTTTACATAAAAACTTACCGTCAATAGCGCTCCGTCTTGGATTACCTCGAATGAATTGACGGAGATCACGCCGTCGAGCTTTAAGATCGCTTCGCTTATCAAACGCTCGATCTCCGATTTCACATAGTTGCGAGGCAGGGACTTTCCAATGATAACGCTCTCTAAAGGGATACCGTAATCTACGTCTTCATAAATTTTGTATCTTCCAAACTCAGTTCTTATTGCTTTTTCGATTTTCTGCATCAGCAAATCCTTTCCGCTAATCATTATAAATTGCCCGGAAGACATAGCGAATTCGTTTTTGGCAAAATCAAATTTAGGTTGCATGCTCGAATAGTCAGCCATCGACAACCACTCCTAACACAAGATATTTATGGTTATTGGAATACGGGCATACCGCTACAGTTTTGTTAAGATACAGGTAAATTCCTTCCGGCGTTCGCTCAGACAGATCCACAATAGACCGCATATTCTTATTTGACAAGATAACATTATTTTGGGCGCAAAGCTGAACTTTAACCGGATTTGCCGATACGACGGTTCCGAAGGCTATCTCAGGCAGCTTAGGATTATTGCGCTCGTGAAAGAGATTTGCAAGGCGTTCAATGTTGTTACTGTTCAACTTTTTTCCACCTCCATATATCTAATTGATTATGGTGTATGCCCTTTTCAATTCTGTGTTTAGTACTTTGAATGATAAACACATATTCGCCTATAATAATAGCTTCGCCCGCGCGGGTGTAGCTATCAGGAGCCTCTATGATCTCGAAGCTGTATTTTTCTTCTTCCTGCTTCATTACGGCCAGTCTGTCCTTAGCGTATTGCGTCGCATCCGATATGTTTTCCGGATCTACCTGGACTACTTCCTGAAGAAATCCGTAATCGTTATAGCTGTTGCGATCCTGAACGACCGTCAACACATCCGTCTCGGAGATTACCTTGATAGAGTTCTTGATCTCTTCGATAGAAACGGTATGGTTTTCTCTGCCGCGCCATTCTATACTGTCGAGAGGCTTAGTGTTATCCGAGTATTGCCATGTCGGAGAGGCTTCCAGCTCTCCGTAGCGGTATATGCGGATCCCCTCCGGCACGAAGTCGTAATTGTATTGACCGCCGTTTAGATCGAGTATATCGAGAATGACGTCTGAAATACATTCGTTTACATAAACGTTGGATATAACCGCCGTCAAGGTTTCGCTTATATAAACTATAGGTATAGACAGATCGTTTAAAATCTTTTTCAGACAGTCTATCGAAATCGCGTCTGTGAACTGATATGTGTCGGTGGATTTATTCATCCACCAGCCCGCGTCCACTATCGTATACTTGTTTTGATAAGGATCGCCGTCGTCGATGTTGATTATCATTCCTCGGTAAAGCTCTGTTTTATCGGAATAATATCTGACTATATCGCCAACTTTGGGCTCTATCATCATCTGTTTAACATACTCTGTTTCGGTTTTTGCAACTGAAAATGTCATTGTCGTCGCAAGCGTTCTGATCGCATTCTGCCATTCGGGGCTGCTGATATAGTTGATTATATCTTCTTCGCCGATGTAAATATGTAAATTATTATCCGGAATAATCAGTTCCGGCTGATTGAACAGCGTAGGATGCAGAGGGATCTTTTCGTTCTTATCCGTAAAGTTATATTCCTTTGAATCTGAAGAAGAATCGCCGCTGCCTTGCACCCACTTAGGTTCGGTATCGGACGTCCATATATTTGTTATCGACGCGTTTGCACACCCGCAATATTCGTCGAAGGCGTTTAAAAACTCCTGCTGCCAGCCTGAACTCTGCGTATCGGCTTGAACCTCCAACAGATTAACGGAGATATAATTGCTTTCAACGACTCCCGCGCCCGCGACGTGATAACTGTGCGCCGGATGTTCCGTATTGGTTTCCCGGTCGTCTTTTTCGTCGCCCTTTATGCAAACGATCTCTTTGCCGTTATCGAATCGTATCTTAACAAACGTTCCGTTTTCGCCGTAATATGAACCGAGCGCGATTATCAAAAAGTCGTTTTTCCATACGCGCAGACCCGTGCTGTGAGTAGTCGCCTCGTTAGAACGTGAAATTTGATACGCTTTTGTCCCTGTCGCGGTTATCTTCCAGTAACGTTCATAAGTCTTATTTTTAAGCGCCTGGGGATTATTAGGCAGTTCGCGCTCTACCCAGTTGGCGTCCCAATACGAAGCGCCGCCGCTTTGAGTCAATCCGAAAGATGAAATAAGCGAATCCGAAATTGCTTTTGCGATCTCGTTCTTTTTAGCTTGGTATTTATCCATATCGGATTGGTTGCTGATATAACAAACCTCTAACAGGGTAGTGTTATTCGGCGAATTGCTTGTAAACTGTAAGCCCTGCACCGAGTCCGCTCTTGCCTCGAAGCCGCCCGCGTTTGTAACGTTGTTTAGCAGAGCGCTTTCAAACGCGTTTCTGTCGCGGCTCCTATGCCGGATTATCATACTTCCGGCGCCGCCGCCGGAGTCGAAGTGTATCGACAGGCAGTATTCAAATTCACTGTAATTCAGATCCGGATTGTATTTATAAATATCTTTTTCATAATCCCATACGGTGACGTCGGCGTAGCCGCTCAGATTGCTCTCTACCATTCGGACAAGCTCGCGGGTAAGCTCGGCTTCTTTATATCCGCAGCCTACGGCTCCCGGATCGTATGTGCCGTTTGGGTACAATCCATGCCCCGGATTTAAAAGTATCTTCTTTTTGGGCGCGAATCCGGAAGCCTGCGTGTCGAGCGTATACCGCAGTACATAATTCCAACCACCGTCGCGATACGGATAATCGGCTATTATACCTTTAGCGGTGGTGTGCGCTTCTACGGTATATCCCTCTCGTTGGATCATGGCGGCGTGTCCGTCGCGGCCGGGACTTTTAACGCGGATTAGCACATCACCCTTTACCATACCGCTACCGTTTTTGATATTTACTTGACTTGTAACATCCTTAAATCCACAGCTTGTAAACGCTTTGTACATATCGTCGGTATAAGAAGCGCCGCCTTGCGATTTAACCGGAACATTTGCGCCTTGCTCCCATGCGGTAATAACAAAATGGCTACAGTCATAATGAGGCCCCCAGCCGCCATATACATATCTGTGAGTATCGTCGTTAGCAATATTCACAGCCCATTGTACCGCTCTTTCTATTTCGCCTGACATACGATCACCTCGCTTCCGGCGTTAAACGCCTGTAGATTATTGTTGCGGATTATACAAAGCCTTTATCCGGCTAAGCCTTTACATTCCTCTCCAAAGCCTCCGGCTCGCGCGACGGTGACGTATGCGTTGATTAAATCGTCGGTCAGATTCAAGAGACCGTTTTCATCGCCTTTTATGCACCCGTTATCTATCAGCCAGCCGATAACCCCTCTCGCGTACTCGGGTATATTGTTATCGTAATAGTTATATACGACTATGCCCCTGTACGCTTGGGCGCGGTAATTCATGGTTATCATACGAAGCATATCGTAGGACAGATCGAGCCCGCCGTCTTGCATTATAGCTCCGTTGTTATACAAAAGCTCTGTTCCGGGCTTCGCCCATTCGGGAAAATCCTCGTCGGTGATCGCGTTATAGCGTTTGAGAATTTTATCTACATTCTCTTTCAAGTTATTTATCATTCCGAGTAACTCTTCATATTGTGCCATAGTCAATTCATCCTCGATTAAATTATTAGGTATCTTAGAAAATTCAATATTATAATCCATATCCCCGGTCGTTCCGATCTCATAATCGGTTATAACGCATTTCGTCGGTATGTTGATCGATTTCTGTCCGTCAAACCATATAACAAGCCGCACAGGCAGTTTTGATTCCTGCCACGAATCTATCGTATATAAATAATCGAATACGCTGTTTTGTACCGTTCCGCGAACAAAATTATAATTATTCTTCTTGTTTGGGAAAAACGAACTCCACGAAACGGTGGTTATACCGACGGGCGTTATAAGCGCGAACTGAGAGCCGGAAGCCGTTTCAAACGTCTCCGTTTCCTGCCCCTTGGTAACCTTGATCTTATCGGGTATAACAGGCAGTTCCAGAACTTGTTCGCCGTTGTTTACGCTCAAAAATATCTCGACCATTTCAATACCTCCTACATATTCGTCAGCGCTATCTCGAGCGGCGTAATAATTTCGTTTAGGACTTGATCGGCGGTCTTATCCTGAGCGTTTATCACGATGTTAAACTCATTGTAGTTCGTCTGATTTGGCGCTTGGCTATTTGAGGATTGCATAAACCCGTCCAGCTTTTTCCAAAACATCTCAAGCGGAAGTATCGCCTCGGCGCCGGCTTCGCCTCCGACCATAGCGTTTCCGCCGTTGACGCCGAACATCGTCGGCTTAGTCATAATACCGCCGTTCTTGTACCACTCTACGCCGATGGACGGTACTGATGGCGGATTCAAGCTAAACGATCCGGTTATATTGAAGTGCGGAAGTTTTATCTTAGGCAGCTCCCATTCGAATTTGAAAAAGCTCTTTATTTTATCTATAGCGTTCGATATAGTAGATTTTACGTTTTCAAATACGTCGAACACTTTTGATTTCACGCTTTCAAATGTATTGAATATAGTCGTCTTGACCGAATTAAATACATTGCTTACCGTATTCCTGACGTTTTCGATTTGAGTTTTGACACCTTCGATCGCGTTGGAAACAACGGTTTTTATATTTTCAAATACGAGCGTTGCGTAGGCTTTTATGGTCTCCCATACGTTTGTAACTATCGTTTTGACGCCTTCAAAAGCCGTCGCAAATCCGTCTTTGATGGATTGTACCCCGCCTTTAATCTTATCGATGTTAAGCGTAAAGATACCGACAATAATTTGAACCGCTCCGGATACTATCGTTTTTATCCCGTCGAATACGGTTTTAACGCCGTCCTTTATGTTTTGAAACGCTTGCCGTATTGAACCGAAAAAGGTTTCAAAGTTTTGTTTAATGCCGCCCGCAATGTTTGAAACCGTGTTTTTGATATTTTCCACAGTCTGGGCTATATAACCTTTAACGCCGTCTACTATCGCTGTAACAACACCCTTAATACCTTCGAAAACCGCGCCCACAGCATCGCCGATCGGCGCCAGCTTAGACTTAACGCTGTCCACAATCTCTCCCAGCTTGCCGCCGGTCAATGCGTTCAGCGCGTCAAACCCGGCGGAGTAATAACCCTTCACCCCTTCTACAACTGCGGCTGCGGCTCCCTTTAGCCCGCCGCCGTGTTCGTCGTATGCGGATTTCATATCGCTCAACTTTTCAGATACCGTGCCTTTAATGCCGTCCCACGCGCCAGATACAGTGTCTTTAACCCCGTTCCAAACGTTGGAGGCTGTGTCTTTGATTCCGTTCCATGCGCCCGATACAGCGTCTTTGATCCCGTTCCAAACGTTGGAGGTTTTTTCTTTAACGCTGTCCCACGCGCCCGATATCGCGTCTTTGATCTTTCCAAAAATATCCTTTATTTTATTCCATAAATCGGTAGCCCATTTCTTGATATCGTCCCAATTCTTATACAGCCATACGCCGGCGGCTACAAGCAAGCCGATAGCTACCACTACAGCGCCGATCGGCGACGTGATAAAGGTAAGGGCGGATCCAAGACCGCCGATAACGCCGCTTATTCCCTTCGTGATCGGTCCCACTCCTTTTATAGCGCCGCCGACCCAGGATATAGCTTTTCCGACCTCTCCGGCCTTCTTTGAGAATTCTTTTAAACTGCTAACTTTTCCCAAACTTTCAGCAGCCTTTTTAACGCCGCCGATTTTATCGCCTACTCCGTCGAACGCTCCCAAAAACGACGATCCCGCCGACGCGAGCTTAAATCCGCCGACAGCCGTTCCCACGCCCGCGACCAACGGGGCGAGCTTATCCCAGTTTTGTATCACAAAACCTACCGCGTCCGCCGCGGTTTTCAGCGCGTCCGCCAAAGTCGGTACTACAACGTCTGCGAGAGTTTGGATCGTATCCGCGCCCGCGCCGCTGAACGCGTCGGCAATCGCGTCTTTTACGCCGCCGAACGCGTCCATGGCCGCTTCTATAGCCGGGCGGTTGTTTTCTATCGCCGTCTTAACGGCGCCGAACGCCGTTTCCGCAAACCCGGCGACGCCTTTAACTACCTCCACCGCCCCGGAGACGGCCCCGGCGATCCCTGAAGCAAAAGAACCGTCCGAAAACGCGTCGCGCAAATAACCCACAAAATCCGAAACTACCGGCGTTAGCTCGTTCGATATCGGAAGCGCTACGTTGGTTATCAGCAGCCGCTTTAAACCTCCGAGCGCGGAGCCTAAGTTGTCGTATTTGACTTCGTTTATTTGCTGCATCGCGTCGTATGTACGGTCAAATTCGCCGTTTATATCGCTGAGAGCTTTAATGCCTTCCGCTCCCAGATCCTCCCACATCGTGCCGAATAACTGGACGCCGAGCTGATTTTGCTTGACTTTATCGTCCATGCTGAACAACGCGTCGGTAACGGATTTAAAAGCCTGCGCGCCCGCCGCGCCTCCGGCGACGAACGCCTGTTTCGTCGCGTCTACTGAAAGTCCCAAAGCCTTAAACGCCTCGTCGCCGGTTCCGTCCTTAACGCGGATACCGAACTCTTTGACCGCGTCGCCGAGCTTGTCCACGCTAAACGTTCCGCTTGCGGTTCCGTTCAGAAGCGAGTTAAACATACCTTCAGCGTCTATACCGATCTGTTTGAAATGCACGGAGTATTCGTTTATACTGTCGAGCAAGTCCCCGTTTTTATCGAGTCCCTGCTGCGCGCCCTGGGCTATGAGGTTGAAGGCCTCCGTTCCTGATACTCCGAATTGATCGATCAGCATATTCGCCGCGCGAACGCTTTCTTGAACGTCGTATCCGAACGTATCTCTTAGAGCGATAGCGTCCGTCGTCATCTGCTTTATACCGGAAGGATTAAGAGTTTTTGAGCTTTGAGCTACAGTCGAGATCGCGTCCGCTATATCCGAAAAACTTTCGCCGTAGTTTTTAGAATATATATCTTTTAATATACCGTCGAAAGCGCTTAGCTCCGTTCCGGTGGTTCCGGTCTGCGCGGATATATCGTTTAGAGCCGACTTATAATCGTCGCCTAATTTTACAGCGGCGACGCCAGCCGTCGCCAGCGCCCCGCCTATGACCGTCGCTGCGCCAAGAGCTTTGGTTCCTATGGACTTAAGCCCGTTTCCAAAACTGCTAATACTTTTTTCCGTACCGCCGAGAGATTTTTTCAGGCCTTCGGTTGCAGATACGGCTGATTTGATATTGGCAAAAAAGTTGCCTTCTTTTAAAGATAGCGTTGCTCCTATATTACGCGCCATATCTAAACCTCCTATTTACCCTTTTTCCCAAATAATCTCTTGAGCTTACCGGCCTCTTCTTCATAATACAGCTGCATACTTGCTTTCAAAAAGTCTTTTTCGTTGCCGTCCGCTCCGGCTATTTTCTGCCAGTCAAAGCCTCGTTGCACATAATGATGAATCATATACAGCTCGCCGTCGCGCTTGATCAGTTTTTTAGTTGTTCTATCCGCTTGACTTCATTTGAAAATCCTGCGAGTCTCAGGCACTCGGTTGAAACCTTGGGGATCTCTCCCGCCTCGAATATTTTCTCGACGATCTCCATAGGCTCGACGCACCCAAACGCCTCTTGAAGCTCCTGCGATTTTAGGTTTGGCTCAACGACGCATTCATATATCAAATACGTATCGCCCTCGCCGTCCGGCATATCTATAGCGTCTTTGCAAAGCGAACGCGACGGCTCTTGGATAATTATCGTACCGTCGAGAGATTCTATGTATATCTCCGCCGTCTTCTTTCCCTTCTTGGCTTCGAGCATTTGCTCTTTTCGTTTCATAATCTCTTGCAATGTAATTTTAGTATGTCTTTTCATATGGATCCCCTTTCAAAAATAAAGGGACAGGAGGCGTCCTCCTGTCCGGTATTGTGATTTACGCGCACGGATCGGCGATCGTATCGAGATATGTAAAGCCTGTAAATCCGCCGCTGAATTCGTCCTCGATGATGGAGCCGTTTTCAAACTTCATGAGGGTCAGCTCGTCCAGCCAGCAACTGTCGAGCTGTATACGCTCTGTTCCGCCGTTGTCCGGATCTTCGAGCTTTCCTATAAGGGTTAGTCTCATGTCTATGCCCTGAGCGAGTTTCTCCGCGACCTCTTTACCGCGAGAGTAAACTTTCTTGATCGTGGCCGACCATTCGCCCGCGATCCCCATCAGCTTTGAATCGTCCCACATATCGCCCGCAAAATTGATGGTTTCGCGGTTAGCGGTTATCTTAGCCTCAAACGATGTTATCTCATAGCATATTGAGCCGTTCCACCATAGATAGCCGTGCGTTCCCGACATTACTTTTCCTACGGGAGGTTTCTTTCTGTCCATTTATGCTCATCTCCTATTCCATAAAGATATTGAATTTCAGGTCTTCGATCGCGTCGCTGAAAAATACGTTGGCCATAACGAACAGATAGCTTCCGGTTTTAGCCTTGCGTATCTGGTCGTCGGTGTATTCGGATATATCGTATTTTTCCGCCAGCCACGCCCTCTGCGCGTCGACGTCTATATCGGCGTAGTTTTCGCCTTCGTCGTACAGTACGCCCTCGGTTACAAGCTGGGAGAAATACTGATTTACCGCGGCGACGAACATCATCTTGTTGTCGTAGCTGTTGTTTATTCCGATATAGTTGTTTTCGAACGTAGTGCGTATATCGTCGCGCATTAAGTCCATAGCCTCGACTATTTTTATCTTCTTAAAGTCTTCCGTCTTATCGCCCGATAGCGTGGTCAAAGAATTTATCCCTCGCGCTATCTTGATCTTTTCGCCGTCGTTTATCAGTATCAGCTTTCCGCTGTCGATATCCTCGTCCGGCGTCGTGCTCTCCGTTATGGACGTAATTTCCGGAAGTACCTGATAAGTCGCGCTCTGGGTAAACGGCAATCCGGCCAGCAGTCCCGCTATCCTCGCGCAGTATTCGTATGTCGTATAGGTCTTTGAGCCTACTTCTATATCGTCCGTAGCGAAGCTGACGACGCCTTCGTTGTTTGCGACGTTACTTCCAACATACGGAAGCACGGCTTTAAAGCCTTTCTTGGCCGCGCGCTGCGCTACGACCCAGTTCAGGATCTTTGTGAATTCGTCGCTCTTGGCTTCAAGGCCGGGTATCGCCAGCCAATCCCACTCTTTATTTTTCAGTCGCGCCAAAGCGTCGTCGTACGTATCCGCCGAGGCTATACGCTCTACCAGTACGCGTCTGGGCGAACCGAGGAAAACCTTGTTAAGATAATCCAAGTTGGTCTCCGACCAGTGCGATCTTGTTATATCCGCTTCGAGGGCGTATGAATAACTTTGTTTTACATTCTCGACGGCTGTATCGTCCGCGAGAATTATCGAAACAATTCCATTCTCGCTCCGGCTTACGGCTGTTTCGGCTTTCGTCTTAAATTCAATTGACAGTTCCGGTAATCCCATTAAATATTCCCTCCGATCTCTATATTCTCGATCAAATCGTATTCTTCATAGTCGGGCGTCTCCTGCATATACTGAAGATCGAAATACGCATACAAAACGCAGTCTTCGATATCAAATTCGATCTGCTGTATGGTGAGGCGCCGGTCTCCTACCTCAAACGGCTTATACATAAAGATCATACACAGTTTCTGAGCTGCGTCGGCGCATTCCTCGACCGTTTCAACAGCCGGTATATACTTGATCTCTATCGAGTCCGTCACTTGTTCCATGCTTGCATTCTCTAATGTGATCGACGTCGGATATACGTTTACAAATACGGCGGGCTTTTCAAATCCCTCCTGCGTCTCCGAGGCCACTACGTTGAATCCTTCTTCAGTCAGAAGCTCCGCTATTCTTGTTTGGATATCTTTTTCATTTATCATTTTTATACCTCGACCTCCTTGCATAATGCGTCTAATAATTTCTCAGCGTTTCTGTTAAACGCCGGTCTTTTTTCAGTCATTGCTTTTTCAAGCATATATTCACCCTCGACGCGTCCGTGGGACGTTATGCCTCTGGCCGAACGCTGTACGCGGTTCAACTTCCTGCCTCGTTTCCTTGTCTTTCCGCCTCGTACAATTTCATGTCCTTGTTCTATCAAATGCGCATGACCGGCGCTTGATTGAATACGAACGACCCTGACGGTACCGCCTTTATAAAGCTTGACTTTTTTTAGTCTCCATGATCTTTTTAATTGCCCTGGTTTTATTTTACTGTTTGGCGGCGGAGTTCCGCGATATACCGGAGTATCTTCTTTCGTCTTTTTATTTGCCGCCTGTCCAAGAGCCATAAGCATTGCGTCCGCTTTGTCCGGGTATTTCTTCTCCATTCGATTAAAGGCCTTTTCGAGTTCGTCAAAACCAAAGACGTCAACATTCTTTGCCATATCTGTCTTTCTCCTTTGCAACAATTTGAAGCTGTTTGTTCAGACCGTTTACGTTCAAAACGGAGATAATATCAAATATCTCGTCGCCGAACATAATTTTCATCTCTGAAGTTATGCCTTGAAAATACCGCGTCGTGATTTTGTACGTGGTCTCTTCGCGAAGTTTTTGAGCTTCCTCGTACTCTCGCCCCGTAGTAGGCGAAACGTTCGCCCACACTGAATAATTTCTTTCGATCTCGGTATATGGGATCTCTTCGCCTCCGGCGGTTTTAAATACCGGGAAACCTTTTTGGTCGTGCAAATAGACGGCGTCCGTTTCCGCGTCGACTGTTCTTGCGGGGGAAAACGGCGCCCACAGCGGGAGAGTCTCTCCCATGCCGTTCTTACCTGCGGGCGCCGGTTTTAAAAATACTATCCTGTTTCTCAGCGATGAAAACTTCATGATTAAACTCCAGCGCCCGGTTCGCTTCCGGTATCGTCTTCAGTCTCTTCGTCGTCGCCTTCCAAAGCCGACAATATGGCGGTTATGATGTTAGACTTGGTCATGGTGGAATTCACGCCCGCTATCCCCATATCTTCCGCAAATTCAAGCAGTCCAGTTTTGCTCTGGTAAGCTAAGCTCTCCGCGGTGATCGCGCTTGCCGCTCCAAAGTCCGTCTCGGGCGTCGTAACGGTAGCCGGGGTCACGCTAAGGTCTCTTACGATGACCAAGGCGTTATTGTCCATGATCCTTCCGTCAAAACGTTCTATGCCGCGCGCCCTGATAGAATCCGTCTCAAACGCTCCCGCGCCTATGTCCGTGAACGTAATGCCGAAATCCTGGCGCGAAAACATTCTGTACGCGGCCTTTAGATCGCCGTATAGAATTACCGTCTTATTCTCGTCCGTCTCGATATCGTCGAGTATATACATCGGCGAGCCCAAAAGTATATATTGCTCCGTGTTCATTGGATCGGGCTGGATATAACTGCGCCCGTTTCCGTCCTTCAGTTCCGAAATCAAAAGGAACGCGTCGGTATTCATCACCCACATCGATGAAGCTCTGTAAGGACTTCTAAGACTGAACTTTACTTTTCTTAAGAAGTCGATAGTAATAGAGGAAGGGGCGGTAATTTCCTTATACGCGCCCTGAGTGGAAATGATACCCTGACAGTGCTTGTCGCCTCCGGCGCCGTACAATATCTGTCTGTTTTCCGTAACCCTTGCCGCATCCGCGAGCCAAGTAGTGATTTCGGACTGGAAGTTCACAAACGAATCGTTGAGCAGTTCGTTCGATATCGGAGTGATACCCGCGAATTTCTTCTGGTTGTATGTAACCGTACCGAATTTCGGATTATCGAGTTCTTTGATCTCTTCGTATTCCGCGGTGTTGTAAAGTCTGTTGGCGTCTCCACTCTTATAAATGCGCGTTCCGCTTGCAGACGTAACGTTTTCGACGTAGACCAAGTTTCTTACGGAATCGCGCGTCTTAATCGACTCGAATATCTCCTGAGACAGATCGTCGGGGACTGTATAGCCGCCGTTTTCCTTTACGCCCTCGGATAGGCTGTTGGTAAACCGATTGGCTCCTAACTCCGAAAAGTAGTTGTCGTACTTCCTGCGAGCCTCGGCTATGACGCTTCGCTCTGATTCGGTCAAAGCGCCTCTCGCAGTCAGCGCCTTATAGAACAACTTTGAATTGTAGACCGGTTTCTCGGACGACGGTTTTTCATCTACTGAATCGTCGTCCTCTTGATCCTGCTCGCGTTCCAGCGCCCTTTCATTGAGGAACGCCGTCTCCGCCGCTGTGTACAGCGCGTTCAGCTTTTCGATCTCAGTCTGCGCCGCCTTCGCCTTTTCAGGGTCTCGGTCTTTGATCGCCTGATCGAGCAGGTTTCGCTGCGCGTTCATGTCGTTTAAAATTTCACGCATTTGATTACTCATTCTCATTTTTAATTCTCCTCGCTTGTATATTTAATATTTAATAATTTTTCAAACTCAATAAAGCTTGACATGTCCGGTTCGTCTCGCTTATCGGTCTTAAGCAATTTATCCGGCACGTTCCTATAGTTTTTGTAAGAGCTGACGTCCAGCTTTGCGACCGCTTCGTTAGGCTGCTCGACAACAATGTTTTTAAATACCTCCGCGGCCTCGCTTGCGGAGAGCCATGTCTCGGCGGCTATCATTTTAGATACGGCCTTTTCTGCGACGTCCGGCAAAGCGTTGTTCATATATGTGCTTAGGATCCCTTGTTCGAGCTTGTCCAAGACCTCGGCCTCGGCTCGCAGTTCGTCCGCGTTGCCGCTCATCAGCGATACCATAGGTTTATGGATCATGATAAACGAATTGGACGGCATTATAATTTGATCTCCCGCCATAGCTATCACGGACGCGATAGACGCGGCCAGCCCGTCCACATATACGGTCTTTGAGCCTTTGAGGTTTTTAAGCATATTATGGATCGTGAATCCAGCGAAAACATTCCCTCCGGCTGAATTGATATGTATATCGAGATCGCCGTCTCCTATATCCCTAAGCAGATAGCGCACATTGTCGGGATATTGATCTTCCCATTGCCACTGATCCCAGGAGCTTGAAACAATGTCGCCGTAAAAAAACAGCTCCGTTTTATTGGAGCCGCCGCTTTTATTTATTTCACAAAAATCATACGTTTGCATTTACTCACCGCTTTCTATTATTCGTTCGTGTTTCTCCAGCGTATCCAAGGTGGTGAAGTTCAGCGAGAAATAATGCTTGTCGCCGAGTTCGCCGATCCCGTTGAGTTCCTCCAGCGCGCGTATTTCGTTTATGGTCATCGCTCCAAGCTGAAGCATCTCTTTGTAATACGCCGCTCTCTTTTCGGGCGCCCCGCGCATTCCCGCCGCAAGGTTGAACTTGGTATAGTAATTCCGTTCAGACTCCAAAAAGCAGGAATAGTTATGCGCTTCCTCTATATTGATGCAGTCTGGTTGGACGACGTCTTGCATATACCTGTCGTTAATTTCCTGAAGGTTAGAATATTTTTCAGACGCAAGTCCTATCATGCTCGGAGGAACATTGAAAACGCTTGCGATCTCTTGCGCCGTAAGACGCTTGCTTTCAATAAATTCAGCGTCTTTGAGCGGCAACGATATATCCTTGAAGTCAAGGCCGTTGTCCAGCACGGCGGGCTCTCCGGAATTTTCAAAGCCCCCGTAAAGCTCCGCCCAGCTCCGCTTTAGTTTTCGTTTCGCAGTTTCGCCGAGCGGCGCCGTGGTCACCAACGCGCCCTGGCGGATCGCGCCGTTTTTATAGAATCTTGACAAGTGCTTCGTCATAGAGATAACGGCGCCGGCTGATTCCCTCGCTACAGACATCGGCGCTTTTCCTATCTTACCGTCTACAGAAATATATGGTATATATATGACTTCGTCTTCCGTGTACCATTCGCCCTTGTATCCGTACAGATATTTATCTTTATTAAATACCTTCTGGATACTTACCTCGGGCGGAGGAAGAGGGATCAGTTCGGCGATCTGTCCGTTTATATCCATCTTCTTTAGTATCACGGAATACCCCCATAGCAACTGGCATGTCATGATATATTTTTTATACATCGTAGGCGACTGGTATTGATTAGGCCGCTTTGTAAGCAGGTAGTTCAATCGATGCTCAACGGCGTGTATTCTTGAATCGCCTTCGCGGCGATATACGTTAAACGGCAGTTTCGCCAAAGCCGTAGCCCGGCGGTCGACGCAAGCGAATACGGTCGTTATACGGTTAAAGGCGGTTTTGGGCGTGATCCTTACGCCGCTGTCCGTATTGGAATTCAGCTCGGTCAAATCGTTTAAACTGTACCAGCCGTATCCCGACGACGATAGATCGGTATCCGTCGAGTTTGAATAATTCGTCTTTATATCCTTTGACTCGGCTCCGGACTGATCAACTGCGTCGTCGGCTGACCGTGAAATATTAAATTGAAATATCTTTTTGAAAAATCCCAAGATTTCACCGCCTTTACATTATGTAATCGTCGCTCAGAATATATGATTCTAAATCGACTATATTATTTATCAAAGCTCTTGCGTGGCCTGTTATCAACGCAACGACCGGATCGATCTTTTCGGTCGATTTGGATTTATCCGGCTTTATATTATCCGCCGGGTCTTTTGTCGCTATCACGTTCGACATCGCCCATCGCATAACGGGATCGTCAAAGTGTATCAGTTTCCCGTCGTAAACCAATTTTTCTATATCCTTCATGGGTTCCGAAAGAGATCGAAAGCCCTGACGAACTTCAACGCACGTAAAGCCTTCGCCCTCCATATGCTGAGCAAACTCGGAAGCGTTCCACGGATCGTAGCATATCTCCTGTATAGAATATTTTTTCGACATGGTCATTATGTATTCTTCGATCCAGCTCTGTTCGATAACCTCGCCCGGGATCGCCGTTATGTATCCGTCGCGTATCCATGCGGAATACGGAACTTTATCGGTCTTTTCTTTTTCATTCACCGCCGCCTCCGGAATAAACGAATGGTGCAGCGCCGCGTAATATCCGTCTTTAAGAGGGAATATAAGAACAACCGAAGTAAGATCGAGCTTGCTCGAAAGGTCTACTCCGACCCAGCACCGTTTATGTTTCAGCGCAGGATAAATATTTTTGCCGGACGCGTTCCATCTTTGCATATCCATCCACGACTCCGAAGCGTTGACCCATATATTCAAATGTTTGCACAAGAACATATTGTATGCGGAGTGGATCTCTTTCGCTTCCTTGGCTTTGCGGCGCAGATCCTCCAGCTTAACGGATACGCCTAAGTTTGGATTCGCCTTTACCCAGACGCTTTCATCGAACGGGTCGTCTTCTTCGTCGATCTGCGCTATGTATATAAATAATCTATCGTCTTCGACCGCGCCGTTTAAAACCTTGACCGCGTAATCATAGCGTTCTTTGCATATGCCGTTTAGATTATACCCCGCGGTCGTCACTACCCAAATAAGCGGCTGCGCTCGGGCGGCGGTTCCGCCCTTTAGTATTTCATATACCGATCTGGTCTTGTGCGCGTGGAGTTCGTCAACCAACGCGCAATGTATATCGAGACCGTCCAATGTGTCGGCTTCGCTGGATACCGGTTCAAATTTGCTCGCTGTCGCCGGAACGTTTATATTATTAGTCAAGCAGTTGTATATTTCTTTAAGCTCCGGGGAGTTCGATACCATCTGTCTCGCGGTTTCGAATATGATCCTCGCCTGTTTTCTGGTCGTAGCGGCGGAGTATACTTCCGCTCCGGGTTCGCCGTCGACAGTCATACAATACAGACCGGTGACAGCGGCGTCCGTTGACTTGCCGTTTTTCTTTGCGATCTGTTCATATACCTCTCTGAACCTGCGTTTTCCGGTCTCTTTTTCGACCCAGCCGAACACGCTGCCTTGAATAAAGCATTGCCAAAGCTCTGGAACTATCGCCTGACCGGCGGCGTCGCCCTTGTAATGCCGACATAGATTGTAAAAATCTAATCTTAGGTTTGCAAGCTCCGCCTTGAATTCATATGGGTAACTCTTGCGTTTGCTCTTTTTAAGGTCGTCTAAATGGCGTTTGCATGCTAAACGCACGAGCTTGCCCGCCGTTATCCTGCCGGCGCTCACGAGTTTTGCATATTGGGTTGTTTTATCGATAACTTTACTCATTTTTAAGAGACTTCCTCATATCAATTAATGACAAAACCGGATTGCTTGAATTTTCCGCGGCTTCCACGGATAGCGCGGCTCGGCTCGACGGAGACAGCCCGAATTCGCGACCGAACTTTAATATGTTTTGCAACGCGGTATTCGCTATCCCAACCTCCGGCCTTTGCACAATGTTTCCCTTATCCGTGGTGTCTGTGAAGCCGTAAGTCCTTTTCATTTTTTCGGCGTTTATCCACGTATCGACCGACTGGCAATATCCGGCCAGCATTATGTAATCGGCGTCCGTCATTAACCTATTCCTTTCAAGCAACGGCAATATTCGTTTCCATTCCTTTTTTCCATATGAACCTAAATACGGCGGAGGCTTTTTAGATTCGTCCGACAAACTGTAAACTGGATGATTCGATATTTCACGTTTGCCCGGATTTCCTTCAAGCTTTTTTATCTCGCTCGGTTTAGGTCTTGCGCCTCTTGCTCCCATACTCTCACTCTCCGTTTAAATTCCTTAACTGTTCGATCGCTATCTGACAGCCGATCGGCATCCCTGTTCCGGATCCGTTTGTCTCTCCGCGATTCTCATAGTAATAAGCTACGAGCATTAAAACGGTAAGATCGTATTTGTCGCCGTACTGTTCGCAGCGCTCTACTCCGGACGCGGATAGCGTCTGATTTGCCGACTCTACAAGCTGCCGAATAATATCGTCTTCATAGTCGTGTTCGACCCTCAAATATTTTTTTACTTTTTCGAGTTCCAAAAAATCACCTCCGGGATACCCCCTACCTAAAAATTTGCGCATGCGTGTAAAAGAGGGGGCGGCGGTCTCCGTGGGGGCTGTATTTTTTAAGATTACCGGGGGGCCGCTCAGTATTTTCCGTGGCATTTATTACACAATGGTTTCAGATTATCCTGATCCAGAGCAAGACGCGGATACTCTCTAAGCGGCTTGATATGATGAACCATCTCGGCCTTCTTGATAACGCCGCGCGCCAGGCAGTCCTGACATAGATAAAGACTTCGAGCCAGCGCCTCCGCTCTTGCTCTCTGCCATTCCTTGCTCTTGTAGAACTCGGCCGCCGTCTTATCGCGTTTGGTTCTGTCATACTCTTTATGTCTTTGACTGTCGGCTCTATCGTATTCGGCCTTATGTTTAGAGCAATACCGCTCTCGCGTAAGCTCATGACAACCCGCCTTGCTACATTCTCTTAATGCCTTTCGCGCCATACTCGCCGCCCCTCTCGTTTGTTATATATCGTTTGTTTGTACGCATTTATACGTAGGTCGTGAAGCAAATATAATGTATATTCTATTTGTATTTTTAAATCCCCTCTAACCAACGGCGTTGCGCCGCTTGTTGGGATTCTGCAAATACCTGTACAAATGTTGGATTTTTATATTTGGTTACTCATATTTTAAAGTGTATCATCGCATCGCACACGCGCTCTTTGGTCACCCCGATATAGGTAAGCGTATCTCGCTCGCTCGTATGATTAAGCCATATCTTCAGCGTGGCCAGATCGTGCGTCTGCATGTAGTAATGATAAGCGCACGTCTTGCGCATGCTGTGAGTCCCGAGCTTGAGCCCGTGCTTAAGACCGACGTTATGTATTACTTCCCACGCCCGCATATATGACAGAGGTTTATACTCGTTGTCCCGGCAAGGTATCAACGCGCACTGCGGGTCTTTGCCCGCGCAATAATTATCCAGCGCGCGTTTAAGTTCGGGATTAAAAGCGACGGTCATTTCCTTGCCGCTCTTGCTCTGAATAAACGTATGTTCTTTTTTACCCTTGACGTCGCCTACTCGCAGCGCAAGTATTTCGTTTATTCTTAAACCCAGTAAGCACCCTACAAGATACATGATATAATATTTCTCATTCCACTCGCGGAGTTCTGCTTTTATCTTGTTGTATACGTTCTTATCTCTGATAGGGTCAACGCTTTCCATCTTGAAGCCTCCGTAATCTTGCGCATAAAAAAGGACAGCGCTTACATCTTGGAAGCCGCTGCCTTTCATCGATATACTTTAATACATATTCGCGCGTATATATCTGAAGTATTTTACTACATTCAGAACAGGTTATATACTTAACAAATTTTACATCTCCCATTTACACCACATCCGTAGATATTGTAAAAAAGAGGTATGGCTCTACCATACCCCTTTTGATTTATAATTTTTATAGCCTTTTTTCAAATCCTCCAATGATACCATATTAACACATTTATTTTTCGTTTTCATCCGTTTTTGTTCACTTTTGTTCACTTTTGTTCACTTTTGTTCGCTTCGCTATACAAGCCTCTGCGTATGATCTCGTCAATGCCTCGAACTTCGTATCTATAGTTTTGGGTTCTTTGATAATGCGTGTAATCGCTGAGCTCGTCCCAGTCCATACCCTGAATATAGATAAAATACAAGACGCTTCTTTCGCGGTAATCCAATTGACCTATTATAGATTCGATCTTGAATATCTCCGCTTCAAGCCTGTCTATCTGTTCCTTTTCCTTTTTCAGTTCAGCGGAGTAATCCCAAACCTCAACAGCCGTATTCCCGGTTATATCAGACTTCTTATATTTGGATTTAGGCGCTCCGTCCAAAACGATACTTCGCATTGGATCGTACATATTTTTAACGTTTTTATTATATTCGCTGAGCCGCACGTCGCGCTCTTGTTTGATTATCCTATATTGCCTAAGATAAGACCTGACTTTTTTACGTTCTTCTTTGATCGACACGCATTTCACCCCTTGATTTTCGCTTTGATCTATGGTATAGTTAACACATCTTGGTACATCAAAGCGTCTCGGCGGTGTCTTTCGCAGGGGCGTTTTTTGTTACTATCTGATTTAATCCTCGCTAGTTAACGTAACTGGAATAATCATTTCCGGTAAGAAATTGACCTCATAATGGTACTTATCTACGTCAGCGCCGCTAATATCTTCTACTGACCATAGCGTCCAATCTGTTAGTCCTACCGAATGCTTTTTGTATTCATTCGGCCCCGTTTCTACAATTGCGATAATTCTGTTATCCTCCAGCGTAAACGAAAACGCCCCCACTAACTCAAACATAGGCTTGTCAGTCCTTGCGTTAATAACGACTAACCTGCGAATAACATTAAAGTTGTCCGCTTGTTGGGAAACGTTATATGATACTCTTTCCGATTCTCTACAACCCGTAAACATTGTAGCGGCTATCATTATCGCCGCTATTACTGCTACTATCTTTTTAATCATTATTTTTACACCTCCATCTTAAACGCGTTCAAATACGGCTGATAATCCCTGTATAGCCATAGCACGTCTTCCTCGCCTACGGCTTTTATGGCGTCTAATGCTGTTTGCTCTGAATCGAAGTATACTGTGTCATGTTTCGTGGAACAAAGTACGCGTATTCGCAAATCATCAACATCATAAGCATAAATAATATGATATTTATAACGGTCTAAGTCCGTCCAGTCTAAAGGCTCCGCATTATGCTCAGCCGCGTATTTCTCCAAAGCGAAGCGTATTTGCGCGGCTCTGTCGCGGTCGGAGCATAACTGTTCGTCAGTTGTAATTAACCCTCTAATATGATCTTGTTTAAAAGCCTCTGAAGAATAAACGCACTTTGCCAAAGCTCCGTATGAGTCGATATAATAAATGTTATCGCCCTCTTCCGGCTCTTCGATCCCCGTATGTCGCTTTTCAGGCTTTGCGCTTGCCTTAACTTCGCCCCAAAAATCCGGTATGTATCTGACGTCGTTTATGGTTATGCTCTTGTCATCGTTAAACTTTATGTTCATCTCAGCGTTCATTTTAAATCTCCTCTCTTTCCGGCAATTCCGCTATCTGTAGCGCAAGTTTTCCGACTTCCTGCCAATTTCCCATATCTCTCTCATATCTCCACAACGCGAACAGAGCTTTTCCATCACAACACTTTCTCTTGCCACCCCAATCAATGGGGCAATAGAAACATCCTACGTTACTCCAATCAGGATATTGAACAAATTGTTGAGCGTATTCGCAGCAATAACACGCGCCAGAGATTATCTTTAAACCAAACCTATTAAACCATTCTCCTTTTCCCACGCACCTTTTCTCTTTCAGTGTTTTCAGCCCGATCCACCGCCACATTCTACGGTGTAGGGTTATAGCGCGTTCTTTCGTAAGCCGCATTATTCATTCCTCCCATTTATTTCTTGTCCTTTTAGAATCTCTACTATATTTGCGATAGGATATTCAGCGCACACTGTAGCTACTGCATTGCCGTATCCTTTGTAAGCCGCCGTATCGGGTAAAGTTTTCCCTTTTTGATTCTCAACGCCCACATGCCAATCAGCAGGAAAACCTTGCAATTTGGCGCACTCCGAAGGGGTTAATCTGCGGACTATGTATTCCATATTTTCGGGATTTGGATATATAAGGTC
>CAJFTO010000041.1 GCA_904419955.1 Candidatus Roslinia caecavium | reverse complement strand
TCCGGATTTGGACTCAGCTCTTGCATTTGCAGCCGCTACGAAGACGGTCGACGTATGTTGTGCATAATCCTCTATGCTAACCGCCTTATCATAAGCCGCTTTAACCGCCGCCGGAGTGGCCGCTACACCAGCCGTTGCAGTAGCGTTTGAAGTTGTGTTATCGCTAAGCCTAACATGTCCATAATTTGTTGCGTTGGCTAATCCGTAAGTATCCGATATGCTTGCATGATTTTCCGGCGCCTTTCCGCCCGCAACGTCGCTTACGCTCTTTATCGTTGAATCTATATCTTCTATAGCGTCGCCTACTAAGGAAATGTCAGCCACCCCTGATAATGTAGGTATTGGAAATTTATAATTAATTGTTTCAGCCATTAATAATACCCTCTTTCTCGTATATATCTTGCCAAGTATAAGGCGTTAAGTCCGCCCATGAATTGGTTCCTTCTTTGACCTCTCTCCAAGTCCGATATTGCAGTTTATGGTCGAGCAACATATTACAGGGCTTCACCCTGTTTATCAGCTTCACCGCCGAATCGTACATGCTCTTGCTCTGAAGCCCTATCCTGACCGTTATTTTAAAATTCTGCACGTCTATCTTAAGATATACCGCGTCCGCGCCGCAAAGCTCGGTAAGCATGTTATACAGCGTCCGCTTTGTATACGGCCGGTCTCCGGCATAGGTCGACAACACTCTGAACCGCCGGTCTTCTAAGGTATCCCCGTCGGCCGGGATTATCCCGAGCGCTTTCTCGTGCCTGCTTATCCCATATTCGTCCGCGTCCAAAACGTACGGAGCGCGTCTGACCTGCCATATGTAGGTAAGCAGCGTATCGATCTCGGCGTTTAGCGCGTCGCAGATAGCCTGAAACTCGCCTATATCTCTTAAATCGTCCGGCAATAGTTTTTCTGTATGAGTATAGTTTTCCATAGCTATTCCTCCACGATAAGCGCGCTGTAGCTGGGTATATGCGCGTTCGACAATGTAAGGTTGGCCTCCGAGCCGTTGATCTTGACCGTACCTATATCCTCGAGCGCGGGCGTGTCGAGCAAACGCTTCTTTATCTGGGATACGCGTATGACTATCGGATCGTCGTTATCGTCCTCCGCCCATTCGTTTGTAAGCTCGGAGAAATACTCGCCTATAGCGGTCTCCGTCTTCTCTTTTGTGAGTTCGTTGTCCTCCGCGCCGTCCTCCCAGACAAGCCCGGCTTTATCGACGGTTATCGTTATCCCGTCCACCGTAACAGTGTCCACATACACGCTATGCCCTATAGGCGCCCAGCCCGAGCCGAGTCCTCCGCCGTATATGGCCGGTTTACTTCCAAGCAAGAAACCTATGCTGTAGATACTGTTCGTATTCGACGCCGGAGAGGTTATTTTAAATACGTATTCCCCCGCCGTAAGCTCGCCCAGATCGAACTCCTCCACCGCTACGGCGTTAGACCATTGACCGGATAGGTATCTTGTAGCTACGCACAAATTACTTTTATTGGTATTATCTATAACGTCGCCGATCGCGCTTGTTCCGTCCGAATTAAATAGCTGCCCCTTGTGGTATCTGCCGTTATACTCGTAGCATATGACCAACAGCGAACACGCTCCCGCGCAGTCTACGTCTATGGTAAACGGTATCTCTAATACCCTGCCGTTAGCCCCCATAGGGATCAATCTTAAACAGTAACTTCTAAGATTTTCGCCGAATACGCTTTTGAACCGCTCCGCGTTGGTTACTCCGTCTACTTTGGCTTTCATAAGCTCCGCGTTATCGTCCCAGCCAAACACGAAATCTGGCTTTTCGGGCGGGTTGTCCTGCGGCAGTTTGTCGTCGTCTTCCACCTCTACGCCGTCGGGCGGCGTTAAGTCGTCCGCCTTTCTTGTGTTCAGCGCGCTCTCCGGTCCCCTGCCGATCGGATCGATACTGTCCTGAACGGTTTTCACAAGCTCCGCGCTCGCGGCGCCCATTTCAGTATCCATAATAGTTACCTTTACCGTTCCGCCGCCGTTGTAGCACGGGTATATCTTACACGCGCCCACGCCGTTTATACTGTTTACGTATTCCTTATACGCCGCCTTGTTCCCGCCGAACGACTGGTCTGTGATAGAGCTGAAATACCGCTCTCTGAAATCGTCCTCGCTCTCCATGTCCTCGCCGTTTATAACTACGCCGGTTATCTTCGCGCTTGTAAGCCCCTCTATCTCCTGTATCGGAACCAGCTCCGCCGAACTGATATTCCCGGTCTCGCCCGTAGTCTCGCAGGCCAGATTATACGAATGTTCTTCGTCCTCTCTCTTTTCGGCGACGTAGTAGTTGACCGTCGAATTGAGCACGGAGAACCTCGCGCCTATATCCACGTCTATGTTGAACTCGCCTTTAACTATCGCGTTTGTCGCCGGGTAAGGCGTAAGTCCGCGCTCCGCCGCTCTGCGCTGTAAGTAATAGTAATCGGCGGTGTCCGCGAACGCGTTGTCCTCCGTTCCCGAAGCCAAAGCGTAGACCCTCTGCATTTCAAACGCGGCCGGAGCGAGCGCGATATATACCGGGCTCCCCTCTCTCTTGTCGTATTCGTCCGATACTCTCGCAAGCATACGCTCGAGTATTTCGTTATAATCAGGTATCGCCATTTTCACACCTCCACATCGTAAGTCTGCGTTATTTTCTCGTCCGCTATATTGCTCGCGACTTCAAAAGTCACGCTGTATATATTCTTATTCGTCTCAAATTTAAATCCGGAGACGGCGGTTATCCTATCGTCAACCATGAGCGCCTCCGTTATCCGCCTTTGAAGCTGCGGGATAATATACGTCTTTGGGTTATTCCTGAGTTCGTCGAACTCCGCGCCGTAGTCCCTGCTGTAGATAAGCCACCGGTACCGCTCCGTCTGGAGTATCATATATATACTCTGCTTGAGCGCGTCTATCCCGTCTACCTTGCCGGATAGACGTTTATTCTCAAAGTCTATATAGAACGTCTTTGACGGTAGTATCTTCCTCTGCGCGTCTCTGAACGTCTCCGGCGGATAAAAGTTATTGGGTATCATTCTTCTTCACTCCCATCACAACAAAACGCCGACCATTCTGCACTCTTAAGAGAGTAACGACGTCGCCCGTCTTCAGGCTGTCGTCTATCTCTAAGGTATGCGAATGATCCGCGCCGGTTATATTATACGTCTTCTTTGTAAAGTATTCGGGAACGACCAAAAGTTTTCCGCTAAGCGGTATCTTATCAGATAATTTGATCTCGAGCGGGTTCTCCGAGCTGACGTAACCTGTAAACATATCGGTCAGCTTTTCGCTCTCGAGCTGTTCTTTCACTATCTGCTTAATAGCCTTTATCAAGGCCATGTACTCGATCATATAAACTGACCCCCTATCAAATCCAGATCCATAGTATGACTGCTGTCAGTAAAGGTATGCTTAGCCCCCGAGACTTCCATATACCCGTATTGCAAAAGATCGCCTAAATCTAAGTCCACAAACACGCTCGAGCCGCCTCTTACGCGTATATCTCCAAACGCGCCCTTTACGGACAGCGACCGCGTTTTATTGGTCGTTATCTTTATGAGGTTCTCCGCCAAAGCCGCGCCGTCTTGTCCGTCTTCGAGCTGGTGAGTGTATTGAAGTACTCCCCACTGGCTGAACTCGGCGGACTTGTCGTTTATGTACACCTCTCTGACTCCGGTTTCTTCGTTATCGCGGTACGTCTTTATCCTGTTAAAAGTTCCCTCGTTAATGCTCGACGTGTAGTCTATACTCTGCACGGTCTCTTTATTGACCGCATAGGGAACTCTAAACCAATACTGAGGATCGAGCCGCACCTGACCGAAATCGTCGTATAACAGGCAATATATGCCGCCCTGAGACACCGTATATTGGAGCGCGTTATACATTATATCTATCAAAGGCGTATTATCCTCGACCGTAAGCGGCAGCTTGATCCCGGTATCGTATACGCCGCCCAGCTTTACGCTGTGATCCTTGCATATGGCCGTAAGCAGCTCGGACGCCGTTATATCCTGATACACGTATATATCCTTGTTATTAAAGTATCTGAGCTGGTCGTAAGCCGTGACCTTTATCCTGTAGCTGTCGCTCCGGCTCTTCTCGAACACATAGCCGCAAAAGACGTTTTCGCCGCGATACTTGAATATTACCTGAGCGCCTTCCTGAAAGTCCAAAACGGGATCTTTAAGCACGGTAAAGCCGAGCATAGCGTAGGAGTTCTTAGGCGGCTCCCATTCGATCTTGTCGCAGATGACGGGCTTGTATATCCTGCCGTCCGGGTTTGCAATATACAGCTCGATATTGCTCTGATTCTTCATTCTGAGCCCGTCGAATATGTTGTTCCTGACTCCCGCCTGCTCTCCGACGTAGCTCATCGTCGCGGTCGTGGTGATCGGCTTGGACTCGCTTGAGCCGCTCGAGCTTGTATAACTTGAAGCGTTGGCGTATTCGGGGTACTCGAAGTAATTTCCCAAATTTATTACCTTTAAAACGCAGCCGTCGCTCGGCGGGTTATCGTGATTACGCCAGTTAGTCACCCATTCGACGATACGCTCGCCGTTGTTATGCCCCCATTTATTAGCCGGGTTTGGATCCCACGACACAGGTTGTCCCTGATGTTTTGCGTCGGCAAGAATACCATGTATAACGCGCCCGTTTTCCATATATACGTCTACGTAATCCCCGATCGCTCCGAAAGTAGACGTCATAGCCAAAGCGAACCTTTCTCCAACCATGCCGTATCCTTCGTTATCATAATGTCTATCGTTATTCGCTTCCGCTTCGTTTATTAATTGATACTGCGTCGAAGACGTATTTGTAATGGCGCTCCAGTTCATATACGTGTAGACTGTGCCCAACCCTGCGGGTACTTCTATGACTACCTCGCGCTACGGTTTTAGCTCAGACGTTGCGGCTCCGTCGTACGGCGGGGTGACATAGCAGTAGTTGGAGACGTTGTTACGTGATTTGGGCGTATTGCGTACTCCGCCGCTGTAATTACCGTCTACCGAAGGAAATTGACCGCCGCTTGCGTCCTCTTTTACTATCCCGACGTGTTGCGCCCAGTCAACGCCGTTGAAAAGGTAAATATATAGATCTCCTAATTTAGGCGAATATCCGCTGCCTTTGGGGTGAAATGTTCCAATTCCTCTGTCTCTTGCGTCTAATGCGAATTTTGCCGCTGATCCGGTGCCGCCGTAATCGTCGATACCTATCTGTTCAAGACACCATGAAACGAAGAACCCGCACCATGCCTCGTTATTGACGCCGAAAGACGCGCCGTATTTATTGGAGTTGTTCGCGCCCTCTGTGTAGCCCACTTCTTTTAAGGCTACGTTTACTAAATCTTTTCCAGTCGCCAATTGATCACCTCTTTTTTGAGCAAACAAAAAGACGCCCGTGCGAGCGTCTTAGCAATCTTAAATTATTATTTTGAAACGTGTAAATACTGTTTTAGAGCCTCCTGGAGTATCCCTGAAAAATTCACTCCCGCATTTTCGGCTTCAACATTTAACCAATACGGTATAGATAACGTCTTTTTAACATATCTGTTATTTATTCTCTCGCGCACAGGAGGCATAAACACTTCGACAAGTATTATAACGCCGTTTTCTTCAGGCTTAATATCTTTTATGCTCGACGGCTCGGGTATGGGATCGCCGTCTCTTTCCATGCCGTATAAATGCACGCCGAGCGCTTCCTTTGCGCATTTTGCGATCTGAGATTCGTCGTCGGTACAAGATAAACAGCCCGGCAGGTCGGGAAACTCTATCGCTATACCGTCGTCGTCAAAATAAACTACCGCCGGATAAATATATTTATCCTTCATAATAAAAACCTCCTATATTTGTATAATAAAAGGGGGCGGGCTATTTGAATTTTAGCCCGGATTGTTTCTCAATGCTCTTTAAAGTTCTGATAGGCATATCCTTTCTGGGATGTGGTACCGTTACCTTACCGGGTTTAACGTTGTGCTTAAACTGATGATGATCGCCGTCGCAGCCGCATTCTCTCCAACCGTCTTTTAAGAGCGCCTTGATAATCTCCCTTGATGAATAGCTTTTCATTAGTTATCCCCCTTACATCACTTATTATAACACGTAATATATTACGTGTCAAGAGGTTTTATAACTATTTTAAATTTCACCCGCTGTTTCCAGCAAGCCATTCGTCATACGTGCCATAGCTGTCGTCGGTAAGCTTTATAGTCTGACCCTCGCTCAGTATCCCGTACGCCTCGCAAAGCTCCGCGCTCTTTCTCACTAAAGCTTTGACCCTTGAATTTAGCGCGGGGCCGTCGAAGTCCAGCCAAAGATCGGGGTTATAGACTATTTCCTTATCGCAAAGGCTATCTAAGTGGTTTCTCCCCCAATGGTCTGTCTCCCGCCCTACGTACGCGTCGAGCATGCCGCCGGTCGCCTTATCGCAGAGCGCGAGTATTTCGGCTTGGGATATATTGCCGCTTAGGTTGTCGGCGTTTATCCAATAGTCGTAATCGGTAAGAAACGTCTTTTTATACAGCGACACGACGTGTTTCTCCGCCCAGTGCAAGCCCGGCAATATATCGCCCTCGTACTTGCTCGCCCCACCGAAAGTCTTGTCTATCAGGGCTGCGCAGTTACAGCGGAGCGAATACATATCGTCCTGCCATTCCTCCGCGTTCTCGATCGCGAGGTAGTCGCTCGCGTCCGGGTCTCTGTTTATCTTCTCAAGATACCGCACGACGTCGCTGTTTACGTTCTCAGAGCCGAACTCGCGGCAGGCTATCGTGTAATAGGTGTCGCCCTCCTGAGCCGTAGCGACCCGCATTATGCGCTTCTCGTCGGCTCTTACGGTCTGATATGTCACGCCGTCGGCATTTAAGATAACTATCTGGGTACCGTAGTCCTTGTATTGGCAGAAATTTAAGGATACTCTTACGTCGCACCCGTCCTCCGCGTCCTCCGTTACCTCGTAGTCCTCGAGCGTCACCGTCTCGTTGGTATACCAGGTATCCTCACCGTTCGGTAATTCCCTATATATATCGAGCTGAAACGGTAAGCGTTCGTTCTTAAGCGTCTGGAACAGATCAAGGTATTCTATAGGCGGCGTCACGTTCTGAGTCGTTCCGTATCGCGGGTTTATGTAACTTGTCTCATAGCTCGCAAACGGATACTCCACCGCCGGTAATAATATCTCAAAACTGAACTCTTTAAGTCCCGGACGCTTGATTATATTTATCTCGCCGTCGTCCACAAGACTTACCCTTTCGTTTTGGTTGTTTATGGTTATAGTCATAGTGGGCGGCGGCACGGGCAACAGCTTGCCCGCTATATAGAATTTATACGCCATAATTCGCCTCCAGATTCGATTGCAGATTAGCGTATATGCCGTTTGACATTCGCTTGATCACGTCGGTCAGATCCATCTCGCTGCTTATCTCGTTATCGTTGTTTATCGTTATGGTTATCGGAGCCTTAACTATCGTCTTGGTCTCGCCTTTATCTCTCTTTCCCGCCGCGCCGCGTATATCGCTGTAATCGCCCCGAGCGGTAACGGTATCCCTGTTTCCGAAAGTAGTTTTGGGATATTCGCCCGCCGCCGAACTCAAGGAAAGCGCGGCTCTCTTTACGTCTCTTAACCGGTTTTCCATGCCTATAGCCAGACCTTCGGTTATGTAGCGGCCTTTCTCCATCATGACCTTAGAGGGGGAAGCTATGCCCATAGCCGAGTCTATAGTGTCTCGTATCGCGTCGGCTATATCCCGAGCGGCCGCGATCGCGGCGCTGCGCTTCGAGTCTATACCGTCTATAAGGCCCTGTATGATATTCTTCCCCGTATCTCTGAGGTTGATCGTAGTAAATACGGTCTCTATATTCGTTTTGATCTCGCCAAGCTTTGTTTTGGTCTGCGTTCCTCCGTCGGATATGGCCTGCACGAACTCTTTCATCTTTTGGCTCGCAGTCTTAGCGACCGTATCCATGCCGCGCTTTACGGCGTCCTCCATCTGAGTTACGGCGGAGGTAAGGGAGTTTAACGCCGCCTGTACGCCGAGAGTATTAGGCAGGTTTCTTATAACGTTGCCCAAAGATTGCAAGGATACGATCAGCCCGGTAATATTGTTAACGTTTAGACTGTTGATCGCCGTAAAGAAACTCTGCGCGTTAGCCGCAAACGTCCCAAGCTGCGAGCCTAAGCCGCCGAGATCTACGTCTCCGCCGAACAAACCGGAAAGTCCGCCTTCTTTGGGCAAGCCTTCGATATTTGACAGCGCGTTAAACAGCTTGACCATATTCTCAAAGCTGTTATCCGGAAGATTGGCGACCATATTGAAGAATTTCACAACCCCTTCGCCCGCAAGCGCGCCAAGTCCGTTTGCAAGGGCTGTGAAATCATTGGTCCCGCTGAACCATTGACCTATGCCGCCGCTGTTTGGTACCGCGCTGACGTCGCCCAAAGCCTGAAAGAACTTAGTCATGTTACTAAAGCCCGCCTCCGGCAGACTCGCCGCTGTGTTGAAGAACTTGACTACCCCGTCTCCGGCGAGCTGTTCAAGCCCGCTTGCGAGCCCTGAGAAATCGTTAGTCCCGCTGAACCACTGCGCTATTCCCCCGCTGTTCGGTACGTTACTTATATCCCCCAGAGACTGGAAGAGCGCGGAGGCCTTTGTAAATCCCGCCTCCGGGAATCCGGCGACCGCCTCGAAGAACCCGCGCGAACTCTCCGCGAACGAGGTCAGGTCGGAGCCGAGTTTTGCGAAATCAGTACCGCCTGTGAAGATACTGACTATCTTATCTCCGGCCATAGCCGCGACAAACGCGCCGAAACCGGACAGGAACTCGCCTACGCCGCCAGCGTCTATGCCCGAGAATATATCGAACATCGGCCTTATCGCCGCCGCGAAGTTTGAGAGGTTTTCGCCTATCTTAGGCAGGGAATTAGTTATACCCTCGCCCAGTCCGCCGATCACCGAACCTGCGATCTTGCCTATCTGCTGGAAGAGCAGAGCGAGCGTGTCGCCGCCTTTTTGGATAAACTCGTTAAAGCCGGGTATTTGCGAGAGCTCCCCGAACGCTATTATGACCGCCGACATACCGGCCAGCACAAGCGCTATATTCGCAAGTCCGGCCAGTACTACCGGTATGGGCATAGCTCCGGCCACCGCCGCAAAGACCGACAACGCCGCGCCTACGGTTCCCAAAATCCCTATAAGCGCCGTAAGGCTAAACAGTCTCGAATAGTCGAAGTCTAACAGCGTAGCCGCGCCCAGAACGACCGTCAGAGCGCCCAGTCCGGCTATTACTATCGCCATGTTGGCAATCCCTTTAGCTACGGTCGTAACGGGGATATTGCCGACCTTCCCCGCAAGCGTAGACATGGCCGAGCCTACTGTTCCGATTACCGCTATAGCCGCAGAGACCTTTACAAACGATCTGAGATCGCCAAGCCTCGATATATACGGCGCGGCCGCCATAACAAGCGCCGCGAGCGCGCCCAGACCTACGACTATTACCGAAAGGTTTGCTATGCCTTTTAATATATTCTTGGTATTAGCTTTTGCAAGCTCGGTAAACGGGTTCAGTAACTTTTCTGTTCCCGTATCGGTTCCCTTAAAGATCGCCGTGAAGTTCTTTATCTTTCCCGCGATCGACGCGACCGACGAAAGCCCCTTAAACGCAACGACCACGCCCAGGATCGCAGGCAGGAACTTAGCGTTCGCCGAAACGAAATCGCCCATAGCCTGAATAGCCGGAGTCAATGTTTTAGCGAGCTTTGTTATACCGTCGGTCACGGCGCCGAAAAATCCGGCCGAGCTGTCGAGCCCGAACACGTCGGCTACCGCCTTGCCTACTTTGACGACCGAATCCCTAAGCGTACCAAAGAAGTTGATAACGTCCCGGTTGGTCGATATATCTAATATGGCTTGCAAAGCTCCGGTCGCTATCGGCTCTATTTTCATCAGCGCGCCTTCGGCGTTAGATAATAGCGTGTCGAACGCCGGACTGTTAGCGATCTCGTTCAGCTTTTGCAGCGTCGTCTGAAACGCCATTACCGCGCTGTTTTTGAACCCCGTCCAGATCTGCCCGAACGTCTTAGGCATACTCTCAAACTTAGCGTTAGTCTCTTCCGCCGCGCCGAGCAAGGCCTCTTTTACCACTTCGGAGGTGATCTGACCCTCTGAGGCAATATCTTTCAAACCGTTCGATACTCCCAAATAGTTTTCTATAGCCTCTGCTATCGTAGGCGCGTTTTCTAATATTGAATTTAATTCCTCGCCACGAAGAACACCGGACGCCATCGCCTGCGTCAATTGGAGTATAGCCGCCTGTTGCTGTTGGGTATCGGCGCCGCCGATAACAAAATGCTTATTGACCTGCTCCATAAAAGCTATCGTCTCTTCATTGGACGAAAACGCGTCTCCGGCTAATACGCCCATCTTAGCCACAGCGTCGGCCGTATCTAAGTAAGCGCCTCTCGAGCGGTTCGCGCTCTCGTAGATCATATTTTGCAGTTCAGCGGTTGTCTGCATGTCGTCGTTCATCAGATCGAGCCGCGCCTTTGTCTGCGCTACCGCGTCCGACGTTTTGATTATAGCGCTGACCCCGAACGCCGCGCCTATAGCTCCGGCAACTCTTTTGAATGTTCCGACCAAATTACCGCCTGCGCTATTGACGTTCTTTAATTGACTCTCGAACCGTCTTGTTTGATCCGCGCCGCTTTTTATAGCCCTCTCGGCTGTATTTACCTGACTCGGCATATCTCCGAACGCTTGAGCCGCGGAGGTATCTACGCCCTTAAAGGCCTTAGTCACCGTTTCTGCGGCGCTCGCGATAGTCCTAAGCGGTTTAGTAGCTCGGTCATATAATTCAATACTGGTCTGCAAGGTATCGGGCATAGCTCCGCCCCCTTTCTTAAGATAATAAAAAAGAGGCGGAAATCATCGCCGCCCCTTCGATTTTTGCTTCGCCTTCTTCGCGGCCTTTTTCTCTTCTTCCACATGCACGTCTATACACGCTATGATAAAGGCCTTTTCCTCATCGCTGAGCGCCAGAAATTCGGAAGGCAGGCGGTGGAACTCGTACAGATAATGCATAGCGTAACTGCTGAGTCCATCGCCCTTTATTAGTTTTTTGCCTCTTTGACCATATCGTCAAGGCTCTTGTCTAAGCCGTTTAACTCTCGGATTGCATTAAACAGTCTGTTTCTCTCGCCCGCGAGCAGCATTTTATCTATCAGCTCCCGCGCCGAACTTGCGCCGTAAGCGTCTTGAATATCCACAGCGTCAAGATCCGGGCTGACTACCGACGCCGCCAAAAGCCCGGTTACGTACTTAACCGTGTCGGTCGTTACGTCCACGTTTCCGCCCTTGCCGCCTGTCTGGATCAACGACTCTTGTTCGATCGCGTTCAAAACGTCGCCCCTGATCGGCTTGATCCTAAACGGCAACGGCTGGCCGTCCTCGCCTATGAATCTGTCGCTTATGATAACGTCGCGTTCCTCAACCTTTATTGGATTTAAAAAGCCTTTTAACGTAGCCATGATTAATTTCCTCCTTCAGTATCTTCAGTATCGTTTAGTACAAATCCCGTAAGCTCGTTGAATCCCTCGACGACCTCGTAATCGTCGAACGTGAAGTCCATGCTCTCGGTCAAATACTCGCCGTCCGAGTCGAACGACGCCGCGATAACGTTGTCCATGTTGCAGTTCTTGAGCCATACGGTCTGTCGACCCGCTTCAGACGACGGGTCGCTGTTGGTTACCTTGATATCGAAATAGACGTCCGTGCCGTCCTTTATGTAGTCCGCCATCAGGTTCCTAAATACCGACTGGTTAAGGTGCGCCTCCATCGAGCCCGAGCCCGTCCAGCCCGCCGCCTTGTTGCCCTTACCAGTCTGACCCAAAATAGGCACTTCGGTCTTGTTCTTCTCGATCGTCGCCTCTAAGTTGATAGCCTGCATAAAGTTGTATCGCTTATCGCCTATTGTTATATAACACTCTGCAAGAGCCGCGAATATGGCGTCCTTGCCAAGCATTTTAGTTACGCTCATGATTCAAATCTCCTTTCTAAGCTACTACGACCGTCATATACAGTTTTTCCATAGCGCCTACCACCTCGACGTTGTCCGTAACCACTACGGAGGTCTTATCATCGCCGCGCTCTACAGTAACGTCGCCGCTGTCGAAGTTCTCTATAGCCCCGATATTCTGGAGCTGTTCGTGGTGCGAAGTTATATCCGCCTTAAGCTCGACGCGGCCCATAACGTCGTTCGGGTATACGCCCAAATACTTAGAGTTAAACAGGCTCGCTATGTCGTTAGCTATCTGGTCTATGACTCTGATCGTCTGGTTGCTCGCAAATATCTTACCCTTATCGCTCGTATACGTAACAAGCGAGTTTATATCCGTCAAAACTCTAACGCTGTTATCCACCCTGTGGAGCGTGAGCTTGCCCGCGTTTATATTGTCGATAAGCTGCTGCTGTGTGTAGTTGGTATCGACCGAATACTCACCGTCGTAGAGCATATTGGTGCAGCTCCGGTTCACCTCGCACCCGGCCTCCGCTCCGGTCAGCCAGTACACGAGAGCGCCATAGTCCGCGTCGCTTGTCTGCGTTCCCGCGACTATATTGTCAAGGTCTATTACGCCCTCGAAGTCTACGTTTGCCGCCGGACACTTGTGTATCACGACCTGGAACTTCTTACCCATCTCGTCGCGAAGGCGCTTAGTATAGTTAGCAAACAGCGCCTTTGTAGTATCGTCGGTCGCCGTACAGCAAAGCGTGTTGAACGAATACGCCTCGAGCGCGTCGAGCGCGTCCTGATAAGCCGGGGTCGTGCCCGTTACGCCTCCCGCAAGAGCCGTCCCCGCCGTCTCCGCAAGCGTCGCCTCTTTATTAAACGTCACATAGTCGTTGTCTACAAGCTGAGCCGCGCCGCCCGTCTTAGGCACGATCTGCTCGTCGAGTACGACTCCGGCAAGCAGGGTGGATACCCTGTAATTGGTATCGTCTCCCGCGATCGATTCTATCTTTATCGAAAAGTTATTGCCGCCCGCGCCCGGATACTTCGCGGTCGCGTATGTGTTTGTAGCGTTTTTCGCCGTCGAGCCGCCGTTTATGTTGTATACGTACGCCCTCGTGCAATGCCTGAACGCGTCTCTCAGCGGTCTCAGCTTGATGTCCGTATAATCGCAGGCGAACAGCTTTCTCGTGTTCTTCTGCATATCCTCGCCCGTGACCTCAAACACGCCGGTCGGCGCGTAATCGAGCGGCATAGGCAGAGCGGCTATACCGCGCTCGGACAGTCCGGCCGAAGCCGTCGCCGCCGATATGAAATTGATATACGAGCCGGGCAAAACCTTGTTTTGCGTTATGAATGTTCCGCCTCCTAAAGCCATTTCTATTTACCTCCTTTTAAGTAATTTTCTATCATGTTATCTACCTCTTTTATTTCGTAGTTCTTTCCGTCTTCCAAGAGCGCGCCCACAAGATCGCGTCTGTACCTGTAGACGTCCGATCTTAGGATCTGCTCTTTAGTGTAGGTCTTAGCCTTCGGCTTAGTATTAGTCTTCTTAGGAGATTCGGCCTCCGCCGTCTTGGCCGCCGCAGTCCCCGTCTTCGTCCTAACCGCCATTTTTCACATCTCCTTTCAGCTCAAGTCCGCTCATCAAAGCGTCCGGCTCTTCTATGAAGTTAATCGTATACAGATAGTCGATAAAGAAATGCAGGACGCCGTCCACTACCTCGTAATACCTGTTGATCCCCTGAACCTTAGACCCGTCCAAAAGCTCGATAAACCTCATGTTGTGGATAAGCGTATCCCCTACCTCGAGCAGTTCGCCCGTCTTTTCAAGGTCGGACTCGGGGAAATACTTTATATCCATAGACGCGCTGCACTTGCACCGCCTGCCGAGCAGGGGCGTGACCTCGCTCTGGATCACGGACACAAAAAAAGCGGGCGTCTCGAGTCCCTGCTCCACGTTATTCGTATATATCTTATAATTATCGCCGCCCGAGTTAAACAGTTCGTCCAGCTTGACGGTTATCCCGCTAAGTAACATACTAACCAAACATCTCACCTAATTTCTTTTTGACTTCTTCGGCTATTATGATCCGCGCCTTGCGATCGAGCCGCTTCTTTGCGTTCGTCAGCATGAACCGACCTTCGACCCATTTTTTATGATCTCTTGTGCGGTGTCCGTATTCGACGTATATAGCGTAATCGGCTGTGTTGTATACGGTGACCGTCCAATGGGCGCCTGATTTAGTTACCGCCGACTGCTTCCAGCTTCGTTTTAGGTTGCCGGGATTCTTCGTCCTTACGCCGGTTGGCGTATTATTTTTAACGTCTTTGTAAAGCTCCTTCGCTATCGTGTTACAGATACGCCTTGCCAGCGCGTCGAGCTCTCGGCCTTGAAACCTCTCAAGGTTAGCCTGGAACCTCATCACGTCGTCGTATTCGCATTTTCCGCCTTTCGACATTACGCCCACCTCTCAAACAGTTCGAGATTGATCTCCTGATGATACTTATACACCGCCGGAACGCCGCTCATAGCGTACGCGGTCTCTTTGCCGCCCCGCGTTACGGTTATCCTTGAACCCGGCTCGATCCGTATATCCGGACTGCAAAACAGCTTGACCGATTGAGTCTGTCCGGCGACTCCATCTTGATCCGAGACCGCCGGCGCTGAAGAAAACGAGACCCGGCACGGCTCGCCCTCCGCGACCGCTACGATACGGCGTAATTGTCGCCTTGTCTCTTCGTCTTTTTGGTATTTTGAAATTTCTATTTTCATTTTGTCCGTCCATAGCGTACGGAGCGCCTTAGCCCTATTCATTTTCCAAACCTCCTGAATCTGTTAAGCTGAGCCGTATATCCCTTCAAAAACTCCATACCCGGATTCTCGGATACCGAATACGCCGAACCGTAAGAGACCGAAGTGTCGCCCTCGCTCACGCTCTTGAGCGGCCCCGCGCCCTCTTCGTCGCCGTAGCCGGACGCGCGGTGGTAGTCGGCGCACATACCGATAAGGATATTCTCGAGCCTTTTTGGTATCTCTTTGATGTTACAGTAGTTTAGTATCATATCCTCGACCGTACTCAGTTCGTATTCGAGGATCGCGTCCTTACTGTCGTCGCTTATTCCGAGCAGTTGTTTTAGCAGTTTTAGCCTTTCCTGCATCTTTATCTACCCCTTGCGCGTCCGCCGCCGTATAACCTTTTGCGATATACACGGCGGCGTTCTTATCGTCTATGTTCCTGCTTATCCCGCCTTTGGTTATCAGCATAGATTATCCGCCTCTTTTCTCTTAGCCCGTAGTAGTCGGAGCCTTATGCAGATATATGCCGCTCGCCTTGTTCTCGTACACGAACGCGTCGTGATAGAGCCTGAACTGGAACTTCCAGGCGTCCTTGTCCTGGTTCGTGTCCGGGTCGAATATCTTAGGCAGAGCGAATTTCGTGACCTGAAGTATAGCGTCCGGCTGGATTATCATAAAGTTGATGTCCGCGCCGGTCGTGGCCGTCTTAGAATAGCCCCAAGCGGTCTTGCCGTCGTTTAACGTTATCTGAGTATAGAACCTCGACTTAGGCACGTAGGTGATCGGCATATCGTTGTAGCCCGCGAGCACGGTGTTGACCGTACCGTCCGAACCCCACTGCCTGCTGAGCGCCGAATTGAGTACCGGCTTTAGGTCGCTGCTCACATAAAGCCTGCGCCCCTCTACCGGGACTTCCTTTTCGTCCATAGCCCTGCAGCCCTCGTCGATCGCCGCGAGTATGCTGTCCTTAGCGAGCGTCGCCGCCGTAGTCGTGAGTATACCCGTCGCGGACGCGTACTTTGCAAACCTGTATGCGTCAAGCTCCGGACTTACCCAGTCTCTTACGAACCTGCCCGTGACCGCGCCGAAGGTCATACCGAGCGTCTCCTCGTTGTCCATACGGTCGATAGAGATCTCTTTACCTCTCTCCTCGCTCAAGGTCATCGTCTCCCACGACGCGGTAACGTCGCCCTTAGGATAACCGTCTTCCCTGCTGTAATCGCCGAGTCCGGTCGTCGATACCTTAAGTACCTTTACCTCGTTGACGCCCGTAAAATCTACCTGCGTCGCGCTGTCCATGCCTTCGGTCACCGACGTACGTTTATATATGTCGTCGATCACAGGCACGAACTTTTCAGCTAATGTAATGCTGTTTGCCATTTTCTCTCAACTCCTTAAAATTGATTTATGTTAATTTAATTATCTTTTCCAAGCCCCAAATACGCGCGCGCCTTGTCTATGATGGTGTCCGTACTGTCGGCCGCCTTCGCCTCGCCGCCCTGATCTCCGGCGCTCACTCCCGCGCCCTGATTCTTATGTTCCTCCACGTTAAACAAATACGCGTCGCTCTTCTTAAGCTCGCTGAGATCGAAGCCCTTAAGGTTACCCTTATCGTCGAGGGTTATATTGTCCATGTCGATAAGCGCCTTGATCGCCTTAGCGTTGCGCCCGTTCTCCCGCCTTATCGCTTCGTCTACGGCCGCGTTCTTCTTGAGCTCGTATATGTCGCTGTTGTACTTATCCTCCCAGTCCTTGACCTGTTTCTTGAGTCCCTCGACGTCCGCGCCCTCGAAGGCCTTAAGGTCCTTCTTAAGCCCGGCTATGGACTGGTTGGCGACCGTCAGCTCGTTCACCTTGCCGTCGTACTTTTCCTTAGAGACGTAAGCCCCGCCGGACAGATCGGCCAGCTCGATACCCTTGCCCTTTACCGCCTTTTCAAACTCCGCGTAGCTCAGTTGTCCGTCTCCAAACAGCTCTTTTAATGCTTCCATTTTCTATTACCTCCTGATTTTGAGCATAAAAAACAAGCAGTTTTAAGACTTACTCGGGTCTGGATTGAGTTTTAAAAAACCGCCTGCATTTTGCAAAGCGGTGTGTTTATTTAGTTTTCGGCTCCGGCCTGGTACGCGTTACGCAAGAGGCGCGCCGGAACCTGTCTCATTTGCTTAATTTCACAAGCGGTTAATCGTCTTGATAATATTCGCACGCCTTACAAATGGCGGCCTCTTCCTCAAACGGTCGAAGTCCCGGCATATAGTATTCAGGTGCGCTTTCACATGCGGACATACATCTTTCAAAACAATCGTCCATATATATAACTTTATTATCGATCGGACAAGTAACCGGATAATTTGTATCATATGCCATGCTTTTTTAATACCCCCATAATCATTTTACTTTCGTCTTTAAACTGTTCTTTTTTAAACGCCGTCCTAATAAACTTATTGTTTTCGTCTTTAACGTTAACATATGCGGCGCCCTCTTCGCTGTAATAGTTCTCATATTGTCCTTGCCAAACAGTGTGCGACATTTTAGCATTTTTGATAAACGCCTTAGCCTCTTCTTCAGTTACTTTATGTTCGCTCTCTGCATTGACATGATGATCGTCAAAGCCAAGCTCCGATATATCTATCTCTTTAGGCGGTATATGTATATCGCCTCTTACGCCTTTTTCTTTTAGCTCCGTCGCACACTCGTAGGCTTTCCTATCGGCTTTAGGATTCTCGCCCTTATACCTGTAAAAGCCTTTTGTGCCCGTCCACCACTCATCATCAGTGTACTTCTTTTCCTGCCACATGTCAAGCGTCTCCGGCACGTTTTCCTTGCCCAAACGCTTCTTATACCGCTCGTACTGCTCTTTGTCGGCTCTCCTGTTTTGCAGCTTCTTGACCTTGAGCGCTTCCTCCGGGTCGCTTTCGACATATTTCTTGTACCATTCGGGATAAGTCATATCCTCCGGCACGTAATATATATCGCCGTCCGCGTTTCTCGCTACCCTCTCTCCCGGCTCGAACATATCCTCGTAGCCCGTGAGCGGAACCGTCGTAGTCCTGCACCTACAGTGAAACGGCGGGCAATTTACGCCGATCACCGCGTCTTTGCGGCTGAAGACTTTGCCGTCCATACTTCTGCATATCTCGCTGGTCTTATAGTCCAGCGTCGCGATTATCTTGTATTCGTCTACGCCCGTCTCTTCGTATGATTTCAGCGTCGCCGCCTCGATAAAGAACGCGCTCTCGGTCTGTATCAGCCGCTCGGCCTGACCCTCCGCGAGGTCGAAATCTTTCTCTAAAGATCGGGCAAGCTTCCTCTGTGAATCGCCGCTGATCAGCGACCTTGAAAGCGTCTTACTGAGCCTGTTTACAAACTCCGGACCGTATTTCTCTCGTATCCGCTTGCCAAAGCTCAGACCGTCGTCGGCCCAGGGCTTTAGCATTATATTTTCGATAGCCTGAGTATTGAGCGCCGTAAACTCCGCGCCTATGCCGGATCCCTTTTGTATTTCATATATCGCCTGATAATACGTATCCGAATAGAGACCGCTCAGAAGCTCGTTTATTCCCTTTTCCTCGCTGTTCATAAGCAAGGCGACATAATATTCGATTTGAAGCTCCATAGCCTCTAAACGGCGAATATGGACCCTCGCGCTCGCGTTCTCAAGCTCTTTCATGTACTTTCTGGCAAGCCCCGCGTCTGAGGCGCGTTCTATGTACTGCTCGACCGTCCATTTAAACTCTTCGAGTTCCCCGCTGTCGAGCATACGCTTAGCCTCCGCAAGAGAGACCTCGTTATTCTCCGCCAAACGATTATACCATTTGGCAAGGTCTTTCTCGAGGTCGGAGCGTATCTGTCTGTATACCTTTCCAAGTTCTTTTACATATTCGTCGGCTTTCTTATACTGCGCGTCCTTGAGCATAGCGAACCGGTTAGCCCAATACTCCGCGTTGTTATTCGGCATTGTTATCACCGCTCTCGGCGTTATCTTCGCCCTCTCCGGTTCCGAAGTAATTAACGTTCATGCGTTCGTCCATCTTTTTCTCCCGCTGTTTTTCCTCTTCCTCGATCCTGTCAAGTTCTTCGTTTACGTCGGTAACGAACGGGTGATTCTCTATCAGCGTTCGCTCGGACAGCACGCCCTGCGACTGGGTTATTATCTGGACTTGCTCCAAGTCGTTGGTTATCTCCGAGTAGTTGAGATTTACCGCTATCAGCTCGCTGTCGAACGCCGTATTATTTCGTCTGTTGTAGTCGTATGTCAGGAACCAGAATAGTTCCTTTATCGCCCGCTTGAGTCTGGGCGCCATCTTGCCCGCCTTGAGCCTTAAGCCCGAATACCTGAATTTAAGGCTTACCCCCGACGGAGCCGCGCCCAACGTATCATTGTCGAAGTCTACGCCCATACCGAAGTGGTATATATCCCGCCTCAGCATTTTAAGCAGCTCTATCCTGCCGGTCAGCGACAAGTCCACCTGATGAGCGGCTATGTTCCCGCCCGCGTCGTTTATGCTGACCGCCTTGTTTATCTGAAGCAACCGCGCTATAGCCGAAGCGGTCTCACCGCCGTAGCCCTGTATCACCCAGTAGAGGTCTACAAGGTCTAAAAGGGTATTGGTTCCCTCGCTCGAGATCATATCGTACGCGTCTATCAAACCCTTGTTTAGCTGTAGGTCTGTCGTTCCCAGACTGTTGTTTTCGAGTATGACGAACGGGATCCGCCCCCATGAGTTCGGCAGCTTGCTCTTCTCCGCGCCGTTTAAGAAAGACACGTCCCAAAAATGCGGCGCGGGATTGACCGGCACGTTGGGATCGTGGATAAACACGTCTTTCTCTTTTTCTATGTAGTAGGTAACCTTATCCTTAGTCCACCACTCGACCCGCCGCCTTAAGTATTTCTCGCCGCCTTTTATCACGGTTATCGTGTAATACCTGATCAGCTCGACCAGTTCCTGCTGAAAAGCGCTGTCGTATATCGGTATTATCTCCTCCATAGGCACGATACAATATTTAAGGTTAAAGTCTTGATCATAATAGACGTGGACGCACTCGGCGCCCTTGTTCGACGCTCCCGTTATCCAGTCTTGAAGCATGACGTTAAACTCTTCGTCCGCCGTCTCGGTTACAAAATCCTCGTATGATTTAAGCTCGCCGCCGTCCGCCGCGCCCTTGACCGTAAACGTCGGTTCCTTGCCCGCTATATACGCGGTCTTTTGGTCTACAAGGTTGGTATGGAACGTGTTTATATTATGGTGGTTGCTTCGGTTCGGGTTCTTGAGCTTTCGCCGTCTCGTGTTCTCTTCGCCGTCTACCTCTTCGACTTCCTCGATCACGCTTTCGTCGTAGGCCTTGTTTAGGCTGTCGTGTTCGGTCGCGTAATACCGCGCCCCCTCGAACATGCGTTTCTTCTTAGCGCTTACGGCGTCCTCGTTTAGTATATATTTGATCAGCTCGCTCTCGCTCATCTCTCCCGCGCGCGATATTTTCGCGTTGATTATATCCGTCATAGTAAGCATTATCTTACCCTCACATTTCTCATATCGTACTCGCGGCTGTAGCGCACCGCGTCTATGCTGTGGTTGTCCTTATCCGGGAACCTCGCTATCAGCTCGCCGCTTCGGTCGCGTTCGAGCTCGTACTCGCTGAACTCTTTCGCCGTCTCCGGACATCTGACCGGGTCTATGATTATCTTGTTTAGGTCTTGAAGCCACTTGGTCCCATACTCCACGCTGTCCGGACCCTTTCTTGCGCCTATAGCCCTTACGCCTAAATCGTTGAGCTCGGCTATGCTCTTAGGCTCCGCGCTGTCGCATACCACAAGCGAATTGCTCTTGTTCTCCGCCCTGATAAGCTCCGCCGCCTTTCGGTTGCTAAGCCCCATCTTATGGATCTCGTAGAATATATACAGCCTGCGCCGCCGCTTGTCGTAGTGGTTGACCGTGTAATGGAGCGGATCGGACGCAAAGCCCCAGTCGAGACCCCGCGCTATCCTGTCGAAGCCGCTTATCTCTTCGTCGCTTATCCGGCGCAGCTCAAGGTTGTTGAACACCTCGCCGCCGGTTCCGGTTACCTCGCCCAGATATTCGTGTCTGTAGCTGTCCGGGCGCGTCCGCTTGAGCTCTTCAGCCTCGAGTATGAAGTCGTCCCCAAGCCATTCTCTGGGCGCGTCCAAATACGTGCTCTTATGTACCAGCTTCCTTTTCTGCTCGACCGCCGCCTCTCGGTTTACCCAGTTCCTCTGACTGATCGGCGGGTTGTACGTATACAAAACAACGAAGTTATCCCCTCCGCGCATAAGCGACTGGTTGATAGTCCTTATCTCTTCTATGCCCTTGAACTCGGTGACTTCCTCGTACCAGATATACTTGATATATCCTTTGGCAACCTTTATCGACTTAAGCTTTTGCGGTTCGTCCGCGCCTCTGAATAATATTTTCTGCCCGGTCTTTTTATACACGATCTCAAGCGGCGCGGTCTTTATCTTAAACATCTCTGTTATGCCGAGCTTGTCGAGCGTCCAGAGTATCTGCTCGTATACGCTGTCGCGCAGGTACAGGCCTATCTTGCGCACGATCACCGCGTTGGCTCTCTCGTCCGAGAGCAGGCCTAAAACGATCTCCGTTCCCGCGAAGGTAGATTTCATACTACCTCTGCCGCCGCCAAGCCAGTAATGAGTATATTCGCCGCGCTGAATAGACTTATGCACAGAGTAGAACGCCGGAGCTATGACCGAACTAAGATTTACCATCTTCGCCGCCTCCGTTTATATCGTCCACTATGATAATATTGCTCAGCCCCTCGACCTTAACGTTTTGGCTGTACTTGCCCTTGAGCTCAAAATACAGCTTTATCGCCGGTACGTTTCCGGCCTTACATTCGCTTATCAAAGCCCGCCATACCGCGCCGAGTTCCTTGTCCGTGTACCTGTCTATCAAATGCGCCGCGTACTCTAATATCTCTTTATCCTCTCTAAGCCAACGGTAAAAAGTATCATGGCTGATACCCACCGCCGTGTAAATATCCTTGTCGGTCTGTCCGGACTCCGGATTCGCGAGGGCTTCCGCCACTTTGAGCTTCTTGCCCGTAAGGCTAAATCTTTCAGATTTTATCAGATTTTCAGCCACGTTTTTTCACCTGCCTTTATGCTATTTCCCGCTTCCTAAACACATCAAAGCCGCCCGCCCCTCGACATAAATTTGATGTACAGATCCCACTCGTCCTAATCTATATTACCCGCTGAGTCGCGTTACGTTATGTCGTCAAGCTTATCTCGCTTGCAAGTGATTCCGCAAGAGGCGCGCGGGCGTCTTAGAAAAAAGAGCCGCACCGAATAAGGTACGACTCTATAAAAATATATTTTGGAAAAGGAGGAAGTTACTAAAAATGTTCTGTCTACATTTAACCTCACTATAGCCATTATACCACTTGACTTTTACCCAAAGTGACATTTTTAAAAATAATTTAATTTTTTTGCTACGATATAGGCAAATTCGCTTCTATACCGTTTCCAAGTCCTTTCGCACGGGGCTGTATTTTTACCCTTCTTACTTCGGTAATAGCAAAACGCCCCGTAATCCATAAACGACTCGTACGGATCGAACGGCTCTCCCGTATATGTATCTCTGTATTTATCCCTAAGATAAATCATAGCTTGTTCTATAGCCTCGATATCCTCCCTGATCCTCATTAATATCAAAGCCCGCTTTTCGGTCGGATTCCCGGTAACGCCTTTTCCGTTTGGCATTCCGTCCGGCGGAGGCGGGGCGCCGTATAACGCCTTGTCTCGTTCTTCAATTAATGTCGGGTATCTGCGGATTTTATAAAACATCTGCATATATAAATCATGCTCTAAACGATATGGATTATTAGTTTTCGGTTGATAATGCCGCGCCATACATTCACCCCTTGATTTTCGCTTTGATATGTGATATAGTTAACACATCTTCTACAAAAATTCAAAGCGTCTCGGCGGAGTCTTTCACGCGGGGCGTTTTTTGTTTTAATCCATTTTAAACGCGTTCAAATACGGCTGATAATCTCTGTGCAGCCAGAGCACATCTTCCTCGCCTACGGCTTCTATGGCATTTTTCGCCGTTTTGGCTGAATCGAAGTATACTGTGTCATGCTTATAAAATATACAAGAGTATGCCTCCAACATTTTAGTATTGGAATTATAAGCAATGCGATATTTCCAGCTATTGTCGTCCGTCCAGTCTAAAGGCTTCGCATTATGCTCAGCCGCGTATTTCTCCAAAGCGAATCGTATCTGCGCGGCTCTATCACGGTCGGAGCATAGCTGTTCGTCAGTTGTAACTCGACCCCTGAGATATTCGTTTTCAAACTCCCCCGAAGAATAATCGTACGTTTCTAAAATTCCGTCCCCGTCAACATAATAAATACTGTCGCCTCTTTCCGGCTCCTCGATCCCCGTATGTCTCTTTTCGGGCTCTGCGCTTGCCTTAGCTTCTCCCCAAAAATCCGGTATGTATCTGACGTCGTTTATGGTTATGCTCTTGTCATCGTTAAACTTTATATTCATCTCGGTGTTCATTTCTTATCTCCCTCAAATTGCTTCATTTTTCTTAATATTAACGCCTGTAATACCACTTCACCTCGTGTTCCTTTTATTTCCTCTCGAATGTGCTTAAGTTCGTTTTGTATACTGTAGTAGATATACCAAATAGTCGATAAACACGTTCCGCACATTCCCGCAATTGCAAGGTCTCTATTCACGGCCAACAAAGCAAACAGTAAAACCACTAAAAAGAGAATGCTCAAAATTATAAGCATTATAAGCGCTAACTCCTGACCGTAATTAAACCTCTTTTTCATTTCTTATCCTCCTCGATCCTAAAATATCTTGTAAATTCTTCGTCGGGTATTCCTAATATCTCGCATATCTTTTCCGCTTCATGCTCGTATATGATCTTTCGGGCGTTTATCTTCCTGCTCATCATAGTAGGGTCTATATACATAGCGATCGCCATATCTTTTACTTTGACCTTTTTCGAATCCATCAACGCCCTTAGTTCTTCGGTCTCTGCATAGTATCTAACGTCTGCTCCGTATGTCCTCGCTTTAGGGCTGTCGCTTAGATCAGGCTGATAGAATTTGCATTTATTGCCTAACCTACAGTCGAATACCTTTAGCGCGTAACAACTCCGACCTCGATAAAACCGGCAATCCTCGCGGCCTATCTCTGTAAATTTACTCATGCCGCGCGTCCTCTCTTTCCTCCCATTCCTTGCCCGTCAGCGCCTTATACACAGCGTATTTATTCCGCTCAGCGGCTTCCTGCGTCTTAAATGCCACGCCGGACGCTATGAGGGCATGATCTAACGCGCTACCCCAAAACCGACGGAATGTAACCTGAAGATTAGAATGTTCTAATGTTTCTGTAACAGCGTCTACATACCAATCAATCGTATAATATTTCTCACACTCTCCCGGCAAATCCGTCAAAGTATATCTATCTTCCATCTTCATTTTCCTCCAATTCCCATATATTCCTCAATCGTATCTATCGCCGCTTCGGCTCCGTAGCAGACTACGGCTTTATACCCGTTCCGGCTCAATCTCTCGAGCCATTCCTTTTGTTTGTCCGTCGGCTTGTTCCGCCCGACCTTCATCTCGATAAACAAGCCGTGATA
>CAJFTO010000040.1:24537-62853 GCA_904419955.1 Candidatus Roslinia caecavium | reverse complement strand
ACATACTGTTCGTCCTGTAAAAGCATTTTCACCACCTCCTTCAATATAGTCAATGCGTATTTCTATCAAAATGCGCATTTTAAGACTTAATGTGTTTTCTTCTTGCGTTTTTCACGCAGGATTGCCTCCAGTTCTGCTCGGTCTGTTGTAATCATCTCCTGTTCTTCTTTTGAAGCTTTTATCACAACAGGCACTTTATTGTTATTGGAATATACCAAAGCTTCACCGCGTTCAAAACGGGTGATGGACCGCATCTCGGTTTTCGTAAGCTTCAGCACATCCTGCACATATCGTGCCTCGTCAGGCTCAAGATTCAAAATGATTTTATTCTTTGAATTATTTACGATTGCCCTGCCATACTTGCCATCCTCCAGACTGAAGAAATCAGAGAGGTCTTGCGTCGCTGAGATAGCGGCGCCTCCAAACCCACGTATGGTTTTGAAAATGGTCAAACAAAAATCGGCAGCCTGTTTATTGGAGGATGCTCCAATTAGCTGCCAGATCTCATCAATTAAAATTGCTTTCTTTTTTGTTCTGTCTGCCTTGATATTATCCCAGACATAGTCCAGTGCGATCATCATGCCAACGGGAAGAAGTTTCCCTTTCAGTTCAGACAGATCCAATACGATGTACTTATTCGTTAAGTCCACATTAGTTCCTTTATTAAAAGACTGCGCCGAGCCGGTCACAAACCTGCTGACAATAACAGCTATGCGTTCCGTCATTTTGTTTTGAAGCAGATTCTTGTGCAGGTCTCCCAGTATAGGCATTTTCTTCATGACCGGTGGATCCGCTTCGGAATCCAGATACAGCGAGTCATTATCATGGGTAATGTTGAAGTCGGCATAGGTCTTGATGAGCGCCTCATCCAACATTTGTTCTTCCTCATTGGTCATATCCGGGATCAGCAGCGAGAAAAATATCATCAGCTGCTGGATTTTTCTTGCCAGCATAGAATCCATCTCGCTGTAGTCCATCTCATCGATCAGTTCCATCTCCGGCGTAATGGTATGCCGGATCTCCATGATATTGATACAATGCGGCGAACCGGGGGCTATTTTGATATACTGTCCGCCGATATGGTTGCACGCACGGCGAAACTCGTGACCCTTGATAGGTGCGAGTATGAAGCACTGTATGCCGCGCATCCTCATCCGCAGCGCCAAAAGCTGCATCGTAAAGGTCTTGCCCGCGCCGCTGGTTCCGAGCAGGTTCAGATTCGCATTCTTATTTTTCTTTGTATTGAACAAATCCACTATACAAAGTGAATTGTTATGTCGGTTGATACCAAGTAGAACGCCAGTATCGTCAGACATTTCAAAGCTCGTAAACATATAGGTAGAAGCTGCGCCGCTGGTCAGCACATTTCTCTGTGATTTCTTTTCCAGCGAAGGCGTTATATGCAAAAACGGCATGACTGACTTTAAGGCGTCTTCCTGCTGAAACCTGCAGTCGCTCGTATACATGTCCATGGATTTCAGCATATCTGTCATTTGCTGCTTGCGCCAAAGAAGCTCTTCATAGCTTTTTGCCGATATGGTAATAAACACGGACATATAAAATAAATCTTCATTATTGTTTGCGATTCCGTGCTTGATATAGTAACCAGCCTGAATAGAATTCGTGAGCTCTTCATAGTCAGTGCTGGTATCCTGCATACTCCTCAACTTGGTACGGTTAAGCCTGATACGCTGTGCAACCTTATCGATCGTCCTGCTGCGGTTTTCCCGGCGCAGATGTACATCGACGTCAATACCTTCACCGGCGTTGATCAGAGAGGACATCCAGCCCGCGCGAACCATCCCGGGATAACCGTTTCCCTTTATATATAAGAACGAGTAATATAGCCCGTCCATAATAATGTAATTGGAATGCTTTAAATTGATTCCGCGTGGGGCAAGAAAGTTGGTAATGCGTATATGCGGTACGGGATCAATCCCGATTACTTTGTTTTTTGCCGTCATGGTGTCCATAACAACACGGTTCACACGGGATGAAAACGGTTCATCCACACAGGACTGCCTGTTGAAAAACATGTACAGAATTTCAGCAGTCGCTTCGTCCGGATCCTTGGGTTGTAAGATAGAGTTTCCGCACTGAAGGAAATATGCCCTGGCCGTTTGCTCCGCCGTTTGCAGAGCGCTGTATATTTTGGCAAAATCATCACTGTCGCTGCGGTGAAGCTCTTCGTACTGAAAAATAAGAAAGAACCTTCGGGTTAAGGCTTCACGGCTGCCTACATCCTTGATAAGCCGTATATATCCTTCGCCCAACTGCTTGCATTGTTCATTTTCTTCCTCGGCAAGTTCTCTTTTTACCATGGCTACATGCTTATCGGAATCCGCTTTGCGGGTAATACTTTTAAACTGCAGCCGCATGGGAGAAATTTTTAACCAGCTCGCGAAAGAAGAGATGATTCCAAACTGCTCTTCACTGGAGCGAAGCATGAAATTAATCGGCTCTATCTCTAAAATTTTTATGTAACGGCCATCGGTAGTTTCGATGATTCCGTAATTTATATTTTTAACCGGAATAAAGTCCTGAACAAATTCAAGCTTTTCCGGACGTTTTTTTGACTTTGGCTTTTTGCTTTTTCCTGAGCTGCCGTTTGTCATAGTGGTATCCCACCCTTCTGAAATGCAGATTTCTCCGGTTGATGAAATATCGGATCATATGTCCGACGTACTGAAACAGGGAATTGCCATCGATACCCATCAACGCAATTACTGCAGCGGGAATAAGCGTCACAGTCATTACTACAATACGAAGGGTAGTTGCCATAGGAATCAGCATCAGTTCGGGATAGCCGATTATAATTACAATTAAAGCAGCTTCAATAGTATTGCGAAGCTCCAGCATTCCGCCGAAGATTTTCCCTGAGTCTGTATAATTCGCCGGGATAGCATAGATATTGTTATATTCTTTTTCTTCCAAATTCTTCACCTACCTGTTGGATATACTGTGGCTGTGGTTTTGTACCGCCCCAGACGCAACGCTTCTTCATGCGAGTTTACGAAAATATCCACACGGTGGATATCATTAAATTCAGCGCCGCCGCGGTCTTCCACAGTATATATTTTTCCGTTAATGCTGATTCTGGTACCAAACGGATACTTTGTTGACATTGCTACCATCCCGACAGCTAACGGCTTTCCGCTTGCAGACATAGCCAGTGAGTTGCCGTTACATTGCTGACAAGGACAATAATGTGTCACTTCGACTTCCATTGTGTAAGGGGTGCCGGAAGATGGACCTATGATTCCGGTAGATCCACCTGCTACAGGTGCGTTATAGTCCACATTCTTTGGTCTGCGCAGAACCAGCGATGATTCATAACTGGGCGAATTCAGTATAACGCCGCTGCCGCTGGAGGAGTGTACCCACATCCGTTCTCCGCTGGATCCATATCCGGCAAACATCAAAACATGGTTCCAGCCACCTCCGCCTGAGCCGGCTAAAAAGCCCAAATCGCCGATTTGCAAATCAGCTGCGGAAACAGCGGTGGTTTTCGGGTATTGCCCGCCGGTACCAGCACCGATATCAATTCCAAGCGCCGTATCATAGATCCATGATGTGAAACCACTGCAATCTAAGCCATACGGTCTGATCGTTCCGGTAGAAGAAGAGCCAGCGGATGTAACCAGCTTTGGCGTATTCCATTCATCATTCCAGCCAGCAGGGCTTTTGCCACCCCAGAAGTACGGAACTTTGCCGACTAACGATAAAGCGGTTTCCAATAACAGCTTTTGAACGCCTGTACAGCTTTGACTATTCACAAATGCAATCAATTCTTCATCAGTGAGGGGGACAGATTCACCAGGGCTTATTGCACCGTATAAAGTCCGTTTAAGCGCGTTTGCCATATTGGTAATGACCTCACTGTATGTTGCGCCGAATTGATTGTATGCGGCATTCGGATCAATACCAAAAGCCCTGTTGATGACGCTGTTGTCAAATGGATGGATAGTACATTCTACATACTGTACCGTCTGTACGGAAGTAGTCCCGTCCTCATTCGTGATTGTCTGTTCGGTTTCTTTAACTTCATAGGTGACAGGGAACATATCACTTGCTACACTGTTCAATTTTGCAGTCATATCATCCGGATCGGTGCCCTGTTGTTCCAAAGAAGCAGAATACGCGGCGAGGATATAGCAGGTGTCATAACCGGCTGAGCTCTGCGCATAATTGATAGTTGCATCCGAAGAAGCTTCGTAATTATATCCACCACTTGAAATGATCTGTTCAACTCTGGATAAAGACGTCTGATATGCCGCTTCTATTACATTTGATACCACCTGTTCCATCTGAGTATAACTGGAATCAAGAGTCATGCCTTCGACAGGCTGTGTCCCGTCCAGACCGAATATATTGTTTGTAACTATGGATGGCAGGGATACAATCAGCACAATAAAGAACACAATTGCAAGGCATATACAAATCAGCACCTTAAACAAGGTGTGCCGCAAAGACCATGCCGCAGATATGACTGCACCTACAGGTCCGCCTGCCGCTGTTCCCGCAGCGACTTCGGCGACAGCCTTTCCACCTTCCACACCGGCTTTGACAGTTGCAGCTGCTGCGTTTGCGGTAGCCTCTGCGCCTTTTGCGGCTGCTTGTTTTGCCGTTTCCTGTCCGGCTTGTTTTGCAGCTTTAGCCATTTGACCTGCAGCTTGCCCGAAATTATCGGCACCGTCACCGATTTGCTGTTTATTGGGCTCAGCCATTCTTTTCACCTCCTTGCCGAAACAAAATTCTATATAAGAAAAAGCAGCCAAACATAGAATTTGACTGCTTTTATTTTACCGCTTGCGTTTTGGGGCTTTTATTTCTATTTTTTCACGGCGTTTGGGTTCTCCAAAACGCGATGGAGTTGTCTTATAACGCACAGTTGTAACAGATTCTGTACGCAGCTTACCGTTATCGTATACCGGTTTCCCGTCTTGGTATACCGGTTTTCGGTCAACGGCAGCTTCGCCGTGTATTGCGTACCATTGACTTCCATTAACATCTTCATATACCTGATAATTGCCACGTGGTGCAGCATATCTGGTCGTATCGTAAAACATAGTACCGCTTCCGTTTTCGTGCCGGACTTCAAAACAACCATCCTGACGTTGAGATCCGTCAACCGAGGATACTTTTTGCTCGTAGCCTGGCATAAATGCTTGGAACTGTGCTTGGTTATATGCCATCGCTGCATCTCCGGCCTCGAATGCGGGCGTCTCGGCATGTGGCTGCATCGCATACCATTCCACACCGTTTGCTGCCTGCATAACCGTATGCGGCGCTTCAGGTTCTTCATAATTAGCACTGTTATACCATAGCGTATTGCTTTCGGAAGCAGAGGAGGCTTCCACAACGCCGTTTCCAGCTGAACGAAACTCTGTTCCATCCGGCATGCCGGGGAAGCTGGGTTCTGCCTGCATTCCTTCTGCAACAGCCCCTGTATATTCCGGTGCTTCATAAGAACCATCGCTGCCAATAGGTATCTGATACCACTGGCTGCCATCGTTTGCCGTAACAACAGAATGCTCACCCTCTGGTTCGGCATAGGAAGCGCTGTTATACAGCATGGAACTACCATCGGCAGAATTAGCTTCAATCACGCCGTTGCCGATTTGGGTATATGCAGTATCTTCTGACATGTCGGGGAACGAAACGGCATTGTCTTCAGTAAATTGCGGAGCAGCTGCACTGCCGTTTGCAATATCCTCACCAGATACCTGATACCACTGTGTCCCGTCAGCATCAGTAACCGTCTGATATGTGCCTTCCGGTTCACTGTAGCTTTCGCTGCTGTACAGCATTGATGTGCCATCGGCAGAATTGGCTTCAATCAAACCGTCGCCAAGCACATTCATAGATGTATCTTCCGGCATTCCTGGGAACTCTGTATATCCGCTGTCAAACTGCGGCACTTCTGTAGTACCGTCCGCATAATCGGCACTCGAGACTTGATACCATTCATTGCCGTCAGCGTCTTTTATGACAGAGTGTGGGCCGTCTGGCTCACCATAGTTTGCACTGTTAAATAAAAGCGAACTTTCGCCCGGTGTTGTTGCTTCCATAACGCCTTCATCAGCCGTTCTGAGTATGGTGCCTTCCGCAGCATCAGGGAATGTTGTTGCCACCTGTGCCGCTTCGGACGGATCACCGTTAAATTCAGGAGCCTCATAAAATGCGTTTGCTCCAGTACCCGCAGCCATCTGATACCACTGGCTTCCGTCGGATGCATTGACGATGCTGTGCGGCGTCTCTGGTTTTTCATACTGAGCGGCGCTGTACATTTCCAGGTTAGCTTCGTTTCCGTCTGAACCGGTGGTTGTTGTAGATATCTGTCCGCCTGTTATCTGAGTGCCTGATAAACGACGGCCGCTCAAATGCGGCATAAAGTTTTCAAGACTGCGGTCTGCAATATCTCCGGCAATACTTCCTGAAACGTTTGGTGCTTTTGATGCTACGGACGCGATAGAATCACCAGTCAGTTTCGCACCGTTTCGTGCGGCAATGCCTCCAAAAGCGCGGCCCACAAAACCAGCTGTGCCGCCGGCGCCCATAGGACTTCCGCCGCTGACAACAGCGTCACGGACATAGCTATTCCCCTTGAATTTATTCACAAAGCCTGCAGCAAAACCAGCTCCTGCCGTTCCTGCACCTGAGGTGGCGCTGCCGCCCCTAAACACATTGCCTGCACTTTTAACGCCTCCGCTGACTCCGCCCAAAACACGCGCTGCCATAAGCAATTCCATACCCATACTGCTGCCTGTCTGCGCTACATTGAGTCCCATAGAGGCAAGGTAGCTGTCAAATTTCTGTGCCGTTTTTAAAAACGCAAGAGCACAGAACATCCATAGAAATATATTGCCCTGGCCGGTTGACAGTGCACCGCCGTTGCCAATGTATTGTCCCACCGAACTGTTAAATGCTCGCAGAAACCATACGTTCATCACCAATAATAGCAGTTGTGAACCCACCATACGGCACCAAGATTTGAATACACTTCCTGTTGTTTTTGACGCTCCCATCGCATATGCCAGAGGGGAAGTATAGCAAAGAACACCAACCACAATGTATCGTTCAACCGTTTCAAGTAACAGTTTGAAATAATTCCAGCCTAACGCAATTTCCAAAATCACCAAAAGCAATAGACCAACCACTGTTGCAACGGAAACAATGGTTGTTAGTCCATTAGTCAGCGCCTGTTCCACTCCGGCAAATGTGAAATCTTCTGAAGACATCGTAATATCCATGAGCGCCGTATAAGGAGCTCTTGCAATGTCGAGCGTCAGCAGGAATATTGGCTTTGCATATCCTATCAACAACGCAAACAAAGAGCTTCTTGCAAGCAGTGACAAAGGGTTCTCTGCTTCTGTTATGGGTCCGCCGAACACACGGAACAATTGCCATATCGTAATCAAAAACAACAACGCCCATGCCATATATTGCATGACAGTAAACGCTTTTGCAACAAACGGAAAGTATTCTTCCATTGCTGTCATATCTGTGCCAAGTGCGTTCAAAAACAGGCCTGACACAGCGTCCATCAGCTGGGAAACGATACTGCTGATCCATGTGACGATCCCTTCAAAAATCCAGTCAAGCAAATTTCATCACCTCCGTCCTGCCTGACCGCTTGTCCTCAGCCTGTGTAGTTTCCGCCAGAAATCAACGGCTGTAAGTATGCAACCACAAAGCCGAGCGAGTTCAAAACAAGCCAAGTGATTACAATTCGCTTAAGCCAACTGGTAGCTTCATCAACAGCTCGCTGGTTTCTTGATACCATTCTGACAACCAGCGCAATTGCGGCAACTGTAACTGCGACAATGGTGCTTATGGCAACTATTTCGCCGTAAACATCCTTCATGATCGTCGAAAACCTGTCCCAAATCGTGTCTGCCATAACAGGCTGAACAGAAATGAGTGCGGCAGATACCATGCTGACCAATGACCAGTATACAGTTTGAAGCTTGCCGCTTTTACCCAATTGTTTGACCATGCCCAAAAACCTCCTTCTGTAATTTCGGCAATAAAAAATACCGTTTCAAAGCATCAAGCTGCTTCAAAAACGGCATCCCTATTGTCCGATCCCATTTTGGGACGATACCAGTATACCACAGTTTCAATTGCTTGTCATCGGCGCGGCTGTGCCAATTTTGTGCCAATTTATTTACCACCGTTTTCAGTTCAATCCCTCCAGCAATGTCAGCATTTCAAGCCAGAAATCCACATCGGCTGCCGGGGAAGCCCAGAGCCGGATGGATAAGATCGTGATTGCTTGTTCCCGAAGCCGGTAATAATGGCGCGGCGACAGATCCAAGCGGTAGAGCAGGTCCGTTAAACTCAGCTTTTCAGGCGTTATGTAGGTCTGATAAATCAGGTTATACAGTCTTTCGCCGTCAGACGGCTTTTTCTTCAGAACGGTCAGAGCCTCATTCACACGGTCAAGCAATATTCTTGACTTTTGGATACCTGCAATTCTGCTTTCAAGCTTTTTGTTATCCAATGACGTTTCGATATCAATCCGGTCAATCAACTCATCCAATCCCTCAAAAGGCTCGTCCAACTCCTCAGCAATCGAATCGGGGAAACATTCCAGCATCCATGCTATGGTTCTGTAATTTTTCAAGAGCATAAGCGTGTTATGGTATGTGTTTTTCTTCTTTTCCTGCTGCGCTATGCGTATCTTTTCATCGTCAATCTTCTGATCTCCCAGTATGCCTCGTCTGGTCAAAAGCCCAATAAACGCCTCTGAATGTGCGATAATGCGATCCTCTTCCTGTTTATACATCGCCTTTTTGTTCTGTTTACTGCTCATATATAAAAATCTCCTTTGCTATTTTCGTTATATCCACAGGTATACATGGCCCACGGATATGATTTCTTTTAATTTCCGCAATTGGGGTATTATAATAACCCTTGCAGTCATAGTTATAATTCTTACAATTCCAACACAGAGAAAAATACGCGCGTATTATAGGGGAGAAAAATGCAACGCGATTTTCTTCCGCATTTGATAAGATAGAGGAGATCACTTTTTTGCTATACCAGGCGATTAACCTGTTGATATACGCATGATCGGACTCATCTTTTTTTATTCCTTTTGCGCAAATGCGTATTTCATTCAAAATACGCACAATTTTATCCTGCGTGGGCAAGACAGTCTCTGCTTGTGTCGGATATATTTTATTAAAAACCAGACAACCGTAAGAACCGGGGAGACGGTACAGAGCAAAGACATTCCCGTATTTCTTAAAAAATCTCCATACCTTTGTCTTTTCCCAACCCCAACGGTTACCGAGGGTTTCCAGAGTTAATGCGGCACCATAATCGTCATACTGAATCGTCGGCGCCAAAAAAGAAAACGCATTGCGTTGTTCTGCGAATACCGTGTGGCACCACAAATCAAGCCATGCGTCTGATTCTTCAAATATATAATTGTTATCTGCAAGCCGCTGCGTTATGTTCCGTGGTAGGCAAAGGAAACCGTAATCATTTGAAGCATACACATTTCCATCCATGCATTCTTCTCCGGAGCATTCAACAACCCAGTCGGTTATGAGATAAGTTAGCTTTTTTGTATGCGGATCCAGCTCGTACTTTATATATCCGAGCCTTGACAGCGTATCCATCATTTCTAATGCCTGTTTTCGCGTTCTAACGCCTAAAATGCTTTTTAGACCAACGATACCGCCAGACCACATACCGGGCGTTACAGGATTACTGTAACCGCAATAAGAGGCTGTTCCTTTACGAAATGCTGCACGGGATGAAAGACGAGCCCAAGAACCCATTACCCCCTTGCCCTGAGGAAGATGGGAACGCATTAGCTTTACCCATTGATATTTTAGCAAGCATTTCATAATACGATTCTCCTTATATATGCAAAAAGAGATGCCAAAAAAAGCATCTCTTTTTCGATCATAAACAATTTTTTAGACTATTCTTTTGTGTTCCCACACACCAGGTCAATCGCAACTTTTACGATAATATAATTTTTTAGCTCCTTATTTCGGTATTTTCCTCCTTCTGAATTAAACACCGTATGCTTCACAAAGTGCTTAAATTCAAGGATTTCTAAGTATCGCGGCGTTGTAGCAACACTATTGTCTCCACATGCGCGGTGCGCGGGAACATATCCACCGGGACGGCTTTTACCGTTTTATACCCGTTATCCTCCAAATACCTCAGATCCCTCGCGAGGGTGGACGGTTTGCAGGATACGTAGACGACCCTCTCGGCGCCGCTGTCGCATACGGTCTTAAGCAGCTGTTCGTCGCAGCCCTTGCGGGGCGGGTCGAGGATTATCGCGTCCGGTCTGCCGTATTTTTGGAGCAGGCCGCTTGCCAGTTCCTCGGCTTTTCCGCAGTAGTAGTCCGCGTTGGCGATACCGTTCAGCCCGGCGTTCTCCTTGGCGTTCTCCACCGCGTCGGGAACGATCTCCACGCCGACGATCCGCTTTGCGTCTTTTGCGATAAACTGTCCTATCGTTCCGATCCCGCAATACATATCCCAGACGGTCTCGCCGCCGCTAAGCCCTAAAAACTCCTTTACAAGGCCGTAGAGCTTGAGCGTCTGCGCCTTATTCACCTGATAAAAGGACAGCGGCGAGATCTTGAATCTGACGTCGCCTATCCCGTCCTCAAGTACGCCGTCTCCGTATATCGTCTTGGTCTTATCCCCTAAGATCGTATTCGTTTTTTTAGGGTTGATATTCTGGACTATCCCCGCGATATCGAGACCCGTATCTAAAAGCGCGTCGGTAAGCTCCGCGCTGTGCGGCAGTTTTTTGCCAAAGGTCACGATACACACGAGTATCCCCTTATCGCCGCTCCTGGTATAGACGTTTCTCACGGTTCCCGAACCGGTTTTCTCGTCGTACGCGGTTACGCCGAAGTCCTGCATCCACTCCCCGACCGTCTCCGTCACAGTCTTGCAAAACGGGGCGGCTATGAGACAGCCCTCGGTCTTTATAAGGCGGTGGCTCCGCCTCGCGTACATCCCTATCCCGTCCGGCGTGACCGGGAACTGATTTTTATTTCTGTAACCGTAGACCGAATCCGCTTTCACCGTCTCAGAGACCTCGACGTCTATCCCGCCTATCCGCCTTAAACAGTCCTCGACCTTATTGCGCTTATACTCGCATTCGCTTTCGTAGCTCATATGCCAGAGCGAACAGCCGCCGCATTGGTAGAAATATTCGCATTCCGCCTTTATCCTATGCTCCGACGGCCTTACGACTTCTAACAACTTGCCGTAAGCGTAGCGCTTGAGTACTTTTACTATGACCGCCCTCACCGTCTCCCCGACGATGGTATACGGAACGAACACGGCCAGGTTATCGACCCTGCCTACTCCGTCTCCATCGTCCGTCATACCGGTTATAACGATCTCTACAATATCGTTTTTACGCATACTCACACTCCAAATAATTTATTCCACGATCGCCATATTTTCGTCCGCTATAGCATTTACTAAGCGGCGGAAGATATAGTAACGATTTGATCCGCTTCGTTCCATTCGACCGAAGCGCCGAGCGCTTCGCTGATCGCTCTTGCAGGAACCATAGTCCTCTCGTTTACGATTATCGGCGGCGAATCGAGCGCTATATCCTCCTGCGCTCCCGCCTCGTTTTTATACATGACCGGAGAATCTATAGTAAGCGAAATCGTTACTCCGTCCTTATTGGCGGTAACCGTTCTCGTCGCGTCGTCCCACGTAATATCAGCGCCGAGCGCTTCGAATATCGATCTGAGCGGAACCATCGTCCTGTCGTTGATCAGAAGCGGAACGCTGTCCGTCTCTATCTCCGACCCGTCTACTATAACGGTCACGTCCTCGACCACGTTCACCGTAATCGTTTGACTTGCGACCCGCGCGCCGTTTGATACTACCCTGGTCTCTATACTGTGCGCGCCGAGACTCGCGTCCGAAAAGTCGATGTATTGCAAATACGGCAAAGTCGCGCTCGCCCCCGCAAATTCTCCGTCTAAATAATAATATACCTCCGGTTCGTCGTCGCCGAATATATGCGGATAGGTATAGATCGGCAGCATATCCTGAGCGACGGTCATTCCGTCGATTATTTCCTTATACGTTATCTCCGAGCGGGAAGCGTATCTATTTTGGATAAAATGTCTCTGCTGAGTAAGCTCTAAAAAGCTGTTTTCCATAACGGGGTTGTCATACAAAGTATACACGTTCGTCTCGCCCGGATAATACATATTAAAATACGCCATCAATTTTACTTGAGGGTACACCATCGGAACATAGGTGTACATTCGTCTCAGATTCCGCTCCGCCCATTCGGTATTGTCGGTGTCGAGCGTGGGCGAGATCGTCCGGTGAGCGCTCCCGCACTCGGAGAGCATTATCGGTTTTCGGTCTCCGAACTTCTCGATCGTCTCTTTTACGACCATCACCGGATCCGCGCCGTCGCCCGAGCAAAAGAACGTATCGTTATATCTTTTATCTATCGGCTGTTCCTGCCCCTGAAAATGTCTGATGAGATAGGCGGAGATCCCCACCCAGTCCACATATTCGTCGCCCGGATAATAGTCCTCCATATCGATATTCCAGCTCGAAGCGTGAGACACCGACCACACGACGGCGACATGCTGAGTATTCGCTTTAACATAGCTTGATATAAACCTGAACGCTTCGATATACTCATTCGGATCGGCAAGATCGTCCCAGATATTCATCTCCGCGCCGATTCTAAGGTATATAGGCACGTCTGCGTACTGGTTAAGCTGTTCTGTCACTCTTTCAATATAATCGCTGTGATTGGGTATATCTCCGACCGCGAGACCTTCGTCTAAAATATTCAGCGCAATCTCAACAGCGATCCCTCGCTGACGCGCCGTGTCAAATATCGCTCCCGCCCATACGGGGAGATCGTCGCCATAGTTTACATATACCAAAACCATCGATTCGTTCTCTCTTGTGTACTCGACTACCTCTCCGTAGAGAACGCCCATTTCCGGTTCGTTTTTCGCTCCGTAATATACCTGCGGAACGTTAGTTTCAGTATAGTTTTTAACAACCGGAGTGTATTGTGAAACTTTTGATTTGGCTATGATAACTCCGTCCGTCCAGCCCATATATTCGCCGTACGGAATATATTTCTCATAATAATACGCCGCCGTGACGAAGTCGTTTCTGCGGTCGTACGCGTCGGCCACGTCGTAATACCTCGAAGCCAGTATCTCCCTTATCTGGTTCGTCTCGGTATAGCTCGTTAAAAGCTCTATGCTCTGCTCTCCGTAGCGGATTATGCCGTCGTCGTCGCCGTTCTCTTTCGCGCTCACGTAAGCGTCGTTGACCCGCCAGAACTCCGACGGCAAACTGGCCGCCGAAGCGGTTAATCCTACCGGCGCGGCGATACAAAAAATTATCAGCGCCGCGACAAACGTCCTAAATACTTTAAATGCCTTTCCCATTCTTAATTCCATCGATCCATTCTTTGTCCTTCCATAAAAATTCATAAACTTAACTATTACAATAAATATTCAAACATTCTATAGCCTAACTATTCAAAAAATCCGCTTAAATACTCCGCGGCGGCGTCGCTTATCTTAAAATCCATTCCAAACCCCTCGATCTCCATGGTTATATACGGACTTTCCCGATAAGCGTAAAGCTTACAGATGTCGTAAAGCTCCCCGTCCGTCTCCGTCTCGCCGAACTTCACCGTCTCCTCTTGCGAGAGAACAAACGTTCCCAAAACTTCGGCGTTCGGCGGCAAGCTTTCAAGACTCCAGCTCTCTAAGTCGAGCTCCGTTATAAAATCCGAGATCGCCCCGTCGTCCGTCAAAGTTTCGATATCGTCCGGATCTTCCGCCGAGACTATCCGTATCTCCTGCGCCTTGGAAAACTCTTCGCTGTAACTTGAAGCGCCGGAACTGCCCGTCGTCTGACAGCCGCACAGAAAGACCGCGCAGAGCGCCAACATAAAAATTATTCTTTTCATAATTTCCTCCCATGTATTATAAAATTTTTTATCCCGCAGATCGATCCGTCTCAAATAGTTTAGACGCGACCCGCCGCGCAAAGTCCGCCGCCTTATAGCGGGATCCTCGCACCGCTATATCTCGACCCGCCACTGAAGCGCCTTTGAAAGCGTCACCTCGTCGGCGAACTCCAGCTCTCCGCCGACCGGAACGCCGTGGGCTATTCTTGTGACTTTCACGCCGAACGGCTTTATCAGCTTGGAGATATACATAGCCGTGGTCTCCCCCTCGAGATTCGGGTTGGTAGCCATTATCACCTCTTTAACGCCGCCGTCCGCGATCCTCTTCATCAGTTCTTTTATCTTAATGTCGTCGGGAGATATGTTATCCATCGGAGAGATAGCTCCGTGCAGGACGTGGTACACGCCGCTGAATTCGTTCGTCCTCTCCATCTGGAGCACGTCCCTCGGCGTCTCGGTCACGCAGATCACGCTGTGATCCCTGTTGGGATTGTTGCAGATAGCGCAGACCTTTTCCGTCGATAAATTCTGACATATCTCGCAGTAGCATATATTTTTCTTCGCGCTGACTATCGCGTTCGCAAATTTCTCGGCCTTCTCCTTCGGCTCGTTCAATACGTAAAACGCAAGCCTTTGCGCCGTCTTGGCGCCTATGCCCGGCAGTTTTTCAAACTCCTCTATAAGCTCCTGAAGCGGAGCTGCAAAATATTCCAAACGATCTCCTCCTATACGAATATTCATCATCTTATTCAATAAATCTATGTCGAATTATATCATCTATATAACGGTCAGTCAATTCTAAGTTTGTCTTTTAGCCCCGAAAAACGTCTTCTTATATTATTGTTATCCACATACTCCTTCATTACACGCTCCTGACCTACGAGCACGACAAGCGACTTCGCCCGCGTTACCGCGGTATAGAATAAGTTTCTCGTCATCAACAGCCTCGACACTTCAAACATCGGCATGACGACCACATCGAACTCGCTGCCCTGGCTCTTGTGCACTGTGATCGCATAAGCCAGCTCGAGCTCGTCCAGCGCTATAAAGTCGTATTTCACATTCCTGTCGTCGTAGGTCGCGACGAGATACTTATCCCTCTTGTTTATCTCGGTTATGTAGCCCACGTCGCCGTTGAAAACGCCGAGCCCTTTTTCGGAACCGTCTATCTTTCTCCATTCGAGATGATAATTGTTTTTTATATGCATCACCTTATCGCCGAGCCTAAACGTGCGCGAACGCGCGGTATACTCCGGCTTATCGGGCGCCGGAGGGTTTAGGCTCTGTTGGAGTATCTCGTTTAAGTATACCGTTCCGACTTCGGTCTTTCGCGTAGGCGTCAAGACCTGTATCTGGGAAATACTGTGAAATCCGTAATACCGGGGCAGCCGTCTTACACAAAGATCGGCGATAGTCTGACACAACGACGCCGGATCGTCGCGGTATACAAAGAAGAAGTCGTTGTCCTTATCGTTGATAAGCGGCATCTCTCCGCGATTTATCCTATGCGCGTTCACAACTATCATGCTCTCGTTGGCCTGGCGGAATATCTCGGTCAGCCTGATGCAGTTCACCGTCCCGCTTTCTATGATATCCTGAAGCACGTTTCCGGCTCCGACCGAACGAAGCTGGTCGCTGTCTCCCACCATTATAAGTTTCGCCCTGTCGGGAAGCGCCTCTAAGATTGAGCGCATCATCAATATATCCACCATCGACATCTCGTCCACTATCAAAACGTCGCAGTCGAGCGGATTATCCGCGTTGCGGGCGAACGAACTTCCTACCTCGTCTATCCCCGGCTTTACTTCAAGCAAGCGATGCACGGTCTTCGCCTCTCTCGAACACACCTCGCTCATCCGCTTCGCCGCCCTGCCGGTGGGCGCGGCCAAAAGAACGCTTTTCTTATCGAGTTCCATTATCCTTATGATAGAATTGATAATAGTCGTCTTTCCCGTACCGGGTCCGCCCGTTATTACAAGCGCTTGGGATTCAAATACCGAATGTATCGCTTTTATCTGCATATCAGCAAGCTCCAAGTCTATCTCGCTCTCAACGCTCTCGATCATCTTCTCAAGCGCGGGATAATCCACGTCGAACACGATCGACGACATCTTTTTTAGCCGTTCCGCGACCGCCTGCTCCGCGTCGTAAAAGAGCGCTAAATATATCGCGTCGTAGTCGCCGCAGTTCTCGAGCGTTATCTTCTCGTCGAGGAGCATTTGGGCTATGTTGTCCTCGATCACCGACTTGTCCACCTCGAGGAAGGACGCCGCCTGCGATATGAGGATCGGCTTAGGCAGATACGCGTGCCCGTTTAGATATCCGTTCTTCTCAAGCAGACAGCTTATCCCGGCGGATATTCTCTGGTATCCTTTTTTATCGAAACCCATAGACAGCGCCATCTTGTCCGTCTTTTCAAACGTGATCCCGTCTACGAGATCGCTCAGCAGATATGGGTTTTTCTCTATAAGCTCCTTAGCTCCCGCGCCGAGTATCTGATACGCCTTAACCGCTCCGGCCGGGGATATCCCGTATTCCTGAAAGAATATCACCAGGTTTCTGACCGCGATCTGGTCGACATATTTAATATGTATCTCGTCCACCTTTTTAGGGCTCATGCCCTTGATCTCGAGCAGCCTGTTCGGCTCGTTTTCGATTATATCCAGCGCGTCCGCTCCGAACGCCTCGACTATGCGCTTAGCCGTCGTCTTGCCTATATGCGGCAGGAGCCCGGACGCTAAAAATTTCTCGGTCTCCTCTTCGGTCGCGGGCATTACGCGCTCCGAATACTCCACGCTGAACTGGTCGCCGTACTCCGCGTGAGTCACCCATTCTCCCGACGCGGTTATCTTCTCGCCCTCGGCGACGTCCGGAAGCATGCCCGTCATCGTGATAAGCTCGTCGCCTACGGCTACCTCGCAGACGGAATACCCGTTTTCCGGGTTTGAAAATATGACCGTCTCGACCACTCCCGATATCTTTATCAAGCTCCGCGCCCCCTTTCTAAAACCTCTTTGAAATATATCCGTAAATTTTATTATATATTAAATACCCGCAAAAAACAAGCTCTGCAAACACAAAAACACGAACGGTTCTCCCATCCGTGCTTATTCTGAAAAATTTAAGTTTAATTAGGGCAAGGCGGCGTATTCGTCGGCGGTCATATACCTTAAAAATCTATAGTACTTACAAAGCCTGAGTATTATCTCACGCGTCTCGTCTGTAGAACCGTGGTCTACCACGATCAACTCGGCGCCGCTTTTGTACATACCGAGCTTAAACCTCAATGCGTAAGACCTTATAAGTCCCTCGATCGAATCCTGCCGGTTCTTGACGTGCAGGACGATCCTCGTCTCTCCGCGAACATCAGTCCATAAACAGCCAAAACAGAAACGACCGTAGCCAGAACCGGACTCATAGAAATCACCTCTTACAAATATATTATGCCGGCGGCGCCCGTATTGTTAACAAATACGTCCGCTCGTCTTAAGTCCGATACGTTTTCTCCCGAAGCCCCAACCTAAAAAACTTGACTTTCACCAGATCTTATATTAGCATATAATAAATATAGCTGAAAAGGAGCTTCTATAACAATTCAGCTAAGGAGGAACTTTTGTAACAATGAACAACGATTTACAAAAAAACGCGGACAGATTCAAAGGATTTTCGGATATATACGACGGCGCCCGCCCGAGGGTTCCCGAATATCCCGCCGAGATTATAATCAAGTATCTGAAAAGGCGCCCCGAAACGGTGGTCGATCTCGGCTGCGGAACGGGGCTTTCGTCCCTCGTATGGACTAAGTTTTGTAAAAACGCGATCGGGATCGAACCGAGCGACGATATGATAGAAAAAGCCAGAGCGCGCGAGACCGATGGGTTGCGCTTTATAAAAGCCTTCGCGCACGACACCGGACTGAAAGGCGAGACCGCCGACGCGGTCGTATGCTCTCAATCGTTTCACTGGATGGAACCGAGCTCTACCCTGCGGGAGGCAGACCGGATATTAAAACCCGGCGGCGTATTTGCGACCATAGACTGCGACTGGCCTCCGGTCGCAGGCGCCGAAGCGGAAATGGAATACGATAAGCTTTATTCTAAGGCAAAGCGTCTTGAAAAAGAACTCGGCGACGTCAAAAATTCGTTTGTAAGATACGATAAAAACAAACATCTTGAAAATATCAAAAACAGCGGCTATTTCATGTACGCGCGCGAAATAGTCTTCTCCAACGCCGAACCTTGCGACGCCGAGAGATTTATAAACATATTGCTCAGCCAGGGCTCAGTGCAGGAAATTGTAAAAAAACACCCAGATTTGATCTGCGAGGATCTGGACGCGTTTAAAGCAAAAATTCATAGTATTTTCGGGTCGGCAAAATTCGATGTCTATTTTTGCTACCGGATGCGTATCGGCGTAAAAAAACAGTAATCTAAAAACGCGCCGTATATCAGGCGCGCCTTAGCTCTATTTCAAACGGCGTATTATATCCGCAGTCAGTGGCGGATCGTCGTCCCCGGCCGCGCGGCGCAAAAGTTCGTCCACGCTCTCGGCCGGGCTTTTCGACGGATCGAGACTGAATATACGATCGTCCGGCTTAAGCGAACGCCGCATGACATACGCTTTCAACAAATTCGACAGCGTCTCGCTTATGACGACCGTCCTCTCATTCTCGCCGCGAGCGTATATTTCGCTGTAATGCCCGTTTAAGTCCGAGACCCGCAAATCCGCTATTTCAGGATCGGTAAGGTTTGTTCCGGATATCAAAAGGATCGCGATCGCGCATTCGAGCTTCTCCGCGTCGGTCGGATCGAGTCTTGAAACGATCAAACTGAGATACGCGCGAGTAAGTTTCTTATCCCTTTTTCCGCCGGTCTCCTTGCAAGCGGTCGCATATCCCGCGTCCGCCGCCGAAAACGGGTCTTTATAAAAATACGTAAGCTCCGAGATATACGAATTAAGTTCGCGCAGAAGTTTTAAAATATTCGACGCGGACGGCTTCGCGTTCTCCGCTCGACCCGCGTATTCGTCGGCGAACCTTAAAATATCATCGTAACTCATATGTTCGAGCATAAAATTATTGTCGCTTATATAGTCGTCGTAGCCGCGCAAAATGAAGTACGCGGTTCTTAACTCGTCGGGCCCGACGCCCTTAAACTCCAAATAATTTATGAAATCTCTGATGATCAAATGGTTAAAATTCTTCATTCACTTCACGTCCCGTCGGCTAAAAACTCTCCTCCGCTCTGTATACGCTCTCACCGTCTTTGAAGGTCTCAAGGATCTTGATATTCTTTATATCGCGTTTAGGTATGGAGAGCGGATCTTTATCCACTATAATAAAATCGGCTTTTTTATTTTCGGAAATACTTCCTTTAACGTCTTCCTCGCCGTACTGATACGCGGCGTCGACCGTTACCGCCCTGAGCGCGCTCATAACGTCTATCGCCTCGTCGCTTCCCAAAACGGCTCCGCTTTCGCTTATACGGTTCACGGCGCAGAAAACGCTTTCAAACATATCCGGCGGCGCCACCGGCGGATCCTGATGCAGCGTAAACCTGACGTTTTCGCTGAGCGCCGACCTTAGCGGAGACATTCTAAACGCTCTCTCAGCGCCCAGATTCTTTACGTGAAGATCGCCGAAGCGGTATATATGCGACGCAAAAAACGACGGAATGATATTAAGACGCTTCACTTCTTTCATCATACCGGTATCCAAAAACTGAGCGTGTATCATGACCGGTCTAAGTTTCGACGTATCGACGCCGCGATCCGACGCCCTTCTCACGGCGCGTATAAACTGCTCGCAGGCGGCGTCTCCGTTGCAGTGCGCCAGTATCTGAGCCTCCTTCTCCGCCGCGAATAGGATGGAATCGTATACCTCCTTATCCGACAAAGCCCGCTCGCCGTAATTTTCAGGGTCGGACTCGTACGCTCTTTTCATCCAGGCGGTCTTGTCCTGAGGCGAACCGTCGAGAAATATCTTATAGCCTCCGACTCTAAAATGTCGGTCGTATCCCCCGTCCGCCGCGCTTCTGAAAAACGTCTCCGCATCCGCTGTCTTGCTTACGTCCGCGCCGCTCAGATCGATATATCCCACGACGTCTAAGTAAAACAAAGACCTCTCAAGAAGACGCTTATATATCTCGATCGCGCCGCCGTTCATGGCTCCCTCCTGGATCGTGGTCACTCCATACGACGCGTACAGCTCCTGCGCCCTCTCGCACGCGGCGTATATTTTCTCCAGATCCGGCGCCGGGATCCGCTTTATCAGATCTATAAACTCGCGCTCGCAGAAATACCCGTCGCCGTTTTTATCATTAACATTCAGCGCGTCAACCGCGTTCGTATTCAATATCCCCGAGTGTCTCGACGAATAGACGACCGCGACTTTGTATTCGGGAAAATACTTGTCAAGCTCCCCGCGCGTTAAGCGAACGCCTGAGGCGTTATAGCCCTCGGCTTTAACCCACTCGCCCGGGCGAACGTCCCGGTCGTCAATAAACCGACCGATCCGATTTAAAACCCCGCGGTTGTCCAAGCAGTCGGAAATATCGGCGGAGAGCCGCGACATGGCGACGCCGAGGAAATGTCCGTGACTGTCGATAAGTCCGGGCAAAACCGTCCTCCCGTTTAGGTCGACTATGTCGCAGTTTGAGCCGTCTATACGGTAATTTCTTACTAAATCCTCCGCGCGCCCCGCTTTGCGTATCCCGTCTCCCTCTACCAAAAACGAATCCGCGATCCCGCCGCCGTCCATCGTTATAATCGTTCCGTTATAAAATAATCTTCTCATACGCATCCTCTTTAAATATATAGTAGATCTCAGCATACCATTTTAACGCTTTATATGTCAACATTATTATTTGATCAAGCCGCGCAAATATACAAAAAATGATGCCGATCCCAAACGCCGCGCGTCTCGCGCGGATATATACGCTCTCGGAAGCGGTTAAAATTTTGATTGATATTACATAAAATATATGGTATAATATATTTAAAGCGGGAGCGTGATCAATATGAGCGAAACGGATAGAATCATAGCCAACGTAAACGCGACAACGGCGATGGAAGGTACGCCTCTGGCTGCCGCGGACAAACAGAGAGTCAAAGACTGTATCGATGGCGAAAAAGGGTTGACGATACGGTCCGAGATTTGGCGGAGCATCATAAAAAGGCGATATGAATAAGAGGTTTATAGAACGTCTCGCGCATTACTTGAGATATTCGCTCGATTTCATGGAAATATCCGGCGACGATATGCTCGAGGCGAGCGCAAGAGCTTACGGACGCGATTATACTCTAACGGAAAAAATTATAACTAAAGCGCTTACGGAAAAATAGTCGTAATAGTCGTATTTGGTATACAAAGCGCTAATTTATAAAAAATATATTATAATAAGCCTATAAACAGCGGCGCAGCCGCAACAGTAAGGAGGAGCGTATATGAAGATCAGATATAATGAAGACGAAGAAATAGTAAAATCGATCAAAGAGGGTTTGAAAAAGACGGGCGGGTATTGTCCGTGCAGAGTTGAGCGGACGGACGATACAAAATGCATATGTAAGGAATTCCGCGATCAGATAGCCGATCCCGAATTCAGCGGATATTGCCACTGTCTGCTGTACTATAAGGAAAAGGCCTAATCGGTTTCGGCTCGCTTGGCAAAAGGAAAAGAATATGCTTCATCCAACAAACGCCTCAATAGAGAAAGACAATAAGACGATCTACTGCGACCTATGTTATTCTGAGATCGCATACATGAATAATACTAAATACAAACTGCTCAGGCTCAATATAAAATGCGGCTGCGGAACCGACTGCCGAGTTGAATACGGCGGACATACCGCGTCCGGGGAGGTCGATTTGACAGGCTCATGGGATTATTCGGTCAGACTTAAGGATAACATATACTGTCCCGCCTGCGGAAACAAGCTCGTCAAGCTATTCGCCAAGAACGTTCCGGACGTTCAGATCAAGTTTATCTGCAAGTGCGGCAAAAAGTATAACAAGCTTATCGACGCGGGAAAAAGCCTAAGAACTATATCGTCCGTATCGTTAAAGCTCGACGAGCAAAATACATAGATCTCCAAAAAGCAATATCTAACCAACGGAGGAAACCATGCCGAACAAAACATTTGAAGAATTCAAGAAAGAACTCACCGAATATTACAGCTCCGTCAAGCTTCCGGACGACGAACTCGGAAGATTGGCGAAAACGCTCACAAGCATGTCTTCGGGGATAACCCTCGATATCCTTGAGAAGTATCATAAGGAATTTATAGAAAAGTAGAAAGCGGCGAGCGGACGCTTTTCAGAAAAACTTATTTTTCCAACTAACTTCAGCTTTATATCGCAAGCGCCTGCTTTAGAACCGGCAAGCGCCGCGGCTGAAAAACAAAGAGATCGAGCGTTTATCTCGCCCGATCCCTTTTTTAATTTCACAATATATTCTAAACCGACCGCCGCGAACGAACATAACGCCGCGCGGTCTTAAGAGCCGCGTTACGCTTCGAGCGTGTTGTCGCTGAACTTGACCTGCGAATATTCGCCTTTCAAGTATTTCTCTATCCTATCCAAACCTTCCTTAATGGTCTCCATCGAGGTCGCGTAAGAGAGACGAACGTAACCTTCGATACCGAAGCCCTCGCTCGGCACCATTGCCACAAGCGCCCTATCCAGCATATCCACGCAGAGCTCGTCGGCCGTATTTATCATCTTTCCGTAATGCTCTTTGCCCAAAGCGCCCTTAACGTTCATGAAAATATAGAACGCGCCGTGCGGGTTGAGGCAGCTTATTCCGTCGATCGAGTTTATTCTCTCAACCATGTAATCTCTTCTCTTGACGTACTCCGCCTTCATAACGTCGATCGTACTCTGATCGCCGTTTAGCGCCTCCACCGACGCGTACTGAGCGATAGAATTGGGGTTAGACGTCGCGTTGCTCTGCATATTGGCCATAGCCTTTACGAGCTCCTTCTCAGCCGCTACGTAACCGATTCTCCAGCCGGTCATGCAGTAAGCCTTCGCCATTCCGTTGACTATAAACGTGAGCTTTTTAATATCCTCGCCGAGCGTCGCTATATTTACATGCTCTCCCTCGTATACCAATTTTTCATAGATCTCGTCGAATATAACGTAAATATTATGCTCTACGCAGACCTTAGCTATTTCCTCAAGCTCAGCCTTGGTATATACCATACCCGTAGGATTGCTCGGGGAATTGAGAACCAGGGCTCTCGTCTTGTCGGTTATAGCGTCTTCAAGCTGCTTAGCCGTGAACTTGAATCCGGCCTCTTCGGTCGTTTCGATAAACGTCGGAACGCCGTCCGCCATCTTGACCATCTCAGGATAGCTGACCCAGTACGGAGCGGGGATTATGACCTCGTCGCCCGGGTCGCAGATGCACATAAATATATTTGTAAGCGCGTGTTTTCCGCCGTTGCTTACTATTATGTTTCCGGTCGTATATTCCAAACCGGCGTCTCTTTTGATCTTATCGCAAATAGCCTGCTTAAGCTCGAGCGTTCCCGACGCGGGCGTGTAACGCGTGAAATTATTATTGATAGCCTCGATACCCGCCCGCTTGATATTCTCCGGCGTGTCGAAGTCGGGCTCGCCCGCTCCGAATCCTACTACGGGTATGCCGTCCTTCTTCATCTTCTTGTACTTAGAATCTATCGCAAGAGTAGGCGAAGGGCTGATGCTTCTGGCTTTTTTCGAAATAAATAGTGACATAAATACGACCTCCAATTTTTATACCGCTTAAACAATAAAACCCGAACCTAAGCTTTTACCAAACGGATCTTAAGACCCGGCTCTTTGGCTTCGGCGTCGCTTTATCGCAGCGGCCGTAATTTTCCACGCGGCTCGCAAAGCTGGATCTTACGCAAACCGCGCGCATATATCATATACATAAGCTATATTTTAATATAAACGCCAATAAAAGGCAATGACATTTTTCACAAAATTTTTCTAAAACAGTTCAAAAAATTATAATAACTAATGTTTTCAACAAATTCTTGTGAAAATCCTCTTTTCTCCATTCTCGCTATAACGGCTCCCATGCTTTGGACGCCCGGGACGCCAGACGGCGTCCTGCTCATCCCGTCGAAGTCTGTCCCAAACCCGATATTCCTCTCGGCGCCAAGCTTTATCATATGTTCCATATGTTTTAATATATCGTCGACTCCCGCTTCTCCCTTCTCCGAGAGAAAATCGGCGTAGAAATTTATCCCAATACATCCGCCGGTCTCGACTATCGCCTCTATCTGCTCGTCGTCCAAATTCCGCGGATGCGCGCAAATTGAATACGCGTTTGAATGAGACGCGACGAAGGGCTTGTTATATTTCTTAGCCAGTTCGTATACGTCCCAAAAACCTCTTTTAGAGATATGCGATACGTCTACGATTATTCCCATTTTAAACATGGAGCATACGACCTCCCTGCCAAAGTCGGTCAATCCCGCTCCCGTGTCTCCCGCTATACTCCCCGAAATCTCGTTATCGTGGTTCCAAGTCAGGGTTATCAGCCTCACGCCCCTGTCGTAAAAATAATTCAGGTTACTCAGCTCTCCCTCCAAGGCGTCCGCGCCCTCTATCGCGAGTATCCCCGCCGTCTTCTTCTCCCCCAACGCATTCAGTATACCGCCGAAGTCCGCGCAGGTCGCGAGCATATCCGCGTTCTTTTCAGCTTCAGCATAATACAGCCCGAGCAGATTATCGCACTCCTTAAAAGCGTCTACGCAGTCTCCGAACGGGCGCTTCTTTATCCTCTCGCGATCGATATACGCGGCGAAAACCTGTATATAGCCGTCGTAGTCTCCAATCCTCGTAAGATCGACGCATAGATCGTTGCTTCTAAGACGGGTGCCTCTTTCTCGCAGTTCGTAGATAGTGTCGCAGTGCGCGTCGAATATTATTCTTTCCATATAAAAACGATCGGCCGGTAACCCGCCGATCCGCTTCACCTCCCGTTTCGCGTCCGATCGGATCGTTATTCTTCAAACGCAGACGCGTCTTCTATTATATTCTTCCAATATTTTATATCGCAGAGAATAAATCCGTTCCCCTGTTTCTCGGCGAATACCTCGAAAGCGTCGAATCTGACCGCCTCGAAGCCGCGGGTATCCGGACGAGCCGCCATATACGCCTTGGCGGTTTTATACATCCTCCGCCGTTTCAGCGCCTCCACCGCTTCTATGGGCGCGCCGAATTTGTTGTCGCTCCTGGTCTTTACTTCAACAAAACATAACGTCTTACCGCGCGAGGCGATAATATCTATCTCGCCGTATTCGCAGCGGTAATTTCGCTCCAATATCTTATATCCGTCCAGATTAAGATATTCCGCCGCTTTTTCTTCTCCGAAAAAACCTAAGCTCAATCTATATTTGTCCATTATACTTTTCCCAACACCTTATCGGTGATAAACGTCCTTCTATGTAACTCGCAAAGCCCGTATTTTCGTATCGCCTCCATATGGATCTTGGTAGCGTATCCCTTGTGCTTCTTGAACATATATTCCGGGTACTTATCGTCGATACTTATCATATACCTGTCTCGGGTAACCTTTGCCAAAATCGAGGCCGCGGCGATCGACTGCGATTTCGCGTCCCCCTTTATAATATACTCGGAAGGTATGTCAAACGGAAGCTTGTCGTTTCCGTCCACTATCAAAAGATCGGGTCGGATCTTCAAATTATCCGCCGCATTCTGCATCGCAAGATGAGTCGCCCGCCTTATATTTATCTCGTCGATCGTATCCTGCCAAACAAATTCGACCGAATACGCCAACGCTTTCTCGGTTATCTCGTCGTACAGTTTTTCCCGCTTCTTTTCGCTGAGCTTTTTGGAGTCGTTTATACCGTCTATCTTAAGTCCCGCGGGCAGGATAACCGCGGCGGCGCAAACAGGTCCCGCTAAGGGTCCACGTCCCGCTTCGTCTATCCCGGCTATAACGTTTATCCCGCCCGCTCTGAGCTCCTCCTCAAGCGCGAGCATATCTATCGTATTATCCATATCTTCACAATCCTTCCCAAACCTGTTTTCTCTATCGGCTCAAATTATTTTTCCACATAATAACGCCATAAGCATATCATATTATAATTATACCATTCGCTCCCTACTTTGCAAACCCCGATATTACATATTATACAAAATAAAAAGGTCTGCAAAGAGCGCTCGAGTCCTTGCAAACCTGCCTGGTATCAAATTAAGTTTTATTCCGTCGCTCCCGTCGGGCGTTCTTCGCCGTCCTCGGGAAGTTCAAGCGTGATCCGGCCTATCTTAGCGGCTCTGAAATCGTCTAAAATAAGATTAGCCGCTCTGAACGTATCGATCTCGCCGCCGGATACGATACAGCCGCGCTTTCTGCCTATCATCTCCAAAAGCTCGTAGCCCGGCTCGGCCGACAGATCTACTGCCTCGTCTATCTTGTATACCGTCTTAAGATTAGCGGCGTAATCAACTTTTAAAAAGTCGAGCAAATAACAGGCGAGCTCCTCGACGTCCATGATCTCGTCCTTGATCCCGCCGGTAAACGCTATCTTTCTCGCGTCCTCCTGGCTCTCGAATTTAGGCCACAATATACCCGGGGTGTCCAAAAGCTCGTACTTTCCCGCGATCCTGATCCACTGCTTGGTCTGGGTAACGCCCGGACGGTCGCCCGTCTTAGCGGCGCTCCTTCCGGACAATCTGTTAATAAACGACGACTTGCCGACGTTAGGGATGCCTATGACCATCATCTTGACCGAATGGCGCCGCATCCCCTTAGCGGCGTCGCGTTTGAACTTATCAGCCAAGGCCCGGTCTATCGCGGGATTTAGCCTGGATAAGCCCTTGCCGCTTCGGCTGTCCGCCGAAATTGCTATAGCGCCGTTCTTATTGAAATGATCGACCCACGCCTTATTGGCCTTCTCGTCCGCCATATCGGCTTTGTTTATAACGATTATCCTCGGCTTGCTTCCGACGATCTCGTCCACGTCGGGGTTTCTTGACGACAGCGGCGCCCTCGCGTCCACAAGCTCTATGACCACGTCCACAAGCTTGAGGTTCTCCTGTATCATTCTCCGAGTTTTGGACATGTGTCCCGGAAACCACTGTAAATTCATATTAACCTCCGATCGTTCTCGCTACGCCGCGTCGAATATTCTTTTGTATTATGCGCGGCGCATATATTATTAAGGCCGCGGCTCATATACTAAAGAGTCGCGACCATATGTCTGTCGACGCTCGTTCTTGCGGTCGCGGAATATATTTTTTGCGGCCGCGAGGCGCCTCAGCTTATTCTACATAAATCTCGATTCGTCCTGCGCGGCGTCCTCGAGCGCCGTCTTGGTCTCGTCGTCGAGTATAAGCGCCGCCTCGTCGTATGATACCGAACCGAACTTATTGAGCGGCCAGAATCTGAATACCGCTCCGCCTATGATCTCGTCCTCCGGTATCTGACCTATTATGCGGCTGTCCGTACTGTTATTCCTGTTATCTCCCATTACGAACATATGTCCCTCTTCGATAACTATCGGATTTTCTCTGCTGTATTGTCCGTTAGCTATAAGCTCCATGATATACGAACCCGTTCTTGTGGTCGGATTGTTTATATACGGCTCGTCTATTATCTCGTCGTTGACGTATACGTCGCCCGTCTCGAAATCGATGTATATCGTATCGCCCTCGGTAGCTATCACGCGCTTAACGTACGGACGATCCGGATCGCTCGCCGGTCTGAAGATCACGACGTCGCCCTTCTGCGGACTATAAAACAACCTGTTTACATAAAGCCTGTCGCCGCTTGAGAGGGAAGGCTCCATTGATCTGCCCTCGACCGTTACAAGCGTAAACACAAAGTTCCTTATAAGCAAAGCGACGATAACGGCTATAGCTATCGCTATCACCCAATCACGCAGCTCCTTTACCCAATTTACTTTTTCTTTTCTCATATCTTTCCTTCCGCCATTATTAGATTTTCTGTCTCTCTGTCTTCGGCGATCGGCGCTCTCCCCGCGTCCGATCCCTGACGACGCCCTCTTTTGCTCTCCCGCCGGCCGCGCGGCTCTTGCGCTCCGTTCAGCTTCGGCAGTTCTCTTCAGCTCGGCCTCGTTTACTTTAGGTATCCTCGCGGTGTCGCTGGCCTTAACCTTAGCCCTCGGCTTTGGCGCCGGTCTCCCGGCCGCGGTATTTCCGCCCGCCGCCGCGCCGCTCATGCCCGCGCCGCCCGAGACTTCCTGTCTGATTATCGGAATACTGCCGGTCTCCGGCTTGGCGTTTTGGACTCTCGGCATTCTGACGTCCTTTGAATTGACTACGCCGGGCTTAGGCTCCGACGCGCCGCCTACCTTACCCGCAAGCTCCTGAGCGCGTTCGCGGCGTCTTTTCGCCGCTTCCTCTTCGGCTCTGACCTGTTCGGCAAGCTCTCTCTGCCGCGCCGCCCGACGCGCTCTTCGCTCCTCGATCTCTCTGAGCATCGCGTCGGTCTGTTCGCTGACGTTCATAGGCTGAGACGACCCCGACGCGCCTCCGCCGCCGAACAGATCGTCTATCCTCTTATTTTCTCTGTCTCTATCGTTTGCCACAAGTTTCATCCTCCTTAATATTGTAACCAATCATACTATCGGCAATCACAATACTTAAACTTAACTCCAGTGACACAAAACGCAATTATGAATGATTCATAATGCTAAATAGTGGTGATTACGCAATCATAACCACCACTACAAGTTCCTTATTTAAGCTTTTCCTTAACCTTAGCCGCTTTACCGACTCTGTCGCGCAGATAGTAGAGTTTAGCGCGTCTTACTTTACCGTGTCTTACCACTTCTATACGGTCTATCTTAGGCGAGTTAACCGGGAAGGTTCTCTCGACTCCTACGCCGTAAGAAATACGTCTTACTGTAAAGGTCTCCTGGATGCCGCCGTGGTTCTTCTTGATGATAGTACCTTCGAACATCTGTATTCTCTCTCTCGTTCCCTCTTTTACCTTTACGTAAACCTTTACCGTATCGCCGATGTTGAGCTGCGGCAGGTCCGTTCTGATCTGTTCCTGTGTGATCTGCTGTAAAATATCCATTTTTTATCCTTTCCTTCCAAAGATATTCATACCGCCGGTTTGAGATTTATTCGCCGCCGAAACCCTATCCGACGACTTGCGGCAGAGGACTATCCGATTTCAACCACCATATGATACCACAAACATTTTTAATTTGCAAGCTTTTTTAACAAAAAACTTATATGTTTATAAATATCTTCCAAATCCACGTCTAAAAATCCGGCGTAAAGAATGATTATTCATAATAATTCATTTATACCCCGTTTTACATATTCCCAATTAATCAGGCCTCCTCAGACTCGAGCTCGTTCTTCTCGTCCACCTCGACTATCGCGTCCACGAACTCGATCGGATCGAACTCCTCGATATCGTCCACGCCTTCTCCGACGCCGACCAGTTTTACCGGGATGTCGTAATCGTTCTTGATCGCGAGAACTATCCCGCCTTTGGCGGTGCCGTCGAGCTTGGTCAGCATGATCCCCGTTATATCGGCGGCCTCCTTGAACTGTATCGCCTGCTGCACCGCGTTCTGGCCGGTGGTCGCGTCGAGCACGAGCAAGACCTCCTTGCTCGAATCCGGAAGCTCTCTATCTAAGATCCTGTATATCTTCTTAAGCTCGTCCATCAGATTCTTCTTGTTATGGAGTCTGCCCGCAGTGTCGCAGAGCACCAGGTCGGCTCCCCTCGCCTTAGCGGCGTTTACCGCGTCGAATATGACCGAAGCCGGATCCGAGCCGTCCTGATGCTTTATTATATCCACTCCGGCTCTCTGAGCCCATATCTCAAGCTGTTCTATCGCCGCGGCTCTGAAGGTGTCCGCCGCCGCGACTATTACCTTCTTGCCCTGTTTGGCGTACATATTCGCGATCTTGCCGATCGACGTCGTCTTCCCCACGCCGTTTACGCCTATCACCATTATGACCGCGGGCTTGCCCTCGAGGTGTATTTTACAATCGGTCCCCTCGGTCAGGATATCCCGCATTATCGAGTTGAGTTCGCCCTTTAAGGCGTAGCTGTCCACTATCTTCTTCTCCTTCGCCGCCTCTCTCAGCCGCTCGGTTATCTCCATGGACGTATTGACTCCGACGTCCGCCATTATGAGCTGCTCTTCAAGCTCTTCAAACAGCTCCTCGTCCACCTTTTTAAATACCTTGATCACATTGTCGAACTTCTCGCTTATCGATTCCTTGGTCTTTGTAAGACTCTGTTTTAATTTACTGAAAATTCCCATTATTCTACCACCTCGTCTATATTAAGCGCCAATACTTTTGATATTCCCTTTTCCTGCATCGTCACGCCGTAGAGGATATTGGCCGCCTCCATGGTTCCCCTTCTGTGGGTCACGACGATGAACTGGGTCGTCTCGCTGTAATTTTTGAGATATTCGGCGAACCTGTAGACGTTTACGTCGTCGAGCGCCGCCTCTATCTCGTCAAGTATGCAAAATGGCGTCGGTCTGACGTCCAGGATCGCGAACAACAGCGCGATAGCCGTAAACGCCCTCTCTCCGCCCGAGAGCAGAGTCAGGCTCTGGAGTTTCTTGCCGGGCGGCTGCGCCTCTATCTCTATACCGCTCTCGAGCACGTTGTCGGGATCGACGAGCGTCAGCTCCGCCTTGCCGCCGCCGAACAGCTCGCCGAATACTCTGCTGAAGTTTGTATTTATTATCTTGAACTGCTCCGCGAACTGAGTCTTCATGATCGAAAGCATATCCGAGATAACTTTCTCAAGTTCCTTCCTCGACTTTTCAAGGTCGTCTATCTGGACCGTCAGGAAATCATACCGCTCTTTGACGTTTTTATATTCCTCTATCGAATCGATATTGATATTTCCCAAAGCCCGTATCGAAGCCCTCAGCTCCTTTATCCTCGCGCTCGCGGCCGAGAAATCAAAGTCCTCGCCGCTTCTGCTTTTGGCGTACTCCGCGGCCTCGCTGAACGTTAGCTCGTACTCGTCCCATAGCCGTGTGATTATCTTCTCAAGCTCCTCCTCCTGCCGCTCGAGCCGCGACTCCGCTTTGGAGTTCTTCTGGCTCAGATCGTACATGGTCTCTCGGGTCTGCTTGGTGCTCTCCTGTATGAACCTTACCTCGTCCTCGCCCTTGCGCTTTAAGAGGATAAGCTCGCCGAGTCCCGACTTGCCCGCTTCAAGTTCCGCGTTCTTGCCCTTTACGTCCTCTTTGAGCCGCTCCGCTTTCTCTTTAAACTCCTCTATATTCTTCCTCAGTTCTTCTATCTCGTTCTGTCTATCCCGGTTGCCGCCGAGCATACCGCTCTTCTCGTTATTGAGCTGTCCGACCTGAGTCGTTTTAAGCTCGATATCTTTCAAAATGACGTTCTTGCTGATGCTCAGCTCGGTCAGCCGCTTCGCGAGGCTCTCGCTGCGGCCGGTGAGGTCGGCGTATCTCTTCTGCTCCTCCTCGGCCTGTTTCTCAAGCTTCGCAAGGGACTCGCTAAGCTCCTCTATCTCGTCGTTCTTCTTTTTCGTATCCGCGTCTATCCCGCTAAGATTCTCCAGGATGTCTCTGCGTTCGTCATCCAGCCTCGCCCGTCCGCCTTTGATCGTCTCAAGCTGCTGCTTGCAATGCTCCTTGTCCGAACTCATACGTATCAGCTCGTCGTTGTACGCCGACAGCTTGTCGTTGTTGTTCTTTATATCCTCCATGATCGCCGCGGTCTTAGCGCCTATCCGTTTTATCTCCTCGGTCTGGGCGGCTATCTCCTTTTCTCCCGCGGCCGCCTTTCGCTGAAGTTCCTCGATCTCGTTGGATCGGGAGAGCGCCCCGACCGTCCTTACCACGCTTCCGCCGGTCATAGCTCCCCCGGCGCGTATCTCGTCGCCGCCGAGGGTCACGATCCTAAACTTGTTCCCGGTGCGCTTTCCCATCTCTACGGCGTTGTCGATATTGTCCGCGATCACCGTCGCGCCTAAAACGTTACTTACTATATCTCTGTATCTCTCGTCGCATCTTACAAGCTTGTCCGCGGTGGAGATATATCCGGCGAGGCCCTCGGCGCGGGAACTGTTAAAGCTCCTCGGTCTTATCGTGTCTATCGGCAAAAACGTCGCCCTGCCTAGGCTCCTCTTTTTTAGGTAGGCTATCGCCTTCTTGGCGTCCTCGGCGTTATCCGTGATTATATTCTGCCCCGCTCCGGCGAGCGCCGTCTCTATCGCGGTAATATATTCCTTGTCCGTCTTGATAAGCTGAGACAGCGGACCGTGGATAGCCGCGCCGCCGAGCCTGCCGCCGTCGTGGGCGGTCATAACGCTCTTAACGCCCTTGCTGTAGCCCTCGTAATCGCGCTCCATGTCCTTCAGCATTTTAAGCTTAGATGTTATACTGCCGAGCAGAGCGGTATTCTTGTTCTTATCCGAGTTCAGCTTTTGAAGTCTCGCCTCTCCCGCTCCGTATTTCTCTTCAAGCTCGTTGGTCGCGTCTCGGAGCGAATTTATAATATCCTCTTTCTCTAAAAGCCCGTTTTCAAGCTCCTTAAGCCTCTCCTCAAGCTCCGCGCTGTCGTCGTCTCTGAGACTCAGCTCGCTCTCCACCGCTTCTTTTCTCTTCGCAAAGCTATCCTTTAGCGCGCTAAGGTTTTCTACGCCGCTTTTTAAGGCGTTTATCCTCGATACGCAGTCCGCGGCGCGGCTCCTGATCCTCTCCAGCTCCTCGCTCTTGGCGCTCGCGTCGCTCTCGGCCGTTCCGGCGCTGTCGCTGAGCTTTTGTATCTCCTCGTCCGCTTCCCTATTCTGCTTATCGAGTTCCTTAAGCTCGTTTTGGTAGCTTAGTATACGGCTGTCGACCGAATTTATACTCTCCAACGCGAGCTCGTACTCTTTATTTATCCTTTCGATACTGCTAAAACTGTGCTCTATATCGCTTTTGGTAAGATTTATCCTGTTCTCCAGCTCGTTTATCTCGGCCGTAATATCCTTTTCCCTCTGTCTCGACTCCTCTATCCTGTTGTCCAGCTCGCCGCCTTCCTCGTAGAGTTTCTCTATCCTTTTGTCGGACTCCGAAAGCTCGGCCTTGATATCGGCGATCTGCGCCGAGTAGACGGCTATGTCGGCCTTTATCTTTTCGATATCCGACCTTATTCGCTCAGTGTTTACGATCGAAACTCCGATCTCCAGATCCTTCATCTCGTCCCTGTAAACCAGGTATTTCCTCGCCTTCTCGGACTGCTTTTTAAGCGGCTCGAGCTGTGAGGAGAGTTCGCTTAAAATATCCTCGACCCTCGTTATATTATCGTTCGCCTGAGCCAACTTTTTTTCGGCCTCGGTCTTTCTGTACTTATACTTCGATATCCCGGCCGCCTCTTCGAATATCTGACGCCTGTCCTCGGATTTTGTGCTCAGTATATTATCTATCTGACCCTGACCTATTATCGAATATCCGTCCCGGCCGAGCCCGGTATCCATAAACAGCTCGTGTATATCCTTGAGCCTGCAGTTGGTCTTGTTTATGTAATACTCGCTCTCCCCGCTGCGGTATACCCGCCTTGTGACGGCGATCTCCGGAAAATCAAGTTCGAAATACCCGTCCTCGTTGTCGAGACTGAGCGTGACCTCCGCGAAGCCGAGCGCCTTTCTCGACTCTGTTCCCGCAAAGATGACGTCCTCCATCTTACTGCCTCGCAGCGACTTTACGCTCTGCTCGCCCATGACCCAGCGTATCGCGTCCGATATATTGCTCTTCCCCGAGCCGTTGGGTCCGACTATCGCCGTTATCCCCGAGTTGAAATCGAGGTATATCTTATCGGCGAACGACTTAAAGCCCTGCATCTCTATACTTTTTAATCTCATTCGTATCGCTCCGTAAATTGATCGTATGAAAGTTATTATATCATAACGATCCCGTCTTGTCACTAATTTTTTATTTAGGTTACGCATTCCGCTTAAAAGACAAATACGGTTGACAAAAAAACGCGCGTTTGCTATAATTATTACAATTATATTAAAATAGATAAACGCGGGCTTCCGCGCGTATCTTAACCAATAAACAGAAAGAGTGATAGACTATGGAAATTACAAAAGACATGGTTGAATATGTCGCTTCGCTGGCGCGGCTCAAGCTGGACGAGAGTCAGACCGCGGCACTCCAAAAGGATCTCGGCGAGATAATCAACTACATGGACGTGCTGAACAACCTCGACACCGAGGGCATAGAACCGATGTCGCACGCGTTCGCGGTCAAGAACGTGTTCCGCGAAGACGTCGTAAAACCGTCGGCCGACAGAGCCGAACTGCTTAAAAACGCGCCTAAATCTGACGAAGAGGCGATAATCGTACCGAAGACGGTGGAATAAAATTTAAAGAAGGAGAATAACGTAGCGAATAGCGATCAGAGAATAGCGAATAGAGGGTAAAATTCCTTTCTTTGACGCCCGACGGCTATGTCGGCGGAATTGGAACACTTCATTTTCATATACGGCTTAAGAAACCGTTTAAACGGTTACAGAGGCGTTTTGGACTTCCTAATCGCTAATCACTAATCCCTAATCTCTACGTTGCAAGATAGATATGGATATTTCAAATTTAACTGCGGTCGAGCTCGGCGCCAAGATCAAGGCCGGAGAGCTGACCGTTAAAGAAGCCGTAGAGGCGGCGCTCGAGAGTATCGAGCAAAAAGACGGCGAAATAAACGCCTATATAACAGTACTCAAGGAGGAGGCCTTAGCTCGCGCCAACGAGGTGCAGCGGGGTATCGACTCCGGTAAATATACCTCCCCCCTCGCGGGAGTACCGATCGCGATCAAGGATAATATTTCGACCAAGGGTATAAAGACTACCTGCGCGTCGAAGATACTCGGCGATTTCAAGCCGCCGTATAACGCGACCGTAATAGACAAGCTAAACGAGGCGGGCGCGGTGATCGTCGGCAAGCTCAACATGGACGAATTCGCGATGGGCAGCGCCGGAGAGACCTCTTACTATGAGCCGACCAAAAACCCGTGGGATACGAGCAGGGTTCCGGGCGGTTCGTCGAGCGGAGCCGCGGCGGCCGTAGCCGCGGGAGAAGCCGTATGCGCGCTCGGTTCGGACACCGGCGGCAGTATAAGGCAGCCCGCTTCGTTCTGCGGAGTCACCGGATTTAAGCCGACCTACGGCGCCGTTTCAAGATACGGGCTTATAGCCTACGCCTCCTCGCTCGACCAGATAGGTCCGGTCGCGAAAGACGCCGCCGACTGCGCGGCTATCTTAGACGTTATCTGCGGCAGAGACGAGATGGACGGAACCTCCCTCGACTACGAACACCCTAAGTATTTCGATTCGCTGACCGGAGAGGTCGGCGGACTCAAGATAGGTATCCCGACCCAATGCTACGGCGACGGACTGGACAAGGACGTAAAGAGCGCCGTGCTCGGCGTCGCCGAGACGCTGAAGAGTAATGGCGCCGAAGTAGAAGAATTCGACATGCCGATAATCGATTACGCGGTGCCTACCTATTATATAATAGCCGCGGCGGAGGCGAGTTCCAACCTCTCCCGCTTCGACGGGGTCAAGTACGGCTTTAGAGCCGAGGAATTCGAGGATCTTACCGACCTGTATATGGCAACCAGGAGCGAGGGCTTCGGCGACGAGGTAAAGAGGAGGATCATGCTCGGCGCCTTCGCGCTTTCGACCGGTTACTACGACGCATATTACAAAAAGGCGCTCCAGGTCAAGGCGCTGATCAAACGCGCGTTCGACGAGGCGTTCGAGAAATACGATATCGTACTCTTCCCGGCCGCTCCGACTACCGCGCCGAAGCTTGGCGAGAGCCTTGACAATCCGCTCAAGACGTATCTTTCGGATATATACACCGTCTCGGTAAACCTCGCGGGACTGCCGGGGATATCCGTTCCCTGCGGCTTCGACGGAAACGGTATGCCGATAGGCGCTCAGCTCGTCGGCGCGCCTCTGAGCGACGCTAAGATATTAAACGCCGCGCACGCGTATCAACAGCTGACCGAGTATCATAAACAGACGCCGGACGCGACGGGTAAGGAGGTATAGGACTATGGCATGGGAAACTGTAATGGGTCTCGAGGTCCACGTCGAGCTCGCGACCAAATCTAAAATATTCTGTTCGTGCACGACCGAGTTCGGGGGCGAACCAAACACGCACTGCTGTCCGATCTGCACGGGTATGCCGGGTACTCTGCCCGTGGTCAACAAGCAGGTGGTCAACTACGCTATGAAGGCGGGAATGGCGCTCAATTGCGAAATAACGAGATACAATAAATTCGACAGAAAGAACTATTTCTACCCCGACCTGCCCAAGGCGTATCAGATATCGCAGCTGTATCTGCCTATATGCAGAAACGGCCGCGTTCCGATCGAGGTAGACGGAATAAAAAAAGATATACGTATCCACGAGATACACATGGAAGAAGACGCGGGCAAGCTGATCCACGACGACTTCAACGACGAGACTAAGTGCGACTACAACCGCTGCGGGGTCCCGCTTATAGAGATAGTCAGCGAACCCGATTTCAGGAGCGCGGACGAGGTCATAGCGTATCTTGAAAAGCTCAAATCCACGCTCGAATACTTAGGCGTGTCCGACTGTAAAATGCAGGAGGGCTCGATGCGCGCCGACGTCAACCTGTCGGTAAGACAGGCGGGCTCGGAAGAGTTCGGAACGAGGACGGAGATGAAGAACCTCAACTCGTTCAAGGCGATTGCGAAAGCGATAAACTACGAGGCGAAGCGACAGATAGACGTGATAGAGCGCGGCGGTAAGGTGGTCCAGGAGACCCGCAGATGGGACGACAACAAGGACAAGAGCTACGCGATGCGGAGCAAGGAGAACGCCGAGGACTACAGGTACTTCCCCGAGCCGGATATCCCGCCGATAGAGATCGACGACGATTGGTATAACGCAAACCTCGCTTCCCTGCCCGAATTTGCGGACGCTAAGAGAGCGAGATACGTAAGCGAGTTCGGCCTGCCCGAATACGACGCGGGAATCATAACGACCCAGAAAGCGCTGGCCGACTTCTTCGAGGAGACGACCGCTATATGCGGCAAGCCGAAGGAAGTCTCAAACTGGATCATGGGCGAGCTCATGCGCCTGCTCGGCGAAAACGACGCGGAGACTAAGGATATGAAACTTACGCCCAAGGCGCTGGCTACTCTGATCGAGTTGGTCGAGAAAAAGACCATAAACCGAAACAAGGCGAAAGAGATCTTCGCGATCGCGTTCAAAGAGGACTTAGACGTCGCAAAATACGTCAAGGACAACAACCTCGAACAGGTCAGCGACGAGGGCTTGGTCAAGGAGATAGTCGATAAGGTTATAGAAAACAATCCTCAGGCGGTAGACGACTATAAGTCCGGAAACAAAAAGGCGATCGGTTTCCTGATGGGTCAATGCATGAAGGAACTGAAAGGCAAAGGCGACCCCGGCGTAGTCAACAAACTGTTGTCCGCGGCCCTAGCGTAGATATCGGCGATAGAGATTAGCGAATAGGAGCCGAAAACGGCTCCTGCCGCCGTCTATGCGGCTTCTTAAGCCGTTTAGGAAAACGGAGTATCATTTCGCTTGCGTAGCCGCTTAGCGTTGCGCGGGCGAATTTTAGCCGCTAAATCCTAATTCCTATTATCCTAAAAACTATGTTGACTATTTAAAGATTTTGATGTATAATAAAAGCAGAAAGGGAACTGTTTAACGGTTATCCTTGTTTAACAACGATTAATATAGTCGCCGCTTTTTGGATTTCCGGCGGCTATATTGCTTTCATAGTGAAAACTATGAGAAATATAACAACGAGTATAAGTACTCGAAAGAATAATTTCATAAGCAATTATCACCCGTCATTATGTGGGATAACGCCTCTCTTCTTTAAGGAGTAGAGAGGATAACCGCTAAGTTCCGATTTCTGCTAACGATAATTATATATCATTCGACGTCATCCGTCAATTTACAATTCCTTTACAGAATATTCCACTTCCGCAAACATAACTGCTTAGGCGTTATACAAGCAAATTTTACCGCCTACTCTCTATTCGCTATTCGCTATTCGCCTATTATCCCAAAAACTCCGTTAAGTCAAGTTTAGGGACTTTTTTTCCTATTCTTTTATATATTTTTTTATTATATATATTTATTATTTTTTTATTTTTATTTTATAGTATTAAAAAAAATATCTCTTTTCTCCCCACGGAGCTTGCAAACTACCGTGAAAACGTTGTTTTCGCTAGGGACTTTTGCCAAAAAACACTCCCTAAAACTTCCCTAAAACCGTTTGAAATCTCCCTAAACAAAAAGAGACGTCACTGACATATGCGACGTTTAATGCAATCGTAATAATGGAAAAA
>CAJFTO010000040.1:0-24518 GCA_904419955.1 Candidatus Roslinia caecavium | reverse complement strand
TTAATGCAATCGTAATAATGGAAAAATTTTGAAAACTCCCTAAAATTCCGGGAAGCCCGTGAAAACGTTGTTTTTTTAGGGACTTTTTTTCGCGTGATAGTATTTAGTACAGGAAAAGTGACATAGATAACTATATAATATAAAAAGAGCGGTTATTTAGCCGCTCTAATGATTATATTATTCTATATTTTCAAATGATTCGGGTGAATACGCGCAATCAAGTTCTTCAACATCCAGCAGGAATTTACTTCTCGGTTTTATATATATGTAGCATGGATAACCGCAGTATTTCTTCCTATGCCCAACTCCATGCTTGGCTAATCTGCTTATCATATTTCTTTTCCCCACCGGGCGGCGTTCGTTGTCGTTCATACACGATTTTCACTCTATATAACATTCGAATGCGTTAGGCGCCAAAAACGCTTTTTATCCCTACTACTCATCCTATCATCCTGCGTTAAAGCAACGCGGCCGCTCCCACTGTCGAGAACCGCCGCGCTTACTTTTGGCTAACCGATAATTCAATTATATTATACGCCGACATTTATATAATGTCAAGCGCCGTTTGGAATTTTACAATAAATTTTTTCAGCCGACAGACCCGCTCATTCGACCCGCTAAAGATTAGGCTAAAAGGCCGTCTCCCGCTTTTATTCCAAATAAGAAAACCCCCGCCCGCCAAACGCAAAGCGTTGGCGAACGGGAGACCTTCATTTTGATTTTATTTATTTACTAAATTAGGATTCGGCTAAACTTAAACGATGCCCTGAGCCATCATGGTGTCCGCGACCTTCTTGAAGCCCGCGATGTTAGCGCCCATTACGTAGTTGCCCTCGTGACCGTATTCTTTAGCGGCCGCGCTGGATTTTGCGTAGATGTCTTCCATGATGTCCTTGAGCTTAGCGTCTACTTCTTCGAACGTCCATGAATATCTCATGCTGTTCTGGCTCATCTCGAGCGCCGAGGTAGCTACGCCGCCTGCGTTAGCCGCCTTTGCGGGCCCGAACAGAACGCCGTTTTCGAGGAATACCGATACCGCCTCGGGCGTGGACGGCATGTTAGCGCCCTCGGCTACAGCGAAGCAGCCGTTCTTAACCAGAGTCTTAGCGGCCTCTTCGTCCAGCTCGTTCTGAGTAGCGCACGGAAGAGCGATATCGCAGGGGATCGTCCAGATACCCGCGCAGCCTTCGTGATACTCCGCATCCGGATGAGTAGCTACGTACTCTTTGATTCTCTTTCTCTCTACTTCTTTAAGCTGCTTTACGCAAGCGAGGTCGATACCGTTTTTGTCGTAAACATATCCGTTTGAATCCGAAAGCGCAACTACCTTGCCGCCGAGCTGAGTAGCCTTCTCGGTTGCGTAGATAGCGACGTTACCCGAACCGGAAATAACTACCGTCGCGCCCTCGAACGACTTGCCGTTGTCTTTCAGCATAGCGTCCGTGAAGTAGCAAAGTCCGTAACCGGTAGCCTCGGTACGAGCGAGCGAACCGCCGTATGTGAGACCCTTACCGGTGAGCACGCCTGTGAACTCGTTTCTGAGTCTCTTATACTGACCGAACATAAATCCGATTTCTCTGCCGCCTACGCCGATATCGCCTGCCGGAACGTCCGTGTCCGCGCCGATGTGCTTTGAAAGCTCGGTCATGAAGCTCTGACAGAATCTCATTACTTCAGCGTCCGACTTGCCCTTGGGATCGAAATCGCTTCCGCCCTTACCGCCGCCGATCGGCAGACCTGTGAGCGAGTTCTTGAATATCTGCTCGAAGCCCAGGAACTTGATTATGCCCTGGTATACCGAAGGATGGAATCTGAGTCCGCCCTTGTAGGGACCGATAGCGCTGTTGAACTGTACTCTGAAACCTCTGTTTACCTGAGTCTTGCCGTTGTCGTCAACCCACGGAACTCTGAAAGATATAACTCTCTCAGGCTCTACGAGTCTCTCGATAAGACCCGCCGCCTCGTATTCCGGATGAACTTCGATTACCGGCTCGAGAGATTCCAATACCTCTTCTACCGCCTGTAAAAACTCGGGTTCGTTAGCGTTTCTCTTCTGCACCTGCTCGAAAACGCCTTTTAAATAACTGTTTGTAATAGCCATTTTCTTTCACTTCTCCTTTATATATAATATAATTTAATTTTTTACGGATTAAAATATATCAGCAGACTGATTATCTTTTGTTGTTTTAATTAATCCTGCCGCCAATAGCAAACTCCCGCCGCTATTGGCTTGGACGTTCGCGTCTATTTATTTTTAAGACAACCTATTCTCAAGACGATTCCTAAAAACCGTTTCTCGAGACGATTTTTCTTAAGAACTCTTCTCAAGACTATTTCTTCTTATTCTTAAGATATTCGTCGATAGAAGCCGCCGCGGTCTTGCCCGCGCCCATCGCGAGAATAACCGTAGCCGCGCCTGTCACGACGTCGCCGCCTGCGTATACGCCCTGCTTGCTGGTCTCGCCGGTCTCTTCCTTAGCGACGATACAGCCCCATTTGTTGGTCTCGAGGTCGGGCGTTGTGTTCTTGATAAGCGGGTTAGGCGTCTGGCCTATCGCTATGACCACCGAGTCCGCGTCCAGTGTGAACTCCGACCCTTCTACCGGAACCGGTCTGCGTCTGCCCGACGCGTCGGGTTCGCCGAGTTCCATTCTGATACACTCGACCTTATCCACCCAGCCGTCTTCGGTTCCCAGTATCCTAACCGGGTTGTTGAGCAGCTTGAACTCGATACCCTCTTCCTTCGCGTGATGTATCTCCTCGAGTCTCGCGGGCATCTCCTCTTCGCTTCTTCTGTATACTATGTAAACGTGCTTAGCGCCGAGACGCTTAGCCGACCTCGCGGCGTCCATCGCCACGTTGCCGCCGCCCACGACCACTACGTTGTCGCCTACGAATATCGGCGTGTCGTATTCGGGATATTTATACGCCTTCATCAAGTTGATACGGGTCAAGAACTCGTTCGCCGAATATACGCCGTTTAAGTTCTCGCCGTCTATCTTCATAAAGCTCGGAAGTCCGGCGCCCGTTCCTATAAACACCGCGTCGAAGCCCTCCTCGTTTAGCAGCTCGTCGACCGACAGGACTTTGCCTATTACCATGTTGGTCATTATCTCGACGCCGAGCTCCTTGAGCTTATCGACTTCCTTTTTAACTATGTCCTTAGGCAGACGGAACTCCGGTATACCGTATACCAGCACGCCGCCCGGCGTATGGAACGCCTCGAACACCGTCACCTTATAACCCAGCTTCGCCAGGTCTCCGGCGCAGGTGAGTCCCGACGGACCCGCTCCTACTATCGCGACCTTCATCCCGTTCGGCTCGGCCTTGGAAAGCGTTTCGCAGCAGTTTTTCATAAACCAGTCCGCCACGAACCTCTCGAGCCTGCCTATAGCCACCGGCTCGCCCTTGACGCCTCTTACGCAGAATTTCTCGCACTGGCTCTCCTGAGGACATACGCGTCCGCAGACTGCCGGAAGCGAGCTGGTCTCCTGTATCTTATGATAAGCCTCGGCGAACTTGCCCTCCGCTACCAGCTTGATAAAGTCGGGTATCTGAACCATTACCGGGCAGCCCTTCATGCACGGCTTATGCTTGCAATTCAAGCAGCGCGTCGCCTCCTCGATCGCCATCTCTTCGGTGTAACCCGTCGCGACCTCTTCAAAGTTCTTGTTTCTTATATTCGGATCCTGTTCCGGCATCTTTACCTTTTCAAGCGACATATTAGGCATTGTTCATCCCCTCCAATCTGCATCTGTGCTCCTTGCGCGCCCTGTCCTCCTGCGTCTTGAACATTCTCGAACGCAGTATCGCCTGGTCGAAATCGACCTGGTGTCCGTCAAAATCGGGTCCGTCCACGCACGCGAACTTGGTCTCGCCGCCAACCGTCACGCGGCAGCCGCCGCACATTCCCGTTCCGTCTATCATTATCGGGTTCATGCTGACTATCGTCTTTATATCGTATTTCTTAGTAAGGTCGCAGACCGCCTTCATCATAACGAGCGGACCTATCGCGACCACAAGATCGTACTTGTTCCCCGCCTCTATAAGCTCCTCGAGCTTCGCGGTGACGAATCCTTTATTGCCGTTCGAGCCGTCGTCGGTCATGGTATATAGATTCGTGCAGGCGTCCTTACATAGATCCTCTATTATTATCAAGTCCTTATTCCTAAAGCCGTTTATCATATCGACCCGGACTCCCATACCGTGAAGCTTTTTAGCCTGCGGATACGCGATGGCGGTACCCAGTCCGCCGCCGATGACGGCGACGTTTTTAACGTCTTCAAAATGCGACGCCACGCCCAAAGGACCCACGAAATCCTGAAGGCTGTCGCCCTCCTGAAGTTCGTTTAATAGCTCGGTCGTCTCGCCGACCACCTGGAAAATTATCGTAACGGTCCCCTTTTCCCTGTCGAAATCGGCGATGGTAAAGGGAACGCGTTCTCCGCGCTCGTCTACTCTGAGTATTATAAACTGCCCCGGCTCGGCTTTTTTAGCTATATACGGAGCCTCGACCTCGATAAGCGATACGGTCGGGTTTAAAACCTCTTTTCTAACGATCTTATACAATTATTACACCTCCATAAGTTTATGAGGATAGCTTAGTACACTTTCTCTATCCTTATCGCTGTTTTATATCTGTCCAGCTATGAATTTTATCATAAACAATCCGCAATATCAATATGTAAAATTCACATACTTTTACAACATACGATTTATTATATCAAAAAAAGGGTATAGTCAAAAAGACTACACCCCATTGTGCACCGTTGAACAATATAATAAATTTTAACCGTAACTTCGGGCAGCGCCATTGCTGTTATCCCAAAGCCTCACTAAATAAATATTATATATTTATGCTTCTAATATGTCAATACTTTTTTTGGCGTTTATCAAATTTTTTTATAAGCCCGTCTCCGGATAGAACTCAAGCGCCGAGGAAGGACTTCTCGCTCTCGTGCTTCTTGGCTCTGCCCATCAGGTTCACGACCGCCTCGCGCGCGGGCATGCCCTCAAAGAGCGCCTTGTACGCCTCGCTTACGATCGGCATCTCCACCCCGGCCTTATCCGCCAGCTCCTTGGCCGCCTTGCAGGTCTTGACTCCCTCGACGACCATCTTTACCTCTTTCTGCGCCTCCTCAACCGTCTTGCCCTTGCCTATGAGTATCCCGGCTCTGCGGTTTCGGCTGTGCATGCTCGTGCAGGTCACGATCAAGTCGCCCATTCCCGAGAGACCGTTGAAGGTCTCGGGTTTCGCGCCCATCGCTTCGCCGAGTCTGGCCATCTCCACAAGTCCGCGGGTCATGAGCGCGGCCTTGGTGTTGTCGCCGAGTCCCATGCCGTCCAATATCCCGGCGCAGAGCGCTATCACGTTCTTAAGCGAACCGCCCAGCTCCACCCCGAGGATATCCGGGTTGGTGTAGACCCTGAAATTGGGGTTCATTATTATATCCTGTATGTATTCGGCGGTCTCGCTCCGTTTCGCGGCCACGACGTTGGTCGTGGGTATGCCGCGCGACACCTCCTCCGCGTGGCTCGGTCCCGACATCACCGCGATCTCGCAGTTCGGTATCTCCTCGGCGATTACGCGGGACATGGTGTAGTAGGTCTCCTCCTCCAGCCCTTTCGAGATATTGAGTATGAGCTGTCCGTCTTTCACGTACGGCGACATATTCCTCGCGGTCGTCCTCATCGCGTGGGAGGGCGTCGCCGTGATTATTATGTCCGCGTCCTCGGCGCAGAACTCTAAGCTGTTGGTGAATATCACGCTCTCGGGTATGCTTATCCCCGGCAGGAACGGCTTGTTCTCCCTGTATTTTTCGAGGTCTTCTCTCTCCTTTTCGAGGTAGGACCAGAGCGTTATCTTATGCCCGTTTTCGGCGAGCATGACCGCCATGGCCGTTCCCCAGCTCCCGCTTCCGATAACGCTTATCTTCGCGCTCTTTCTTCCATTATTATCGTCATTCATCTCTTTCAGCGCTCCTCTTCTCAGTTCGTCTTTTTTGCTCCGAGTTTATTCTCGGTCCCGCTCAGCAGTCTCTTGATATTACCCCTGTGCATAAACACCGCCAAAGCCGCGCATATTATGCAAAATACTATGTAAGGCGTATCGCCGAGTCTGAATATCAAAGCCAGTACGACCAACAATACCGCGCCCAGCACGCTGCCGAGCGAGACGTATCTCGTTACCGCCATGATCAGGATCGCGGCGATCATGACCGCGAGACCTATCCTCCAGTCGGCGAACAGCATCGCGACCATCGAGACCAAAACTCCCTTTCCGCCTTTGAAACCGAAATATACCGGGAAGTTATGTCCCAACACCGCGCCGATCCCTGCGGTATATACCGCGACGTCGCTAAAGTATCCGTCCATACCGGCAAGATACGCGATAAGCTTGGCTATCAGTATGGCGACTACCGCTTTTAGACAGTCGCAGACCGTGACTATAGCCGCGGCCTTCTTGCCGAGCGTCCTCAGCGTGTTCGTCGCCCCGGCGTTTCCGCTGCCCTTTTTTCGGATATCCTCGCCGGTCATGACCCGCCCGACTATGATAGCCGAACTAACGCTCCCTATAAGGTAAGCGACAATAAATATACCAATCAAGCAAATATAATTCATATGTACCTCCTCAACATAGCGATTAGAGATTAGGGATTAGGAAGTCCAAAACGCTTCTGTAGCGTGAAAACGGTTTCCGTAACCGCACAGGAAGACAAAGTATTCCGTTTCCGCAAACATAACTGTTAGGCGTTACAAAATCCCATTTTACACCCTATTCTCTATTCGCTAATCGCTAATCTCTACGTTGTATCCTTCTTTCCTTTTTCGCGGATTATAAATCTTATGGGCGTTCCCTCGAAGCCGAACCTCGCCCTGAGCTGATTCTCCAAATATCTTATATACGAATAATGCGCAAGCTGAGCGTTGTTAACGAACAGCACGAACGTCGGCGGCTTGACCGACGCCTGAGTTCCGTAGTATATCTTGAGCCGCTTGCCCTTATCCGACGGCGGCTGCACCGCCGCTACGGCGTCGTTTATCACGTCGTTTAGAACGCCTGTGGATATGCGCTTTCTGTTCTCGCTCACGACCTCGTTGATCTTGGGAAACAGATCGTTCACCCTCTGCCCGGTCGCGGCCGAGATGAACATGGACGGCGCGTACATCATAAAGTTGAAGCTCTCCTTGACGCGGTTTCTGAAATTCTTCATGGTATTGGTCTCTTTCTCGACCAGATCCCACTTGTTGATAACTATTATGCTCGCCTTCCCGGCCTCGTGCACGTACCCGGCGATCTTGGTGTCCTGCTCGGTCACGCCCTCGGACGCGTCCACCATTATCAGGCAGACGTCCGCCCTATCCACCGCCGCGAGCGCTCTTACAACGCTGTAGCGTTCGACGTTCTCGTTTATCCTGCCGCGCTTACGCATCCCGGCAGTGTCTATCAAGACGTACTTCCGGCCGTCGCGTTCGTAGTTCGTGTCTATCGCGTCTCTGGTCGTGCCGGCGACGTCGCTGACTATGACCCTCTCCTCGCCGAGGATCTTGTTTATAAGAGACGATTTACCGGCGTTCGGCTTCCCGACGATCGCCACATGTATCGCGTCCTCGTCCTCCTCGTCCTCGGTCTGCTCCGGGAACTTCGCGACCACCTCGTCCAAGAGATCGCCCACGCCCATGCCGTGGATAGACGATACCGGGACCGGATCGCCTATGCCCAGGTTGTAGAACTCGTACATCTCCATCGGCGGCTCGCCGGGACGGTCTACCTTATTGCAGGCCAAAATGACCGGAGTCCCGCATTTTTGGAGCATGGCCGCCACGTCCTTGTCCGCGGCCGTCATTCCGTCGCGGATATCCACCATAAAGATTATGACGTCCGCCATGTCTATCGCCAGCTCCGCCTGCCTGCGCATCTGAACGAGTATAGAATCCTTGCTCGCCGGTTCGATACCGCCCGTGTCTATCAGCGTGAACTCGCGCCCCGTCCACTCCGCGTCCGCGTAGATCCTGTCCCGCGTAACTCCGGGGGTGTCCTCGATTATCGCGATCCTCTTCCCCGTGATCTTATTAAACAGCGTGGACTTGCCCACGTTAGGCCGTCCGACCACCGCTACTATCGGTTTCATATATTACCTCCTGTTTTATCTTATATCCGTATAACGCCTCTCGCCGTAATTTTCAGCGAATCTCTATCTCCAAACCGTCTCCGAGACCCGCTCAGCCAAGCGCCGCCGCGAGCAGTTCATAGCCGTCGTTCGGCACGACTCTGACCTCGACGCCGAGCGCCTTTTCCACATCGCCGACTGTCGTGTTATCCAAAAACACGTCCTCGCCCCGCCTCAGCGCCGACTCGGAGATCAAGAGCTGTTCGCCCAGATCTCTGCCCTTTAGCTGATTTATAATATCGCCGCCGGTGATAAGTCCCGTGACCGTGATATTATGCCCGAAAAAGTCGTTCTCCACCGCGTACACGTCTATCATATCCCCGTCGAGCCTTCCCATGAGCGAACTTATCATATCGTACGCGATCTTTCCGGTCGCTATCGTCTTTCTCCGCTTCGGCCTTTTATTCTTCTCCGCCTCGAGCGCCTCTCCGAACTCGTATATCAGCGACGCGCACATACCGACTCCGTTCTCAAGCTGAGGGAAACCCTGGTACTCGTCGTAGCCCGGAAATTCCCGCTCCGCCATGATATAAAACTCGTCCCCGGCGAACGCGAGCTCTCTGCCCAGCTCGGCCTTAAAGCGGCTCTGCCACTTTTCGATTATATCCACGACCTCGCCCGCGGTCTCCTTGTTATATCTTTCAAGCTCGTACAGTCCCTGCCTGTGCTTGGATAAGCCGACCGGAACGACCGAGATACTCTCTATACTGCCGCTGAGCTTCGACAGATCGGACAGCGTTCTCTCAAGCTCGGCGCCGTCGTTTATCCCCGGACACAGCACGATCTGCATATCCATAAACATACCGCCGTCGGCGAAACGCTTGATATAGCCTAAAACCTCGCCGGCTCTTTTATTATTGAGCATCTTGACCCGAAGCTCGGGATTGGTGGTATGCACCGAGATATTTATCCTCGGTATGTTGTATTTTATGATCCGCTCCACGTCCTCGTCCTTCATGTTGGTCATGCTGACATAGTTACCCTGAAGAAAGGACAGCCGGTAATCGTCGTCCTTGAAATAGCAACTGCTCCGCATGCCTTTCGGGAGTTGGTCTATAAAGCAGAATATACACTTGTTATGACACGAGCGCTGTCTGTCGATGAGCAGGGTCTCGAACTCTATCCCAAGCGGCTCGTAGTCGTAGTTTTCAATATATACCTCCCGCCCGGCAAGCTCTATCCGGAGCTCCTCGCCGCTGGAGGCGTACATATAATCCAAATAATCCTTTATCTCTATCCCGTTTATGCGGTCTATGACCTCCCCGGCCTTTAACCCGTATCTCTCGGCCGGACTATTTTTAACGACCGCGGAAATAACAGCGGACATACTTCATCTCCCCCAACATAGCAACGTAGCGATTAGAGATTAGGGATTAGCGAATAGGATCCTAAAAGACTTCTGTAGCGTAAAAACGGCGGCCGCTACATTATAATAGGAAAACAACGTATTCCATTTCCGCAGACGTTCGCGTTCGACATTACACGGGCGAATTGCACCCCCTAATCTCTATTCGCTAATCTCTATTCTCTATGTTATTATAACCTATTCTCCCCCGCCGCGTCAACAAGCAGGGGCAAAAAAAGTCCGCGGCAGACTATATCCGCCGCGGATAAAAATATCATTTTTTAATCCGTCAAGAAATTAAGACTCAACCGAAATTACTTCTCTGCCCTTATAAGTACCGCACGCTTTGCACGCTCTGTGGGGCATTTTGAACTCGCCGCACTGCGGACAAGCCACCATGCCGGGTACGGATAATTTCCAGTTAGCTCTTCTCTTATCTCTTCTGGCTTTAGACGTTTTTCTCTTTGGAACCGCCATTCTTTATACACCTCTTTCCCAACTCGTTATAATAACAGTTATTCATATATTATTGAGAAGGAAACCTCCGCCAAAAAGGATCTTCTCGAAACAGACTCGGTCATACGTCGTATAACTCGCTCTGCATTTTCTACTATAATAAATATACATCGGCGATACGCCGACTCATCGCAAACCGATCCCGCCGCCGACCGACCGCATAGCTCCGCCGCAGCAAATCCGCCGCCTTGTCGGTCCGCCGACTCCGCCGCGCTCCGGCCGCGTTCTACAGATCCAGACTGTCGAGTATATCGAACCTCGGATCCGTTACCTCGTCGCTGCAGTCGCAGGTCTTGTCGTTGAGGTTTACGCCGCAGATCGGACATAATCCCTTGCAATCGTCCTTACACAAATTCTTAGCGGGCATATTCAAAATGAGATTCGAATACACAATATCGGATAGATCTATACTATCGCCGCTAAAATATGTTACTTCCGGGTTCTCGTTATCGTTTTCCGCCTCGTCCTGGTCCCTGTGTCTAAATCTTTCAAATATCTGGAACTCAAAACCGCGCTCGTACTCCTCCGCGCAGCGATCGCAGGCAAGTCTAAGTTCGGTCTCGGCCGAAAGCGTAAGCTCCAGCTCGCCGCCGAAGTTCACTATCTCGCCCGCTATCTTAACCGGCGAGACGATCTTAAAAGCGTCGCGCTTGTCCTCGGAAATATCAAGCTCCGCTTCTATCGGTATCTTGCGTCCGTCGTAGTTTAATATCGACTCAATATTTAGTATCATTACTATCCTCCGGTCGTATAAACAGCGCAAACAGACGGTAACTATTATATCTAATTACAATCTGTTTGTCAACATCTATATTTACTTTTTTTGCCGCCCGACGGCTAATTGTTGATTAATTACAATAAAAATCTTATTTATTAGCTAAAAACTCATTAATTTTGCCAACCAGCTCGTCCGGATCTACGCCGTGCACCATGCACGCCTGTTCTATGCTCTCGCCGCTCGCCGACGGACAGCCGAGACAGTGCATACCTATCCCCAAAAAGAATTCCGCCGTTCCCGGATCCATTCTGAGCGCGTCCATTATTATCGTATCTTTCGTTACCTGTGCCATATATGTTTCCTCCTTTATATAAATCCTTTTGTTCTTTGTTATCCCGTCCGTCTATACCGGACAGAAATATATTATAAACCAAACCGGGACAAATTTCAAGCGAATTTAAAGTATTTTCCGCCGCATTCGCGCAGGAAATATTTTGATCCGCTCCGAACCGCCCCGATCCTGCCGCAAAACGCGTCTTAGCCAACCGTTATCTCTACCGCGTGATCCCAAAGAGTATGCGCTATCTCGGACGCCTCGCTGTATTCGCTCGCCATATCTGTCAATTGGCTATAATCGCCGCCGTCCGCAGCCGCTACCCTATCGGAAAACCCCTCGAATATCTTATAGATAACGCCCACCGTCTGGATCATTTCGGTATGCGCCTCGCTTCTATCCTCGGAGACCAGCATCTGCGCCGTGTTTATCTCGCTGTACCAGCGTTCCGTTCTCTCGAGCGCGTCCTGGTACTTCGCCTTCCAGTCCGGATAGTTGTCCGCGTTTATATCGCCGACCGACAGCAGTACTTCATCCATCTCGCCGTTTACGAACTCGCCCATCTCGGTCACGAACGAGTTGATGTAGTTATCGTAGCCTTCTTCAATACCGCTTATGCCCGAAAGCGCCCCCGCCGCGGAAGAAGGCGTAGGCGACGCGCTCTGTTCGCTTCCGCCCGAGCAACCCGTCAGCGCCGCGGTAATAACCGCCGCGACCGCCGCGGCGCCGATCAATTTCTTTCCTATTTTAAATCCAAACAATATTTCCAACTCCTCAAAACCATAATATTGCTTTATTATATCATCTTTTTTCGCATATATCAAGTAAAAGCGCGCGTTAAAAATTTTTCTATAAAAATTCTACAATATAATACCTCGGCCGCGGCGACCGCTCTATAACCTCTCTCATCTCCGCGCCGCATAATTTTCCGCCCGGACGACGTTCCGCCGCTTTCCTGCTCTACCGCGCTTTGTTTGCCATAATTTCCCCATTCCGCGTCTTAGTCGGGGCGTTTTTTACCGGCGGTGCCTTTTTCCGCGCCGAACGCTCGATCTCAGGCTTATTTATAGGCGGTTTGCTCTCAAGCGACTCGCCTTTCAGTCTTGCGAGGATCAATCTCTCCAGATATACGATTCCGGTTTTTATCCAATACCAACCGCTCCAGAACAGAAGCGGTATGGAATACGTAACGAACGTTACGATCCAAAACACCCTTACAGGGTCGCTGATACCGAGCGAGGCAAGGTAATCCTGCGCTATCATTATAACCAGGCAGTGCGACAAGAATATATTATAACACTGGGAATCTACCATATCGGTTATCTTGGTAATCCTTTCGCTGCGCTCGCAGAGCTTGCAGTATAGCGTAAACACAAACAAAATAGCGCTCAGGCAATACGTTACCTGAACGTACTCCATCCAGTTTACGCCTACGTTGTAGGTCTTGTAGCTCAAATACAGATTGAGCGCGGCGCAGAGGATAAACAATACGGTTATCGCCGTTTTCCGCTTTAAGACCGCCTCTTTGAACCTTGTATAATTCATTCCCACATAACAGCCGCATGTCCAGTATAGCAAATACTTTGTAAATATAACGGCGCTGAAATTGAACATTGTGTTCGGGAAGAAATACAGCCATACTTCCATTATCTCATACCCGAAAATAATTCCGACCAACGCCGAAAACAATATCGCTACCGACGGCGTCACGCGTCTGAAAATAAATCTCCAAACAGGCATGAGTATATAAAACTGGGCTATTATCACCACAAAATAGAAATGCGCCGTCAAGTCGCCGTAGAGCAGGCTATGTCCGAAAGCGCTCCACGAAAAAATGGCTTCTCCCGTATATGTCAGGTATACGTAATATATCGCCACCCACACTGCGTACGGGATTATAACTCTGGTCAAACGTCCGCGGTAAAATCTTATATAGTCAAACTTACCGCTCCTGTTATAAAAGAGCTTGACGCCGCTTAAAAATATAAATCCCGGCACCGCGAAGAGCGACAGCCTCCACGGTATAAACGTCGCGTCGAACGCCCTGTCTCCTATCTGCGTTCCAGACATAATAATAGACGAGCAGTGTATGAATATCACTATCATCGACAGCAAAATATTGAAATGCGACAACTCGAAAAGTTTTCGCTTTGGTTTGACTGCGTTCATATATCCTTCCTCCATAAGTTTAATTATAACACAGTTCGCCGCGATTTTCTATAGTTTTTATAAAATATTAAAATAATCCTATATTTTTACAAACCGCGGCGTCCCCTCCCGCGTATACGTGCGGCTGTAACAGAGCGGATCAAACAAAAAAGCGGCGCCGAACATATGACTTTTTTTACATTATAATTAAATAATATTAAATATTCACTTAGGTATTGACATACTCTGAATATAAGAGTATAAAAATATAATGTTTGTTTTAGACGCTTCGCCGGATCTTTTAATGTACGGCGTAATAAATATAACATCAAACGGATAAGGAGGAGCTTTCATGGCGAAACAACTTACTGTGGATATGACTAAAGGACGTCCGCTCAAACAAATCGTCGGCTTTACCATACCGATGCTGATAGGTAATATTTTTCAGGTTCTGTATAACATGGTCGATTCGATAATCGTGGGACGCACGATAAGCGTGAACGCGCTGGCGGCCGTCGGAGCCGCGGGATCGATAATGTTTCTGATAGTCGGCTTCGCTCAGGGCTTTACAAACGGTCTGGCCATCGTCGTCGCGCAAAGGTTCGGCGCCGGAGACGAGGACGGTCTAAGGCGCAGCGTCGGTACGGGAATAATTTTATCGCTTATAGCGACGGTCGCGATAACCGCCGCGAGCATCTATTCCGCGCGGCCGCTTCTGGAACTTATGAATACGCCGGCTAATATAATAGACGACGCGTACGACTACATAATCGTTATATACTGGGGCATAGTATTCCAACTGTTTTATAACTATATCTCAAGCGTTATACGCGCGCTCGGAGACAGCAGGACGCCGCTGTACTTTCTGCTCGTATCCTGCCTTGTAAACATAGTGTTGGACCTTGTATTTATACTGAACTTCAATATGGGCGTCGCAGGCGCGGGTCTCGCAACCATCATAGCTCAGGCTTTGTCCGGGATACTGTGCGTTATCTACGTCGCAAAGAAACTTCCGATACTGCGGCTTAAAAAGCGCGACTTTAAATTGACCGCCCCGTTTACTTGGCGGCATATAACTCTGGCCGTGCCGATGGCCTTTCAGACCTCGGTCATTGCAATCGGAACGATGGTCGTCCAGACCGTGCTCAACTCGTTCGGCTCCGTAGCTGTCGCGGGCTACACGGCGGCTAATAAGATAGAGCAGCTCGTCTCCCAGCCTCAAGTCTCGTTCGGTCTGGCTATGGCTACCTACGTAGGTCAAAACTACGGAGCTCAAAACGTCGCAAGGATCAAGGAGGGCGTAAGAAAATGCGCGCTCACGGTCGCCGGCGCGACTGCGGTCGTCGTGATCCTGGTTCTCGTATTCGCCGGGCCTCTTACTACCATCTTTATGGATACTACCGAAGATCCGGCTCTCGCGGCGCAGGTGATAAACTACTCCCAGACCTACTTCTACGTCGCCGCAGTGTTCTATTTCCTGTTAGGACTTCTTTTCGTTTACAGAAACAGCATCCAGGGAATGGGCGGCGCTACGATAGTCTTGCTCGGCAGCTTCGCCGAACTTACGGCGAGGATCGTTCTCTCTCTCGTTATGGCCGACTTGTTCGCAGGTCTCTTCGGGAGCGAATTTTACGGATACGTCGGAGTCTGCGCGGCAAGCCCGATCGCCTGGCTGAGCGCGGCGGCTCTGTTTATTATCGCGTATTTTATTAAGATAAGAAAACTCCCCGCCGTCTTTGAAAGACAAAACAAGGAGTACGAAGAAAGAAACGCGCTGGAAATGCAGGAAAATATATAGCTTAAAACAAATAAAAATAAAGCGGAGAAGCTCCTAAAAAGAGTCTCCGCTTTTTTCATGCGAGTATATCATATCGCCGTCTATCCGACGTATTCATAACCCATATCGCTTGCGTATTCCTCGTCGAGACTTAGCCCGAAATGATTCAGCGCGGTCTCAAGCTGGTTGTCTTCGATATAAGTCGTAGACCTAAGCTGGTTATATATCTCGAGCTGGGTCGTTATATCCAAGACCCCGTACGGATACAGGCCCGTACTCGCTTGGAACAGCTGCACCGCCGCGGCCAGTTCTTCGTCGTACGTCTCGTTTATCTCGCCGCCGTAAAGCCCCCAAAGCGAAAGAATCGTCTTTGCAAGCTCAATATCCGCGGAGCTGTCGCCTGCGGAATACACGGTCGTATAATCAAACTCGCCGTATTCGCTAAGGTCGAGATACTTCGTCTCGTTCTCCACATATACGTCCGGGCTGAGCCCCACTTTATCTATATTATTACCATCCGGAGTAAGATAATACGCTACCGTAAACTTCATCATCTCGTCGTCCTTTAAAGGAACCAACTCCTGAACCGTGCCCTTGCCGTATGTCTTAGTACCTACCAGCGTAGCCAGCTCGTTCTCGGTTAGCGCCGCGGTTAATACCTCGGAAGCCGAAGCCGAATTCTCGTTGCCCAGCATAACGATATCGTAAGTCTGAGTTCTCTCGTTAGTCGATCTAAACTCAACGTCGAGCAGGTCGATCTTATGATCTTCTTTGGTTATCAACTCTCCGCTGGGAACGAACAAATTAGCGATCAATATCGCCTGATCCAAGTATCCGCCGCCGTTGTCTCTCACGTCTATTATCAAATTCTTTATTCCCTGCTCGTCGGCCTTCTCAAGCTCCTGCTTAAACAGGTCGTATGTATTCGTCATGAACGAATATATCTTTATATACATAGTCGCGTCCTCGCCGGTTCCGACGACCGTTCCCGCAACCGACAATCTCTCGCCTATCTCGGCTCTGGTCAGGTCGTAGTATATGACGTCGGCCGCGCCGTCTCTGACGATACCTATATTGACCGTAGTCCCGATAGTTCCCGTGATCATACTCTGGACTTCTTCCGTGCTGACGTTCTCTAATACGACGCCGTCCACGCTGTAAATTATATCTCCGGCCTGGATCCCGGCCGCCTGAGCCGCTCCTCCGTCCACAACTCCGGTTATAGCGGCTCTGCCTTCTTCGTCGATCACAAAACTCACGCCGATGCCGCCTACCGAACCCTCAAGACTGTTTACGAACTCCGCATACTCGCCGCTCGGATAATACACCGAATTCTCGTCTATCGAGCTTAAAATAGCCGTCATTATCTCATCGTACAGCTCCGGGTCGTTCTCTATCGCCGCGTCCAGCACGGCTCTGTACATCTTCGTAAACTGAGCGTTCTCATAACCGTACGCGCTGAGATACTCGATTATATACGCGACGTAATCAGCAAGCTCCTCCGGCGTCATCTCGCTCTCGGCCGCCGCGGCTTCTTCCTGCGCCTCGTCCGCAAACGCCGAAAACGGAACTGTTATTATGCATACAAAAATCAGCAATAACGAAATAATCCGTCTGAATCTCATCAAAATCACTCCATTTAAATTTTAAAACAACACCTTTTATCTACCTGAAAAATTTACGCGGTCATCATATTAATGCCGCGGACTAAAACTTGGAGCCAAGCGCGGCAAAATATAAATATTCAGCCGACTCGGGCGAAGCCGTGCGCGCCCCGCCGCGAAAAAGCCTTGACCTACGGACCAAAACACACCCCTGCTATTCAGCCCGCCATATAAGTCTGAAAATACGTAAAATCCGTTCATATCGGCGCGCGTTCGCCCCATACCGGACGGTTACAGCGTAACAACCGACATGACTTTATAGCCTATATTCATCTCGGCTACGACTACCTTAACGTCCATATCCAGATACCAGTTCAGCGACTCAGGGTCGAGCTGTTCTCCCTTGTCGTTGTATATATTATCCGCAAACAGATCGGTCGCGGTATACTCGATATCGGCGGCCACCTGAAGCGTATGCTCGTCCTCTATCACGGGTTTTACGTTTTTGAGGATGATCTTATTCTCCACCATATCCGAAAGATACAGCGTTCCGGTATAGACCGCGACGTTCGTTATATACTGATCCTCGGTTATCGACCGCGCCGAAACGCCCGGCGAATAGATAACGACCGCCGCCAATACGAGAACTGCTGCAAAAAATAAACTCAATCTGCTTCCTAACGCTTTGCTCATTTTTCCTCCTGTCAAACAATAAATTATCAGTTACATCTTCTCGGGCGCGTCTATCTTAAGCGCCTTAAGAACGCCCTCGATGACGATCCTAACGCTGTCTATAAGTTTTAGACGACAATCCCTCAGCTTTGGTTCCTCGACGTTTACCCTGCAGGAGTTATAAAACGCATGGAAGCAAGCCGCCAAATCGATGACATATTTGGTGATCTTAGACGGATCGAGCGTCTGCGCGGATATTTTTATCTCCTCCGGCAGATCGTTCAGCTTCTTAAGCAGATCGATCTCTGTCTCTTCCTTAAGCAGATCCGGCTCTATCTCGGAGTAGGGCTTAACTTCCACGCCCTCCTCCTTGAGCAGTCTGAGTATACCGCATATCCGGGCGTGAGCGTATTGAACGTAAAATACCGGATTGTCGTTGCTCTGCTCTTTTGCAAGATCCAAATCGAAGTCGAGATGACTGCCCGCGCCCCGCATATTAAAGAAGAATCTTGCAACGTCTATGCTGACGTCTTCCAGAAGGTCGGTCAGGGTTATCGCTTTACCGGTGCGCTTTGACATACGCACGACTTCGCCGTCCTGCATAAGCCTTACAAGCTGCATCAGCACTATATCCAGCTTGTTTGAATCTATCCCCACCGCGTCGAGCGCAGACTTCATCCTCGCGACGTGTCCGTGGTGATCCGCGCCCCATATATTTATCGCCCAGTCGTATCCCCGCGTCTCGAGCTTGTTTATATGATACGCTATATCCGCCGTGAAGTAGGTCGGGATACCGTTTTGACGGACGAGAACCTCGTTCTTCTCGAGTCCCATCTTCTCGCAGTCGAGCCAGACCGCGCCGTTCTCCTCGTAGGTGTAGCCGTTCTTCTTAAGCCTCTCTATCGCCTCTTTAACGGCTCCGCTCTCGTGCAGAGAACTCTCTCTGAACCACACGTCGTAATGTATTCTGTACTTCTCCAGGTCTCTCTTTAAGGCGTCGATATTCTTCTCAAGCGCGTAATCTATAAGCGCCCGCTTGCGCTCCTCTTCCGACGCGCCTAAGTATTTATCCCCGTAAAGCTCGATAAACGCCTTGGCGTGGTCGGTAATATCCGAGCCGTGATATCCGTCCTCGGGGAACTCTATCGCGTCCTCGCCCTTTAGCTGTTGTATATATCTCGCGTTTAGGGACTTGCCGAACTTCTCTATCTGATTTCCGGCGTCGTTTATATAGAACTCCCTGGTAACGTCGTAGCCCGCGCGTTCGAGTACCGCCGCCAGGCAGTCGCCCAAGGCGCCGCCGCGGGCGTTGCCCATATGCATAGGTCCGGTAGGATTCGCGCTGACAAACTCGACCATGACCTTTTTGCCATGTCCCATGTCTATTCTGCCGTAATCGAGTCCTTGCTCCTCTATGACCCGCATGGTCTCATACAGCCAGTTCGAGTTCAAATAGAAATTTATAAAGCCCGCTCCCGCGACCTCTACTCTCTCCACCGAGCCGCTTTTTTCCATATTATCTATTATCCCCGCAGCGATCTTAGCCGGAGCCATCCTAAGCGGCTTCGCCAGCAGCATCGCGATATTGCACGCAAAATCGCCGTGAGCCTTGTCCTTCGGGACCTCGAGCTTCATATTCTCCTTCGCCGCGCTCAGCGCGTCGTCGTTTTCATCGAACGCCGGCAACGCGCCCGCTTCCTGCGCCGCCTTGAGCGCCGAGGTCAGCATGTCCGTTATTTCGGCTTTAACTTGTTCGGTTATAGTCATTTATATTCCTCTCCTGTTTCAGTATTTAAACGGCGCAAAGACCGTCTTTGGTATTGTATAATTTTTTCTGAGCCAGTCTTATCAAAAGACTTATTCGCCGGATCTTTCGGTATTTCTGAACTCGCGCGGGATGCTTTCCCTTACTCCATCGACGTCGCGTTCTACAAGCTGTTTCACGACCGTCTCGCTCAGTTCGAGCGCGGTCTCGCTGACGGTCTCGTCGGTTTTAACGATCAGATCCATCTCGTTTTTGATAGCGTTCCTGTTATCCGCGTCGAGTACGTAGCCCATGCTCAGCCGTCCGCCGTTGGGCGTGAACCTGTAACCTAAGGCGTCTGTCCTTATCGCTACGGCCATCTCTCCGTACGGAGTCTGGAGCGAGCAGAGATTCATCTCCCCCTCTTTATACTTCATCGTACTCCTATAGTCGCCGTTTCGCTTCACCGTCACGCAATCGTCCGAGATCTTTATCGTTGTGGTCGTGTCGTCGTAACCCGTCATCTCAGACTCCTTGTAGATTATATACGCCTTGCCGTCGCGGATCGCAAATTTTCCTCTCGTGTCAAGTCTCACATTATCCTTTACCCCGCTTATCGACTGCGAGGTCACTATTGAAATAAGCGCGTTTTCCTGCATGATCTATCCCCTTTATCTCGCTTTTTCTTGATCTGTTGCCCGTTTTTTCGGTTTGTCAATATTTCTCTATATCTATCTTGCTCACCTGTCCGACGATCTTTCTATTCAGAAACAGACTGCCTATCGCCTCGAACCCGTGAACCGTATCGCTTACGTAATATCTTACTTTCCCGTTTTCTTCTCTGTCGGTCAGTATCCCCTCTTCGGCCATCCTGCTCTGCGCGAACTTCGCCGCCTCGGCGCCCGAATCGATCAGCTTAACTCCGCCGCCGACTATCTTGCGTATGGTGTTCTTAAGCAAAGGATAATGAGTGCAGCCGAGGATTATCGTATCTACTTCGGCCTCCATCAAAGGCTTTAGGTACTCGCGCGCAAGTATCGCCGCTATCTCGCTGTCCGCATAGCCGTTCTCAACAACCGGCACGAACATCGGGCAGGCCTGGGACACGACCTTTATCTCAGGGTCGATGCCGTATATCCTATCCTTATATTTATTGCTGTTTATAGTTCCCTGCGTTCCGAGCACTCCGATCCTCTTGTTCCGGGTCGCCGCGGCCGCCGCCCGAGACGCCGGCTCTACCACTCCTATTATATCTGTGTCGTATTCGGTCGTGATATGAGGCAGGGCGGCGCTGCTCGCCGTGCCGCAGGCTATTATTATGAATTTTATATTAAACTTTCTGAGAAAGTTGATATCCTGTCTCACATACTTCACTATCGTCGCCGAGCTCCGCGTTCCGTACGGGACCCTGCCCGTATCGCCGAAATAAATAATATCCTCGTTCGGCATGATATTCATGACCTCTCTTACGCAGGTCAGTCCGCCAAGCCCCGAATCGAATATGCCTATCGCCCTGTTATCCATTTTTTCTCCTTAAAATTCTTTGGTATTATCGATCTGCGGTTATATAATTGTATTGATCGATTTATATAATCTACTAACGCCTATCGCCTTATATAATCTACCTATATCGCTCGTCCTCAGTCGCAGCGTCTCAGCGCAAGCTCGATCAGTCTGTCTATTATCTCCGAATAGCTGAGCCCGCTCGCCATCCACAGCTTTGGATACATGCTTATATTCGTAAATCCAGGCAGAGTGTTTATTTCGTTAAGCCTAATATCTCCCGTCTCCTTATCGACGAAGAAATCAACTCTCGAAAGTCCTCTGCACTCGCAAACCTTATACGCCCGGACCGCGTATTCCTTCACCTTTTCGGCAAGCTCCGCGTCCATATCCGCCGGGATCGTGAGTTTGGAATTTTTATCCTCATACTTAGCCTCGTAGTCGTAAAACTCCGCGGCCGGAGCGATCTCGCCCACGCAATCAGCGGCTACCGCGTCGAGATTTCCCATAACGGCCGTCTCGGTCTCCGTACCGGTCATCATCTCTTCTATCAATATCTTATAATCGTGTTCAAACGCGCGTTTTACGCCCGCTATCAACTCCGCCCGATCGTGCGCCTTGGTTATGCCGACAGACGAACCCGCGTTGGCCGGCTTGATGAAGCACGGATAACCGAGCTTGGTCTCTACCTTCTCGATATCGAGGCTCTCGTTTATCTTAAGTTCGACCCAATCCGCCTGCGGCAGACCCGCCTGCTTAAACAACATCTTCGCTACGCATTTGTCCATGCATACGGCGCTGCCCAAAACGCCCGGACCCACGTACGGCAGACCCGCTATCTCAAACAAGCCCTGTATGGTCCCATCCTCGCCGAACTTGCCGTGAAGGACAGGATACGCTACGTCTATCGGATATTTCTCATATCCGCCGTCCGCTCTGAACCTTAAAATACATCTGTCGCCGCTGTCCGGGGATATGATCGCCTTGTCGAGACCGAGCTGAGCCGGATCGTCTATGCCTCGGATATCCTCTACCGCGCCGTCGTAATAGAACCAGTTCCCCGATTTGGAGATCATTATCGTGTGCACGTTGTACTTATCGCGGTCGATGTTGTTTAAAACGCTGACCACCGACATCTTGCTGACCTCGTGTTCGCTCGAAGCTCCGCCGAATATAACGCATACGTTTATTTTACTCTTTGTTTCCATATTCTACTTCCTCTCATAAATCGCAAACGGATCAAAACGCCTTATCAATACGCCCGAAGCGGAGCCCGGCTCTTTAGCCCTAAACTCCCGAAATCCTCCTAACGCGGCTGCGTTTCGCCGAAATATACTGAAAATAGTTTCAAAACTACCCCATTTTATTATAGATATTGTATCACATATTGGAAAAAAATCAATATCCATTATGTATAACTTATTCGCCGATTGCCAACACTTATTTTGACCTGTTAATAAATTTTAACATTTTAGAACGCGTTCAAACAAACGATCGGCCTTAAAACTCCGATGATCGGATCTCAACATACGTCCGCTCCGCGCCTTGTTCGGAGCGGAACGAGCGGGCTTACCGCTTGAACGTCTTATTCTATGCTTATTCACTAAACGGAGGTTAAATGTTCATGCTTCAAAATAAATTAAAAGACGCAATAAACAAGCTCAAAAATATCTTCTCACGCCGCGCATGTGCCGCAGTCGGCATAATGGCGCTCAGTCTGGCTCTGCTTATCGCCGCGGGTTGCTTCAGCGCGATATACGCGGGCGAAACCTCGGAGCATATATCTTCAAGCGTGCTCCGCCTGCATATAATTGCGGACAGCGATTCCGACTTCGACCAATACGTCAAGCTAAAGGTGCGCGACCGGATCTTGAGCGAATGCGGAGATATGTTCAAACACGCGGCCGATTCAAGCGATTCCCTTGAAATAGCTAACGCCAATCTGGATAAAATATCCGAAACGGCGAACGACGAACTGCGAAAACAGGGCGCGGACGAGACTGCGCGCGCCGAGACCGGAATCTTTGAATTTCCCACGATCTCATACGGGGATATAACCCTCCCTAAGGGCTCCTACCGCGCGGTGAGGATAGTTATCGGCGAGGGCGCCGGGCATAACTGGTGGTGCGTGATGTATCCGCCGCTGTGTTTCGTAGACGGCGTGGCGGACGTCCCGGAGGAAACCCTCGACGCGCTTAAGGCGAACCTCTCCGAGTCCGAATACGAACTGCTGACCGGCTCAGAGAATATTGACGTACAATTCAAATTCAAGCTGGTCGAGATACTGGGCGACATATTTCACTAAAAATCCGACTTAAACCTCGGTAAATTTAACGTTTTATTTTTATTATAATCATTGACAAAAACTGAAAACAGTTATATAATAAATTTTAAGCAAAGACGCTTACCTTTATTCGGGGTAGGCGTTTTTTGCTTTTTTGGCCGTTTGTAAATTAACGCCGTAATTTCCGCTAACACGGCAAAATGAACTTTTAGTACACTTTCTCCTTTAACAGCAGAATATAGTTTTATAATATATACCTATTTACAAACGGTCAGAAATATATTTTTATCTTTAAATAGTTTTAAACCGCGGAACTAATATAAAATGTTTTTCCTGAAATCGAAAACTCTCAAAAACCGATTGTCGCAATTTTGTCTTTTTCTTGTAAACTTCTTGACCTTTCGCGCCGTTTCGGATATAATTATAATATGATATATAAAATATTTTTCGGCGGGCTTATCAATAAACTATAAACTCGATCCGCCGCTTTTAAATAATAACGAACCTTTAAAGTTGTCCATATATACGATACATCCGTAAAAAATCGATTCGACTCCCGTCGACGCTCCCATATATTAGACTCTCGAACAGGAGGTATGTTAAATGAAAAAGATAATACTTATATTGATAATCATAATGTGTATTTCGTTGAATAGCGTTTGCATTTATGCGCTTACGGTAGACGACGCAAGTATAATACATGAATTAAACGACGGAGAGTCTTACATCAATGTAAAGATAAGAACCGACTTAAGCGTATATATGAATGTGGGGAACGGCTATTTAGTTTTTGTAAACGAAGGAAATGACGAAAAGCTTTGCTTTACAAATGATTTTGTGAATTTCAGAGAGATAGTAATTTACGATGATTGCGATAGTTACGTCAACGACAACAGAGCAGGGTATATGAATGAAATCAAGTGGGCCGACGGAGTATATATGGCGCGCACTAATATATACGATAATATTTTTACAAGCAACAGAGTTGTCGAGGGAGGAGGTCATCTATACATTTTAGACGAAAATTTTCAGTTTTTAAAGAAAATAGAATTTGACGAGTATGTCAGAGAAATGTCTTATATTAACGGAAAATATTATGTAAGAACTACTAATAGGGCTCATTTGCGCGCAAACGTTGGGAGCGCCACGGCTGACGATATAATTGATAAAGTATATTCATCGGTTGATCTGGAAAATTGGGAGGAGCGAAGCGACCTTGAACATGTTCCTCTGTCAAACGGTATTAGAACCCTAACGATAAAAGGCGATAATATTTATATTTTTGATAACGATCAGATAACCAATGAGATCGTATATGAGGATGTTTATATTGATCCGACCCGCGGAGGATCGATGGATGTCGCTGTACAACAGGGATTAAGTTTGATAGGAGAATATTTTGTTGTGGCGGAATATGGTCATGTATATGGAGAACCCAAACGCATATGGATGTCTAAAGATGGCGTGTACATGACAAAATATAAAGGAATGCATGCTAATATGATTAGTATAACAAGTTCTTTGACAGATATATATGGAGAGACATATGTAAAGAAAGAAGATATAAACAGATATCTACAAGAAGGAGATACCTATGTCTGGTTAAACGACAAGATACTCGGCTTCGATCAGCCGCCGGTCACGGAAAACGACCGTACCTTAGTCCCGATGCGGTTTCTTATGGAGCAGATGGGCGCTACAG
>CAJFTO010000039.1 GCA_904419955.1 Candidatus Roslinia caecavium | reverse complement strand
GAAAGTTCCTTTCACGTTAGCCTCCGGCAGGATCATATTGCCCGCGCGAAATTTTCCTCGCATAGAATGCTCGGAAACGCGCATGGGCGTAATAATCTCTTATCATTCCTTGCCCTGCGGATAAGAGAAACTTTAATACTATATTATGCCGACGCAGGGCGGCGGAATGGAGATTATTATTATGAAAGTATTATTGATCAACGGAAGTCCGCACCAAAAAGGATGTACATACACGGCGCTGAACATAATTGCGGAGGAGCTTGAGAAGAACGGGATAGAGACCGAGATATTTCAGATAGGCTCGGGATACGTTCGCGGCTGTATCGGCTGCGGCGGCTGCGCAAAAAAAGGCGACGGCAAATGCGTATTCGACGACGACGTTGTAAACAAAGCGATAGAAGCTTCTAAAACCGCCGACGCGTTCGTATTCGGAACGCCGGTGCACTACGCCGCCGCTTGCGGTTCGATAACCTCTCTGCTCGACAGAATGTTCTACGCCGGAGGAAGCAATATGGATTACAAGCCCGCCGCGTTCATCGCAAGCTGCCGCAGGGGCGGAGCCACCGCTACCATCGATCAGCTTCAGAAGTACGCGACGATCAAGAATATGCCTATCGTAAGCTCTAACTACTGGAACATGGTCCACGGCAACGCGCCGGAAGAAGTCCTTCAGGATGAAGAAGGCGTTCAGACTATGCGGGTTCTTGGAACTAACATGGCGTGGCTCTTAAAATGTATCGAGGCCGGAAAAGCGAACGGTATCGAGACGCCATGTCCCGAGCCTAAGATCAAGACTAATTTTATAAGATAGGTTTCTTATGCAAGCGTTTATTAATTGGGTATATAACGCCGATTGGGCGATACTTAATTTTATTGAAGAACATATGCATAGCGGCGTATGCGACGCGATATTCAAAAATATAACTCATCTGGGCGACGGCGGGATACTGTGGATAATCGTCGCCATAGCTCTTATGCTGTTTCGCAGGACCAGATATATAGGTATCGCCGTCGCAGTTTCGCTGGCGCTCAACTCAATAATATGCTTAGGGATATTAAAACCGGCGTTCGCAAGGCTAAGGCCGTTTATGCTGGATTCGAGCATAGACCTGATACTCCATGCGCCGACCGACTTTTCTTTCCCGTCCGGACACACCGCCTCGTCGTTCTCCGCCGCGGTAACGCTTCTGCTCTACAACAGAAAATACGGCGTTTTATCCCTGATCGCCGCGGCGCTGATCGCGTTTTCGAGACTGTATCTTATGGTGCACTTTCCGAGCGACGTTATTGCGGGAATCGCTTTGGGAGCGCTTACCGGCGCGGCGGCCTTTATCGTTACTCAAAAGCTCGAAGCTTTTATTCTGAGCCGGAGTAAAAAACGCGGCGCGGACGGCGAGGAGCGACGCAAAATATGATCTGACATTGGTTGATACCGGCGCTCTTGAGTTTAGGCAGAGAGCCGCGTAAACGATCCGCTACCGCGCGTAAAGTAAAAAAAACACGGGAATACGGAGGATAAAAATGAATAACAAGAAGTATAAGCTAATAGTATTCGACTTTGACGGCACGCTTGTCGATTCGTTCACCGATATAGGGCTGTCGGTAAATCACGCGCTTTCCGTTCTCGGTTTTCCCGAGCTTCCGCTTGAGGAGTATAAAAACCTGGTCGGACACGGGATGCGCAATCTATGCGTATCGGCTCTGCCGGACGGCGCCAAGGATAAGGCGGACGAGCTTGTAAAAATTTACAACGACTATTACTTAGAGCATTGTCTCGACCACGCGAGAGCTTTCGACTGGGTCATGCCGCGGCTTAAGCGGATCAAGGAGTCGGGCGCGGCGACGGCGGTGCTCTCCAACAAGCCCGACCACCAGCTGAAGCGAATGGCGTCGCACGTATTTAAAGGCGAATACTTCGATCTGGTGCAGGGACAGCTCGAAGGGATACCCATTAAGCCCGCTCCCGACGCGCTGAATATCATAATAGATAAATTCGGCGTTTTAAAGTCGGAGGTCCTCTACGTCGGGGATATGGAAGTGGACCGCGCTCTCGCAGAAAACGCCGGAGTAGATTTTGAAATGGTCCATAACTATTGATTTATTTATATCGATTTTATCGCGCGGCTGATCTCGGCCGCGTTTTTTATTGCGCGTGATTCTTATTGCGAGCGGTTACTTTGCTTACGGACTTATCGAGTTGTTTCATCGCGCCTCTTCCTCCATCCTCTTGGCGTTTTTCAAGTTTTTACTGAATAATCTTCTCCTCTTAAGCCAATACTAATCGCAACCATAATTTTCACAGGGGATGAAATCATTGATCTATACCGACGTAAGTTCAAACCTAAGATATATGAAAGAATTATTCTCATATCCCAAAAACATCGACTTTAGGATCAGGGAATTTAAGGTCAAGTTCGGCGAAGACTACGCGGACGCGTTTCTGATATACTTCGACGGAATGGCCAACAAGGATTATCTAAACCGCGATCTGCTCAGACCGCTCATAACCTCGGATCTGGGAGATATTCCGAACGACATTCCCGAGACCGACGAAAACGGCGTAAACGCCAGAACGAATCTGGTCCTTAAACGGATAGTGACCGCGGGACCTCTGAGTCTCGGCGACGACCTTAAAACGATAGCCGAAAACGTCTCGTTCGGAGAATGCGCCATATTTATCGACGGATGCAACCGCTGTTTCTCCGCCGACATAAAGGGCTGGAGCGCTCGCGGAGTGGACGCGCCGTCTCAGGAGGCGAGTCTTGCGGGGCCCCAGGAGGCGTTTTCTGAGATCATCATGACCAATCTCGCGCTCGTCAGGAAGATCCTGAAGAACCCGGACGTAGTAGCCGAAAATATCCCGGTCGGCAAGATCAGCAAGACCCCATGCGCCGTTATGTATATCAAAAATTTCACCAACCGCAAGCTGATAGACAACGTAGAGGGCAGGCTCAAAAAGATCGGCGCCGACTATATCTTCTCGTCCAGCGACGTCGAACAGCTGATCGAGGAGAAGACGTACATGCCTATGACGCATACGCTCAAGACCGAGCGTCCGGATCGCGCCGCTTCTATGCTCGCAGAGGGCAAAGTCGTTATAATCGTGCAGGGCAGTCCGTTCGCGCTGATCCTCCCGACCCTCGCCGCCGACCTCGTCGAAGCCACGGAGGACAATTACGTCCGGATCCCCGAAGCTAATTTCATGCGGGTGATCCGAATATTCGGGATGCTGATCTCACTGTTCTTCCCCGCGCTGTTCATAGCGGTAATGCTGTATCATCAGGAGGTACTGCCTACCGATCTGCTCACGGCGATCGCCGCGAGCCGGGAAAAAGTTCCGTTTCCCATAGTGTTCGAGCTCGTTATAATGCAGCTCGCGTTCGAGCTGATAAAAGAAGCGAGCATACGCGTTCCCAACCCCATAGGCAGCACGCTCGGAATAATCGGCGGTCTGATCCTCGGTCAGGCGGCGGTCGAGGCGGCGATAGTCAGTCCTATACTCATTATCATCGTATCGATATCCGGGATAGGCTCGTTCGCGACGCCGACTCTCGCGCTTTCGAGGTCGCTCGTCCTGCTTCAATTTATATATATAATCGTAGCCGCCGCCGCGGGGATAATGGGGATCGTCTCGGCCGCCTTCCTCTCGCTCGCCCTGCTCGCGTCCGCGGAGACCTACGGCATGCCGTTCCTGGCCGAACTGCTCCCCAGCTCGAACAACAAATACCGCTCGGCCATCCCGGTCCACCCGATATGGAGGAGAAGAAACCGTGTATAATTTCAAAATTTCAAAGCCCGAACTATATCTTTTGATAATCAACTGTCTCATATTCAAAATATTCTCATCGGCGCCCTCGTTCATATTCTCAGGCGCCGGTTCGGGCGCGCCCTTTGCGGCTCTGCTCGGAGGGATAATATTTATAGCGGCAGCCTTTTTTATCAAAAAACCGCTCGAACGGCTCAGAGGAAGCGGGCGCGGTCTTCCAAGGCCGCTGTATATAATACTGTTCGCGTACTTTCTGTGCAGTTCGGTATACGCGCTCTTTGAATTTTCGAGAGTGATAAAGACCTCCGGCTACCCCAATACGCCGATCTGGTTCATAATTTTGTTTATAGGTATCCCCGCGCTCGTCGCGGCGGTAAAAGGACTTAAGACGATATTCAGACTGAGCGGGCTTTTGATCCCGCTGTCGCTGATAGGGCTTATATTTATATTGATCTGCAGTCTCGGCGGCGACATAAGCGGATATAACCTTCTGCCCGTCCTCGGCGCCGACGAGGGCGCGACGCTGAGCTCCGCGCTTAAATCGCTTCTGCTCTACACTGACATATTGGTTCCGGTAGTCCTATACTCAATAGACGACAGACCCGAATTCGCCGAAAACATACGCTTCGGCGGCGAGAGCGAAGACGAAAACGGCGGGCGTGAAAACCGCAGATCCGGCAAACGCAAACGCGGGCGTGGGATTCACGGCTTTATCTTCCCGGCTCTCGCCGCGGCGGCGATAAACTTCTCGGTAGTTCTGATCTTCACCCTTACATTTTCCGCCGAGACGATGAAAAATATAGACGTTCCGCTGTATCCGCTCTCCAAAGCCGTGACGTTCGGCAAGCTGTTCGCCCGGCTCGACGCGCTCTATCTCATAGCCGCGCTTCTTTCATGCATGTCATATATCAGCGTAAGCGTATGCCTCGCGGTAAAATGCGCGAAGAAAGTAAACCTCCGCGCGGGCGCTAAACCGGCGCTCGCCATAACTTTAGCCGCGCTGTCCTGCTTATCCCTCGCATCCTGCTACGACGACAGGGAGATAGAAGAGACCGCGTTCGTCGTCGCGCTCGGTCTGGACGATACCGGCAATGGGATTCAATATACGTTCCAATTTTCAAATCCGCTCGCTACTGGGCAAAACAGCGGCTCGGCCGAAGGCGGCGACTCGGATAATCCTACCGTGATAAGCGTTACGACGGCCGCGTCCAATATATACGAGGCTATGATAGAGGCTAACAACAAACTGGGCAAAAACCCCTCCCTCTCCCATCTTAAGCTCATATGCTTCTCTACGTCGGCGGGTTCGCGCTCGGCTCAGCTGTGCGGCGAGCTGCTCGATATTCAGGACGTCAGGAGCGACGTCAAGATATGTATGGCCGAAAACGCCGAAGAATATTTAAACGGCGTCCGGACGGATCTTGAAATGAGTACGGCCAGGTATTACGAACTGCTGTTTTCAAAAAACAATCCTCAGATACCCTCCGTAAATCTGCGCGCATTCGCCGAGCGTATCGGCTCTGACGCCTCAGACGCGTATCTTCCGGTCATGGACGGCGAGTTCAGCGGGATCGAGCTATTCAGCGGCGGCGTTCCGGTCTTGTTTCTAAACCGCTCCGAGGCCTCCGTATTCAATATCCTAAACGGCGGCGCAAAAGACGAATATGTAAGCGCGGACGGTTTCGCCTGCCTCGTCTCGTCAGACGGCGCGGACGCGGAGTTCTCAAACGGCTCCGTCCTGCTTAAAACGGACGTTGAGCTAAATATCCTTTCGGCCGGCGACGATATCGGAGAAGAGGACATCCGCGCATATCTTGAAGAACAGGCGAACGCGCTTCTTTATAAGATAAAAGAATCCGGCTCCGATCCGTTCCAGCTCCGCCTGAAGAGCAAGACGCTCAGCCCTATCTCCGGAGCTCAAGAATTTAATTTTAAAGACGCGGGCGTTTACGCGCGCGTGAACATAAAATGAATATCCGCGGCGGATAAACTTTTTCCGCCGCCTCTTTTGCGTTCCCTTGCCTCTAAAACAGCTCTCGGCCGCCGTATATTAAAAATTATTTGTGCAAACGACAAAATATGCGATAAAATCCGATTCGACCATGCTATAATATTTCCCGACGCAAGTCCGCTCCTTTGTTGCCTTTATTTTACTTTTACAGTCATTATAAATTAAAACAATTAAAAATTTTCTACTTTTCTTCAAATTTGATTTTTTGTAAAATTTTTCTTGACAACTTAAAAGATATATGCTATACTCAATATAACGACAGGAAGTCCTGGGTTAATTAATTAATTTAGTTAATTCATCAACGGTTAGCAAAGTTAATTATTTCCATTTATTCCCCGGCATTTCCCGTTAAAAAATCTAAATGAAAGGAGGCGAACGTGATGATAAAGTCCACTGGTATTGTGAGACCTCTTGACAATCTTGGCAGAGTCGTAATACCGAAGGAGCTTAGAGTTAATTTTAATCTCAAAGAGAAGGATCCCGTCGAGATTTTCGTCAACGACGATATGATCATCTTGAAGAAATATGCTCCGGGATGCATTTTCTGCGGTAATATTACCGATCTGACGACTTATCATGACAAGCATATATGCAAGAATTGTCTTGAAGAGTTGGCAAAAAAGAACTGATTACAATTTAACTTACCGGGAATCAACACAGAACAAATATAAATCTTCCATTATGATTTATATTTTACAAAGCTAAAAAAGTCAGAGCCTAACGGCTCCGGCGGCGATTTCAATAGAGAAAGGAGGGCCTCGATTATGAATACGCCTACGTTCAAACCTGTGGATTCGCTTGGCAGAATTGTGATTCCACGCGAGCTGCGCGAAAGCCTAGACTTGCAAGAAGGGGATTTTATGGAGATCTCTATGAGCGAAGACACGATCGTATTGAAGAAGAGCGCTTCTTAATACATAACTTTCATACTACGGACGCGGGCGGTTTGCCGCGGATATATCTTTAAATATTGGCAGACCGCTCCGCAAAATATTTTGAACGCGACCGAAAATTAAATTCACCGCGTTCTTTAGAACAATATCTGACATAAAGTTTTGAATGATTTCGGCGCGGTACGATTTTATCGCCGAAACCAAGGAAAAAGAAAAGGAATAACTAAAGGACGGAGGGATTTCCATTGAGCAATACGCCCTCTATTGTTAGAACGGTTGAAAAACTTGGACGAGTATCCATACCTATAGAGATCAGAGAAAGGTTTGACTTATTAGGCAAAAACCATGTTGAAATGTCTTTAGAAGGCGATACTATCGTTTTGACCAAACAGACTCCGGGCTGCCTTTTCTGCGGCGCAGACTCGAATACCGAGACTTATCGCGGAAAAATGATCTGCAGAGAATGTCTGGATAAGTTGTCTAAAAAAACCGGCGACGTTAGCGGTAAGTAATAGTTAATTATCGCGTCTTATGAGCATGATTAGAGCCTAAGTCAAGTTAAAAAATGTTATATGAGAAAGACAAAAAATAATAACGTATATTCCAATCGAGGAATCGATTCGGGAGGAAGAGTGGTAATACCAAAGGAATTTCGTGATAAATTAGACATATCCGAAGGCGACAAAGTCGAGATCTATATCAAAAACGGACGGATAATTTTAAAGAAATTTTTTTACTCCTGCGAGTTCTGCGGCGATATTAAAGACGTGACGGCGTATCGCGACTACTATATTTGCGAAGACTGCGTAAACGACTTATCTGAGCGCGCGAACTGCAGTTGAGTCGCTTGTAACATAACAGAGACGTCAAAAACATTTTCTAAGGACTCGGCCGGACGATCTTATATCAAGACCGTTAAAGTCGAAGATTTTTCGGCCGAAATATTTTCATATACTTCTCAGAAGTAAAAATCTCCTTTAATAAAGATATAAAATATATAATTTTTTATTTTAGCCGGCGGTCTCGGATGCCCCGGCTTTTTTATTGACGCTTTTCACGCTAAGATATAATACGCGCAATATTTTACCAATACAGTACCCAATCGTTATTCGGCGCCGCAAAATCATAGAAATTATAGCCGGTTAAATATTTATAGAACAATTACTTATACCAAATTTTCAGTATTCGTTAAACAAACTCTCTCTATCTATAAAGTTGGGCGCCGTTTCCTCAGCAAAACGGAAATATATCTGAAATTAAACAATAAAACCCAAAACCCCGCCGTAAAGGCGGGGTCTTGGCACACACACACATACTTTTCTGGCATTTCCGATATGCCAATCCTAAAGAAGGATTACTATTGAGAAGCCCTCAAGTATTATTACTCTTTTATCATAACACAGTTTAAGAATTTTGCAATAGTTTTTTTTAATCTCACTAACAGTTTTTTTGCTCAGTATTTATAAAAATTACAATATTTTAATCAAATTAGCCGTTTTATTGCCAAATCAATTAAACTTAACTTAAAGTAAAGGCGGCCGATATGCGGCCGCCTGATTATATTCGGTTTCAGATATCGGCTTATAAACTAAATTATTAAGCGTATCTCAGAGTGATATTAATAATTCTCTCTGTAAACTATGATTTCGCTTATAGCGTCTCTGTAGAATCTGGTAAATACCACCTCGTCCTCTTCGATATCAGTTATATCTCCGAGCTCAATGACGTCGGCTTCGCCGTTTCTGTCCAGATTAACCAGATATACCGGAATGCTGTCGTTTATAGCCAATGTTCTGTACGCGTTGTTTCTTACGTCGTCGAATACTATTACGTTAGAGCCGATGCTCTCGATTCTGAACTCGTTGAGTTCAAGGTTTACGGACGAATAGTTAGAGCCGCTCGCTACCGCAACGGAGTATGTTATTCCATCTTCGATAGTATAAACGAGTCTGTATTTATCCATTCTGTTGTCGGAATTTAACTTAAACTGGAGCACGTCTCCCTGTTTAAGCGACAGCGCCAGACTCTGCGGAGTGTCGGTCGTCGAGGATATACCGGTCTCAAGGTTAGGCGTAATCTCGTCTTCCATGCTTATCGCAACGTACTCGCCGTCTTTATAGCCGTAGAGCTTATATTCCTTATAGCCCTCGTCGTTTATCTCCTGAGCGTAGTGGTCGAAGAGGAACAGACTATCGGTATCCTCGACTCTCTCGGGAGCGGTCCCGCCTACGCTGTAGAAGTATACTACCGCGTCCGCAGTCATGTTTCTGTCCGCGTCGTAGATATCGCATATGATATCGTTAGACGTGTTGACCGACGAATACGAAGAGATAACTCTTACTCTTTCGGGATCGACTATACCAGTACCGGATTCGACCGCTACAGAGAAGAACTTACAGTCGTCAGCTAAAGCGTACATACTGCCTATTCTCGCGGGCGTTCCGTTGCTGAAGTATATCGTAGGTCCGTTTGACGTATCGAGATCGGTGAGAGACGATACGGACGAATAGTCGAGGCTGAACTCGTCCTCGTTATTATATTCGCCGGCCGAGTTATTTGTGATCAGCGGGAAGCTGATACTGCTTATCAAGCCCTCGCTGTTTACCGTCGCCTGGATCAGCTTATATCTGACCTGCTCGCTGTATACGCCGCTGTTGTTCCACGCGTCGATGGACTCTTTAAGCTGGGTCGCAGACCACTGGCTGTCCTCCCCTCTGTAGTATACGTTGACCTTGTCGTTTAAGGTATACGCCGCCAAAGCTCCGTCCTCGGTCACAACTCTGATCTTGACCTCGCCCTGGAACACGCCCTCGGACGTGATGTCGGTCAGGAACATATATTTATCCGATCCGCTCTGGATCTCGTCTGTGTACGCTACTTTACCGAACGCGTTTATATACAGCGTGATAACGTCGCCCGGATCCGGAGCTGAAACTCCGTTGTCTATCAGATATCCGGTCCCGTCGACGGTAACCTCGGTAGGAGTGTTGCCAACCGCAGTTCCGTACTGCATATATTCGTCCTCGGAAGCCGCCGAGTAGGTTCCCTGTATAACCGTAGCGATCTCGCCTTCCACTCTGAAGTCGGATACGTACAGCACATAATGCTTATCGTCAGAGCCAAGACTTTCGGAAACCGAGACGATGTCGTCTACCTCTATCTCGCCGAGTTCGATCTGCGCTCCGTCCTTGATTATATTAAATCTGTATTCCGTCGCGTCCGGTTTGAGTTCGAGCGTCGTAGCGCTTCCCGCGGCAGTCTTAAGAACTATTCTGTTGTCGTCTGCGTTCACGCGATCCGCTATATAGTTAACGTAAGTCGTGACGTAGACGAGGTCTATACGGCTGTCGCCGTTATTGTCGAGATATATTACCGTACCGCGCTCCGGAGCGAGGATGTAGTTATAGTAGTCCGCGCTCTTGGTCTCAAGAGTGTTGTCGTATCTTCCGTTATATATAACGGTCGCGCTCGTCGGCACGCGGAGCGTACGCTCGTCGCCGGTGTTCTCCGCGTCGTATCTGACTGTTACCGACGCGTCGCTTGTCTCGATCGTGGTTATGTCGCTTCCGCTAAGCTCAACCATGTTGTTCATGTCGGCCTCGAGGCCTATCGAGATTATGTCGCTGACGCCCGAAGAATCCTTAACGTACGCTACTACCGCAAAGCCGAGATAATCGGCGGCGTTGGTGTAGCCCGTGCCATATATGTACAATCCGCCGTCTTCGGTCTGGATCGTGATCCTGCCATCGTCGTTCTCGGCGCCAGTCTCGTTTATACTGGTAAAGCTGTTGGAAATAACCCTTCCTCTTACTTCGTATACGTTGAATATGCTCTCGATCAGATATGCGTTAGTATCGCTCATATAATATTCCAGAGCTCCGTTTTGACCGTATACCGTCGTCAGGACTCTGGTAAACAGGGCGTTATAAGCGTACATCGCCGTCGCGCCTCTCGTTATATTCGTCCCGGACATGAAAGTTTCGTTGTCCAAAACGCCTATCTCGTTAGCAAGCTGTACGTATCCTGACGGATAACCGCCCTTTGATTTGGCGATCTCGTCGTAGCCTATGCCCGAGATTATCATTTTGATATACTCGTCGTATGTTACCGGATCCTCGGGTCTGAAGTATCCGTCGCCGTCGCCGGCTATAAATCCGACCTTGGTCGCCGTATTGATATAGCTCGTATACCACTGTCCGACAGGAACGTCAAGATATATCTGGCTCGCGCCGTTCGCAGTGTCGGCCGAAGGCATTCCGATCAATCTGAGGACCATAGCCGTAGCTTCCGCGCGGGTTACCTCTCTGTCCGGATAGAAATTGCCGTCGTCGTCGCCGGTCACTATGCCGAGACCGACCAAAAGATCTACGGCGTTTTCATACTTGGTTCCTACAATATCGGGCAGCGATACGCGCTTCTCCTCCGTTACCGTATCGTCTACAATATCCTCGGTGACCTCGTCCAATTCATTGTTCGTATCCTCGTCCGCCGGAGCCGCGGTTGCGTCCGCGGCTTCGGTCGTGTTTTCTTCAGTATTTGCAGCGTCGGACTGCGTCTGCGCTTCTATAACGGCTTCAGTATCCTCGTCGGCGAAGACCGCGGCGCCGAAAGCGCTTGTGAGCATCATTACCGCTAAAACAGCGGCTAAGCTTTTTCTAATATACTTTAACATCTATTGTTCCCCCTCTGATTATTTCAAGCCTTCGTTAACGACATAAATGATCTTGGCAGCTTCGGATCTCACGGCGTTATTGTCCGGTTTAAACGTTCCGTCTTCATAGCCGTTTATTATACCGTATTGCTGCGCCCTGGTCACGGCGTCTTTCGCATAGTCCGCGATCTCGGCCTCGTCGCTGAACGAGATCGTCTCGCCGACTGCAAATTCTATACCTTTGGCCGTAACCACTCTGTCAATTATTACCGCCATATCCTGTCTTGAAATCAGGTCGTCCGGTCTGAAATCGCCTTCAGGATAACCTGTTATATATCCCGCTCCGGAGCCTATGCTTACCGCTTCGTAATACCAATCGTCCGCCGCTACGTCGCTGAACGCCGTTGGCGTCTCGGGCATAGCGTCGCCGGTCATATTGACTATCATCTGAACGAATTCGGCTCTCGTCACGTTGTTCTCGGGATAGAAATTACCGTCGCCCGAGCCTTGTACCAGACCTTCCGCCGCAAGGCTCTCGATAAATTCATAGCCCCAGTACGACTCCGGTACGTCGGCGAATCTCTGACCGCCCGTCTCGGTTCCCGGAGTAGGCGTCGCTGTCGGAGTTCCGGTTCCGCCGGCGCCTCCGCCGCCAATGCCGCCGCCCATAAGGCCGCCGCCACCGCTTATAGTTCCGCCGCCGGCGCCTCCGCCGCCGGTCGAACCGCCGCCTCCGCTCGGGATATCGGTACTCGTCTCTCCGCTCGTTCCGGTAACCGCTATGGTCATTGCGTTAGTCAAACCGCTGTCGCTCGTAGCTCTTACGATAACTTCTCCGGTTCGCGCGGCGCTTGAAACCGTCAGAACGCCGGTGTTTACGTTAAACGACGTTCCCGCCGCGAGTTTGGATACCGTCCACTTAAGTCCGTCGTCCATCTCTTCGCCGAATCTGTCGTATACCTTAGCGGTATAGTTGTATGTTCTGTCGTTGTCCGCCGCAGTTACGCTGTTCTCGCCCGATATTTCAAGACTTGCGGCTATCTGATCTGTCGTCAGGCTGAGCGGGGTCTCCGTCGAGAATCTGTCGCCGCCCGCTGTCGTTACGATTACTTCTATACCGACCTCGGGTTCGTCGTCCAGATTTATTCCCCCGGGCACGCGGATGTACCACTGATTATTCTGATTTACAACGCTTATACTTGTAAGCTCGCCCTCGGCTACCATAATGTTCGCTTCTATCGTCGCGCCTGTCGTATCGACGATTCCGCCGTTTTGATCGACGAGATCGATATCTATCGGTATCATGTTATCCTCGTCGGGTCTTATCTGGATAGTTCCGTTGATATTGATCTGAACCGACGTGGGCTGGAGCTTATTCGCGTATACGCCGAGCGTGCCTACCAGGTAGCTGTTGCTCCTTGACGTCGCGCTTACCGAGAATGAAAGTCCGCCGGTCTGCGCGCTTCCGAGTATCTGATTAACAGCGTCGGCCGTCATTGTGAGCACGCCGTTTCTATCGATCGAAACGCCCGATACGGACGAATTGACCGAGAAGTTTATGTCGCTCACGTTAGTCATTACCTGACCGAACTGATCGTATACCGTATAGTTGTACTGCGTCGAGAAGCTCTCGCCATATGTGAGACCGAGCCTCGTCGGTCCGCTCACTTCTACGGTCTTAGCCGTCGGAGCCACCGAGCCGCCTACCTGTACTCTGTACGAATTCGTTACTCCGTTGCTGGTCGCGTTTATCGTCAGCGTCGAAGCGCCAAGTTCGGACGTTACGCTGAGTATACCCGTATCAGGATCGATAGACGCGCCTCTCGGATTGCCCTCGAGCGACCAGGTCACCTTGGGATAGCCCACAAGCTCCGGATGCTTGGAATTGAATACTACGTCGTCGGATACATAATCCGGTCTTGATCCGCTCGCTATGTAGTTCTCATAGTACTCGCCGCCGGGAACCTCGTAGTTCGCGAGTTCTAAATCGTACGCCGGATCGGTCATACCGTTGTTCTCGCTGTTGTGGATACCGGTCATCGTATTGTTGTACTGGTCGATCAGCCGAGCCTGATAATTATACGTCAGCGTTCCAGTCGTAGCGGGTTTCCTTATAGAGGAGTCGCCCGATATCTGTATGCTGTTAGGTTTTGAAAGTTCGTCCTGAGTGAGGATCAACATGGTCTCTCTCGGAACGTTTCCGTCGAATACTTCGTAGGTCTCTTCATTATATAACGTACCCATTCCGAGGTTAACGGTCTTGGCTCTGGTCCCCTGATTAACAACTACTACCGAAGACGCGCCGTTAGCCGCCGTGAGCTTGTACGCGAGTATATCCTCGTCGCCGACGTCTATCTTCTCAGTAGTTATACCGTTCTCGCCTTTCTGGACCGGAGTTACTACGTTGAGCTGCCCCTGTCCCTTCTCGGCCGAGATACTTCTGAGTACTTCCTGATACGGGTAGTCCATATCCGGGAGCTGCGGAACAACGCTCGCGACCCTCATTCTGTCGTATACAATGGAGGTATCCTCGGGATAGAGGAAGTTAGTCTCTACGTTGTAGTTATAGTACCCGATAGACGTCGCCTTTCTGTTGGTCTGGTCTACCTGGGTCTCGTATGCGGCTACAGGCAGGTTGAACTGGGTGTAAGAGCTGTTGTCCTTAACCTGATCCCAGATAACTATCGAGTCCATGCCGTTCTTGAGCATTGCGAAGTGCCTGTAGTGCTCTCCGCCGCCGCCCGCGCCTTGAACTTCTATCCTCGTTACAGTCTTATCGACCGAATCGTTAAAGGACGAATAGATCAGGTCGCTGACTCCGCTGTCGTCCGCCACGTCCACCGTCTGCATGTGGTTGCTCATATTGTTTGCGTTATCGTCAAGATTTATCTCTCTTACCGGCTCGCTCGCGCTCGTGCTGTAGAACGTGAAGCAAGCGTGGTTTGACGAGGACAGATAGATGTTCTTTGAAGCCGTATCCCAGTAATTCTCAAGCGCAGTATCTACTACCAGGAACGCGCCGTTCTTGAACAGGGTGAAACTTCCCTGATCCTCGTGACCGTGATTCATATCTCTTGTAGCCGATATGCCTACCGCCAACGTCTCGTTGTTTCTGCCTACATTATTTCTGTACATTATCGGGCTGTATTCATGATAATAGTCCGTCGAAGTCAATGTAAACGGAATATTATTCTTGTTAGACGTATCAAGAGGCAGGAAGAATACCGTAAGCGGAACGCCTTCGGTGTCGCATCTAACCGGTGATCCCGCCTTCTTCCAAGTCTCAAGCATCATCGTAGCCAGAGTCGGGTTGACTTTTTCGACCTCCGGCGCATACTGAGCCAGCATCGCCATACCGTTTGCTCCCTCGGTAATGTTAGTGTCGCCGTGCGTCGGCGATGAAATATTGCCGTTAGTGTATGTGTATGGCGGCGTCTGCGTCTGAACAGCAAACTCGAACAGCAACGGCAGCTTCGTACTGACAAACCAGTTGTCGTTCATACAATTCGAGTAGAACTTAGACGACGACGCCACTCGAGAGTACGCCGCCCACATATACCTGAGCGACTCGGAGTAAGCTCCCGAATTGGATATGTTATCCTCCAGACTTACCTTTTGCTGCCATTCCGCGCCGTCGACTATCTCATTAGCGTGGAACACCTTACTTCTCATCATTCCCGGATTATCCGGATCTTCTTCTCTAAACGCCATCGCCGTACAAGCGGATCCCAAGAACATATCGGTGTACCAGTTACTGTTTACGACCTGCTCGTCTTTGTAGACTGAATTATCCCTTCGCGATATACAGTAGTCTACCATACGTTCTACCAGTGTCTCAAACTGGTCCATCTCGTAATCGGTAAAGACGTCAGCATCCTCGATTACCGAATACATCGACATCATAACCGATAGTTGTCGTCCGAGCTGAACCTCGCCGCGGGCGTTACATTCCAAGTTGGTCTGTTCGTTTACCTCAACCGATTCCAAAAAGTCGGTTGCGAATGTGATCAAACCGTATTTTACTTTCTGCGCAGATACTATATCGCCGGTGACCATGTAATAGAAAGCATCGCCCCACGACGGTCTCTGGTTAGCGCTGTAACGGAAGTTGAAGTAATGGTTTGAACCACTCATCTCGTTTCCGTCCGCGTCATAGTATCTTATCCTATATATTACGCCGTTGTCTGCGGTCATAGGGTTACCGTTGAAGCCGTTGAGGTAGCCTTCCTGCTTGACCATAGCGTTTACAGTAAGCGAAGCGCTTCCGGTAAGCGGTACCGCGTTGCCGTTTGAGTCCTTGTTGATCGCGAACATGTAGTTCTTGATATTGCTGTTTGAATCGTCGCCTCTCGTCGGGTCGGTATATCTGAGTATAACGTTATCGTCAGAAGTCTGGTTGGCTATCTTGACCGAATAGTTGCCCGCGTTCTTGTAACCGGTTCTCTGCTCTCTGCCGACTAAGCTCGAGTTTAAGTGCACGGTGTTGCCCTCGCTGTCTATAGTCTCCCAGCCTACGGGCGTCTCGTAATCGTCGCCCGGCTTGGTCTCCCACTGTTCGAAACCAAGGTTATCCGAACCGTACTGCGTACGTTCGTTGTCGAACGTGAGTATCTGCTCTGAGTTGGCGTTCAGCAGCGACGCCGTGTCTACCCAGACGTGACCTATCCAGTTAGGCGTAGCCTCGTTCTGTCCATATTTGGCGGTCTCCTCGGCGACTCTCGCCTGAGCGTCCGCTTCGTTTATATCGCTCGGCAGCTCAATCTCATACGATACGTATGCGACCCCGGCTCCCGGCTTTGAATTGACCGCGCGGCGTCCGGTAGAGAACGTCTCGAAACCGTTTCCGGCTCCCGACGCGTTCATAAACTCGACAAGATCGTCGTACCACTTCTGATCCCTGCCGTAGGTGTAGTCGTATGTCGTGCCGTTGGCCGTAGTGATCTTCTCGTTCATGAAGAGCGCATAGCCCCACTGATACATATCCAAACTCTTTGCGTCGTTGTTAGCTATCTGACCCTCGTAATAGCTTCTGAGTTCGGGGATCTGCTCGACCTTCTGCTGCATCTCCAGTTTCTCTTCAGGCGTGAAGTAGAGGGTGGAATCCGGGTCTATCAAGTTTCTCTTATATTGGTTATTGCTTGCGTCGCGCATAGCGTCGAGCAATCCCACGAGCGTAAGCCCTACTTCGTTCTGATCGCCTACTTCGATCGCCGCGTCGGCCGCAGCCTTAGCCGCCATTACCGCGTCGTAGTCCTCCGGTCTGTAGTTGCCCGCGTCGGAGCCTACGTTGCCCATAGGATCGCTGCCGTCCGCGCTTGCAAACTTCTTTATAAATTTATCGTACAGCGATATAATAAAGTCGTACTTCTCGCGCAAACTCTCGTATGTGGTCTCGTTGGTCGTGACCTGAAGATACGGATAGTACTCGTGTCCCGCGCGCTTTGAATATATATCCGACGCGTTAGTGTTATGCGCTACTCTTGAAGAAGCTAAATAATCCGACGTATCGTTAGCTATCATAAACGTCATTTTGGTGTTTGTACCATCATGTTCCTCAAGCGCGTCTTTAGCGTAGCCATACGCGTCGTATACATACTTGATCGGCTTGGCCGGATAACTGTAGTTACCGCTAAAGAGTAGATCCCATGTGATCTCCTGCGTTCCGCCTATACCAAGAATCTGTTCTCTATCCTTGCTTACAAGAGCGGCGGTATCCGGATTAGATGAAACCGAATCGTAATCCGTATTTGACTCCGACCAACCCGGCAGCACGTCGTCCGCCAAATAGTATGTAATTATATCGGTAGCTCCCGAATAGAATTTCTGGAAACCAAGCTTGATATTTGTTACTACTTTATCGTCGCCCTGAGATTCAAGTATATCCTTATAATCGCTTATATCATACTTAAGCAGTATTGCGTCTCTTCCGCCGCCAACATTCAGCGTATCTCCGCTCGAAGCCGCGTCTGCGCTCCTGCCGCTTTGCAGATAAGTCTCGTCCGTCGTCTTCATTTTATCGACGTTATACGCGTCGGCCAAGATATGATACGAGGTGTACCAATCGATCGTTGCGTAGAGGCCTCCGCTCATACCGTTTATCACGTCCTCGGTCTCGTACATGTTAAAGTGTTTGATCTCTCTGCTTATATCGATATCCATCGATGCGAGCATATATCTTCCTCTTATAAAACCAACTTCATGGTTATATTCGAGAGAAGCCTTCGCTTCGTCGATAGCGTGCTGAAGAGTTTCCTTGTCCGAGTTATAATGGAAGTACGGCTCCCAGAGAAGAGTGGTTTCCGCTCTGTAAATAAGCGCGTTGAGCGTTCTCCTGTATTCGCTGAAACGAACTTTATAGTTTTGCAGATTCTGAGCAAGCGGTTCTAAAATTCTCGTCTCCTCGTCGCTGTCGTCCGACAGCTTAGCGGTCATGATCATATCCTCGCCGCCGTATATAAGGTCGGTGCACATATTGTACATCTGAGCGTAGGTAGCCTCTTGGTTCGCGTACAAATCTTTGGCTTCGTCGACCTTAGCCTTGAACTTATCCCACGAGCTCTTCGGAATCTGACCCCAAAGCGCGGCCGCCGCCGTATCCTCGCTTGAATCGTCGTAGTATGCGAGCGTGTTCGCGTCCGGGACGTTTTGAACCGACGGGTCGGTAACTTCGCCTTTTACTACTATGTTCTCGTCCTTGATATAGTAGTTTGTATAATAGTTCTCTACAACGCTTCCGTCAACATTGCTCTCGACCTTAACGCCGAGCGCCTCCTCCGCTTTCTCGATTATCTTTCCGAGGTCGTCGCGGATATTGTCGGTCATCTCGCTCGAGATCTTGGGAACGTATATCGTCAGCGGAACGTCAACTGTAGTTCCTACGTAAGTCAGAGTAACGGTAACCGTTACCTGCGCTGTATTCTCATCGGTAGTCGGGCGGGTTATCTTCGCTTCGCCAGTCACGTTTCCGACAGCGAGGTGCGCGGTATCGCTTGATACAAAGTTGCTTATAGTTACCGTCTGTCCGCCGGCGTCTATCTCGTTGATAAACGTGAAGTCGGTAGTCTGAGACTTCCGGTCGTATAGCGCCTTAAGGTTCTCCTCTGCTACGCTGAGTATCTCGTCGACTTCGGCCGCTTCTCTTTCTACCTTAATATTATATCTCTTTATTACTCTCTCGTTGTTATTGTTTCTGATCCTTGCGGTAAGGGTGACGAGCGCGTCGCCTTCAAGATAAGAGTTCGGCGTGATCGCCGCTCTTCCGTCTTCGCCCATCTCGCTTACGTTTATAACTTCGTCGTCGCTCGACGACCACTCTATCTCGATATTCTCGCCTACGTAGATCGGCAGAGCGATATAGCCGTCGCCTCTGTCTTCCTGAGACGACAGAAGGATCCTGTTATTCAAACCGCTCGGATTCTCAGCAGAGTAAGCGTTTTGATTAAGCCCCGCCATCATCTCGTCTATTTCCATAGAAGTAGCTATGAGTTCCTTATACGTCTCGTCCTCCCCGCTCTTTACAGTCGAAACCGTCAGCGTAGGAATATATTCGTCGCTCGTAGCGGTCTCCTTAGCGTATATATTAGAAGCGTTTACTCCGCCCGAGTCCGCCGCCTCGTATATAACGACCGTTACGCTCGTATGTCCTTCGGCCTGAGCTTTTTGGATACCCTGAGTTATATCGCCGGATATGGATCCGGTGCGGATCTCGCCGGTGGCCAGTACGGGATACTGGATTATAGGCTTATCGAGCGCCGCCGTGAGCGTGTTCCAAGTCATCTCCGGACTTGAGCCGGTATCGTTCCATGTATATATGAGGTTATTCGGATCTTCATCGTCCAAGACCGCGTATGCGACAGTTCTCACGCCGCCGCTGTACATATACGCGTTGACCTGAGCCGAGCTTACCGTACCCGCAAGCTGCGACAGGTCGAATCTCATTACCGCTACGCCGCGCGCGTTATCTATGCTCGTCACGTCGCCGTCGGCGTTGAACACCGAGTTCATACCTGCAACCATGCCGTTTTTATCGTTATTCTCGCTCGCGTTAGAACTTCTTATATATGTATCGGCAGTTACAGGAATAGTGTAAGCCGTCCTCATTGCGTAAACATAAATAAACACCGGTCTCGATAAAACGTTGCCGTTTGAGTCTCTCAGCGTAGCGGTCACCGTTACCTCGGCGTCCTCGTCGCTTTCAGGTCTTACGACCGTCGCGTAAGCGTAGTCGCCTTCGGCGTTGTTGTCGATCGAGATGGCCGAATCGTTGGAGGTGTAAGTCGCGGTTATCGTCGAACCGTTGATATTATAGCTCTTGGGAAGTTCAAAATCCTTATAAACTTCCGTATAACCGAATCTCGACTCGAACTCTCTCGCCGCGAGTTCAAGGAACTCGTTCTCTGTGGCTTCAAGAGTCGTTACTTTAGTATTATACGTCCTCGTAAGAGCAGTTCCGCCGACCGTAATCGTCGCCGTAAGCTCGCCGTAAGACGCTCCGTCTATGTAGCTCGGCTGGGTTACTGTACCGTCGCTTGCGAGGCTTTCGTTCGTAGACGTCCAAGTAATAGTCGCGCCGTCGTAGGTCGGTAGCGCCACGCTCGATTTAAGCGAAATACGATTAGCAAGGTATACTCCGTCTATATCGTTTCCGTCCGCATCCTTAGCCGGAGCCGCAACATTGGGATCCTGAGATATTTCATACATAGCGTCGTCTATCGCTTTAGCAGCCTCTATCGCGGATCTAAGCTCGTCGTTACTGTCGTCGTAGGTAACTACGAGCTGCGGGCGCAGAGAATCGTCTCCGTTCGAGATCGAGTATATCTCGCTGGCGCCGGATCTGGCGTCCGGCAAAGAATATGCGAACAGAGTGAGCTTATTATTGCCCATAGCCTGCATAGCCTGGACCGCTCTCGTCACGTCGAACGAGTTGGATTGGTTCCTGTTGAGCGGAGCTATATCCGCATTCCAGTAATTTGCAATGCGCTTCTGCGCGTCCTGCATAAATGTCGACCAGCTGAGGTTGTCCTCGTGACCGTTTCCCATGCCCTCCTGCCAGTTATACAAAACCGTCTCGCCGTCGTCGGTATCGTCGACGTAGCTTATGATCAGATTGTCGCGGGCGTTGTTGCGCTCAGTAAGTCTAAGCTCGGCGCTCTTTACCGTCTTGCCCGACGCGTTGAGATCGGTTATATCAAAGGTGTAAAAGCTAACGCCTCTGTTATTGCTGAGATCGTACGCGTCGCCGTCTTCGGTATTAGAGGTCACTTCGTACCACGTAGTGTTAGTGCCGTTTTTACTGTTGTCGGCGCTTTCGTTCGTCGAATTGCCCTGGCTGCGGATATATGTGTCCGCCACAGGAATGAGAGTTTCGCTCCCCTCTTCGGAAAGTTCCGCGGTCTCGCTCTCGGAACCCGATTCCGAATCTTCAAACCACTCTTCTTCCGTAATACCGAGCAATTCCGCCTCGTGCGGCAGTTCGCTCTCTTCAGCCTGAACGCTCTGAGCCGCGGCTTCGCTTTCAGCGCTTTGTTCTTCATCCGCGAAAACGCCCATGCTTATGCACGACGTCAGCATTGCGAATGCAAGCAAAAAAGCGAAAACTCTGCGTATGCATCTGTTTCCGTTCATTTGATTTCCTCCTTTAAAGTTATGTGTGTATAGGTTTAATTTTTTACGTCTTCATATTCCGCAAAAATTTTTAGCGGAACGTCTGTATCAATACGACCTCTTCGCTTAGATAAACATATTCGCTCGCCGCAAATCTCCATTTCAGCCGCGATCCTCTTATTTTTATTCGACCTTTTTCGCTCTCGGCGCGTAGCAAGTCATATTAATATTATTATAGCCAATTATACAACATCTACATAAAAACAACATTGCACATCTTGCCGTTTATGTATGTTTTTTGTGGATTTTTATATAAGCAATATATGCATGTTTTTTTTAAAGCCTGTCAAAAATTACAATATATTTTCTGACATAATATAATATTGCTTTAATACTTAGGCGTCTATTATTAAACTTGCCCAATTTATAATCTATCCGCAAAAGATAAATACACAAATATTTATAGCTAAATGCACAATGTTATTAGTTTCAAAAATATCAATTTAACCTTACTCGCAATTAATTCTATGCGTTTTCCGCGTCCGCTCCTGATTTTTTATCACGTCGCTCCTCGGCGTGTTTTTCTTTTCGGCGTTCTTTTTTCAGCCGCTTAAGCTTTTTAGCCGTTTCCAACCTCGCGTGGGTTTCGGCGATCTCCTTTGGCGTTTTGAGCTGGGGAATAAAACTTTTTGCAAACCAGCCTTTGCCGCGGCCTGTGATATATAAAAATCCGATTACCGAGAAAATGACCGCGCCGACAAAGTTTACTATCAAATCTTTCATAGTGTCCACTATACCTATATCGAGATAGCCGTCGACCACCCATTCGACGGGCTGACCGTTTACTTCACCGTAGATAACCGAACGGGTTATATCCTTTATCACTATCGGATCGTTAAGCCCGCTTGGGTTAATAAGAACTGAGGATATTCTATTCACTATCCAATCCTTCTGCATATCCGTACCTGTTACGGAATCCATAGTAAATTCAAAAAATTCCCACACGACGCCGACCGTCATGGAAAAACAGAACGCCACCAAGGCCACGAACAGCGGGGACATATTTATATGGATACGCGGCGTTTGGTTCAAAATATCTATCATAGCAAAACCGATCGCCGCCATTATAAACCCGTTTATCGCGTGGAGTATGTTGTCCCAGTTGGGTATAATCGTATAAAAGCTCTGTATCTCGCCCAGTATCTCAGCGGCGAAAATAAACAGCATTATAACGACCTCGAGCGCCATCGGCAGCTTGATATTCAGTTTCAGGTTGACTATGGTCGGGATCATAAACAGCGCGAGCGTGAGCACGCAGATGAACACGTCGTGATAGTTGCCCATCATGAACTGTCTGATCAAAATGGCTATCACAAAGACGCTCAGCACGCTGTGCAGTATCCTGCTTTGCAGTATCCTTTTTTCGGTATTGTCCAGATTCTTTTTACTCTTTGATTTCGATTTCCTAAACATTTAGACCTCCCGCCGTTTTTGTTTAAAACGGCCTTAAAGCTGTATCCGTCTGTGTCGATAAAGTGTGCGCCGCGATTTTTAAATTATAACACCGCGCATAGGGATTGTCAATCTTGGCGCTAAGCCTTCCGAAACGCTTGTACGGCGCGCGGCGGGTTTGTTCTGCGCGCGGCCGGTCCGCCTCGGCTTTGCCCAACTAAAAACCGCCGCAATCCGTTGATACGCGAGCGCGGCGTCCGAAATTGAGGCGGTGTTTATTAAATATGTTAAAAAACTTAGATATCGAATTTGTTGTGGATCACCTGAACGGCTCTCTCGGCGTTCTCGAGCTTTATAAGAACGGACACCTTGATCTCCGAGGTGGATATCATATGGATATTTATACCGGCGTCGAAGAGAGCTTCGAACATCTTCGCCGCAACGCCGGGGTTGTTGACCATACCCGCGCCGACTATCGAGACCTTGCACAAATCGTCCCTATGATTCACTTCTTTATAATTAAGTATTCCCTTAAGCGACTCTATAGTATCAAGCGTGTCGGCTTCCTTATCACGGGTCACCGTAAACGCTATGTCCTTGGTACCCTCTCTGCCTACCGACTGAAGTATCATGTCTACGTTTATACCTTTCTTAGCGAGCGCGGAGAATATTCTAAACGCGATACCCGGGGTATCCTCCAAACCTATAACCGCTATCCTCGCTACGTCGTTGTCGCGGGTCACACCTCTTATCAACATCTTTTCCACATCAGTTACCTCCTTAACAATAGTGCCGGGCGTTTTTTCAAAGCTCGATTTTACTTCTAATTCCACGTTATATTTTTTAGCCATCTCGACCGAACGGTTATGCAGAACGTTCGCGCCCAGGCTGGCGAGTTCGAGCATCTCGTCGTAGGTTATCTCGTCCAGCTTCTTCGCGTCGCCGACTATCCTCGGATCGGCCGTGTATACGCCGTCCACATCGGTATAGATCTCGCATTTATCCGCGTGCATCGCCGCCGCTATCGCTACTGCGGACGTATCGCTGCCGCCGCGGCCGAGCGTCGTAATGTTGTCGTATTTGTCAAGTCCCTGGAATCCCGCGACGATAACTATGTTATGCTTGTCGATCTCAGACTCCATTCTCTCGGTATCTATATTGCTGATCCTCGCGTTGCCCGCTACTGCGTTTGTGTTAAAGCCCGCCTGCCAGCCGGTCAGAGACACTACCGGACAGCCCAGCTTCTGTATCGCCATAGCGAGGAGCGCTATAGAGATCTGCTCGCCGCTCGAGAGCAGCACGTCCATCTCGCGCTTCGACGCCTTCGGGTTGATCTCGTTCGCCTTCGCGATCAAATCGTCGGTCGTATCGCCTTGAGCCGAAACCACGACTATGACGTCGTTGCCTTCTTTGTACGTATCAGTCACGCGGCCCGCGACGTTTAGGACTCTCTCCGCGTCCGCGACGGAACTCCCGCCGAATTTTTGAACGATTAATGCCAAATTAATTACCTCCCATTTTAAGAAACGCCTATAAAACGTTTCTCTGCGATTTATTTATATTCTATAATATCATGCCCTGTTTGAACACGATTAAACTAACATAATACATACGCGCGTCTCTAATTATATCTATGCTTACGATCCGCGCGCGTCTCTTCATCATATATAAAACGTTCCGCTCAGCCGATCTGAGCCGCGCCCCGGTTGTCTACGTCCAACATCTTAAGGCTCCAGCGCCTGTATTTCTTTTCAAGGGTCTCTCTGACTTCGCGCTCGAAGTCTTGGTTATTTCGCCTTACCATCGCCATAACCGTAGGTCCCGCGCCGCTCAAGTACACGCCCAGCGCGCCTTTTGCATAGCAGAGCGAAAACAGATCGTCCATATGCGGCACAAGCGTCTTTCTGAATCTCTGGTGCAGCTTATCTCCGACCGCGCAGCGTATATTGTCGTACTTCCCTAAGATCAGGCTCGACGCGAGCAGAGCGCTGTGCCCCGTATTATACACCGCGTCGCTTCTTGAGACCGTATTTGGCAGTACGGTTCGGGATTTCTTGGTCTTTAAAATGAAATCGGGTATGAGCGCCGCAAACCTTAAGTCGTCGTTCATATCCGTCTTAACATAATCGACCGAGACCCGGCCGAGCCTATCCTTTCTCATGACGCTTACCGTAAATCCGCCGTACAGCGCCGGCGATACGTTGTCCGGTTG
>CAJFTO010000038.1 GCA_904419955.1 Candidatus Roslinia caecavium | reverse complement strand
CTTGTTGATTAAATTTAATATAACTCGCTTTTTAAAGCGGTTATTGTATTCATTCTTCAAAAGCGCTATAATATTATCGACAACTATATCAAAAGGACGTGATACATCATGATAGAAAACCTGAAGATCGAAAAGGCCGAAAGCGACAAGGACTACAAAGACGTCGCCGCGCTCGCCGAAAGGGTGTGGCATTTCGCTTACGACGGACTTGTAAAGACCGGCGGAGTAAAACCGGGACAGGTCGAATATATGATAGAGAAATTCCAGAGCGAGGACGCTCTGAAGCGGGATACCGAAAATAATGGTTACATATACTACTTAGCCCGGCTCGGCGATAAGCTCGCGGGCTACTGCGGCGTGCGCCCCGAGGATAAAAGGCTGTTCGTCAGCAAGGTCTACGTATCTCCCGAGTACTTCAGAAACGGCATAGCCAAGCGCTTCATGCATACGCTCGCGGAAGAGTTCGCCGACAAAGACGACTTCTACCTCACTGTAAATAAACAAAACGAAAGAGCCGTATCCGCGTACGCCGCGCTCGGCTTTAAAAAGATCGACGAAGCCGTTTCGGATATAGGAAACGGTTACGTCATGGACGACTATATCATGTCGGTCGAGCCGTCGGCGCTGAAATAGGTCGCTCGCGCCTTACGCCAAATATCCCGCTGCAAGATATTAAACCTTTGAAGCAAAGCGCCGCGCCGATCGACGGCTCAAATCCGCCGGCGCACGGATTTCTTTTTCGGCCCCGGAAATAAACTTCCGCTTTTTTCGGCTTAAGGAATAATTTTTCCGGCGCCGTGGAATTACGTTTTCGCGGTTACCGGCGGATACCGCCGCTTTCAGCCGCGCATCAGCTTATTCAGGTCGGCGCGAAGTCTGCCGATGATGCGTTTTTCCAGTCTTGAGATATACGACTGGGATATACCGAGCATATCGGCGACTTCCTTTTGGGTGAGCTCCTCTCCGTCCTTTGCGTCGATCCCAAACCTCAGCTTGATTATCTTCTGTTCCCTCGTCGAGAGATTCTCCATCGCGGCTCTGAGCAGCTGGCGGTCGGTCTCCTCCTCTATCCCTTTCTGCGTGACGTCCTCGTCCGTACCGAGGATATCCGAGAGCAGCAGTTCGTTGCCGTCCCAATCTACGTTTAAAGGCTCGTCGAACGAGACGTTCGTTTTCCCGGATCCGTTCTTTCTAAGACACATCAATATCTCGTTTTCTATACACCTCGAGGCGTATGTGGCAAGCTTGATCTTCTTCTCCGGCTTAAATGTGTTTATCGCCTTTATGAGTCCGATGGCGCCTATCGATATAAGATCCTCTACCCCTATCCCGGTATTCTCAAACTTCCTCGCTATATACACCACGAGCCTTAAGTTGCGCTCGATCAATACCTCTCTCGCTTTTTTGCGTTCGGACTCTATGCCGAGCGCCCGAATCCAGCGCTCCTCTTCATCCTTATCCAGCGGAGGCGGCAGCCTGTCTCCGCCGCTTATGTAATTCACATTCTTAGCCCTGAGCTTTAAAAAACGGGCGTATATGCCGACGACAAACTTCTTGAACCGATTCACCTTTTCATTACCTCCATACCTTTATTTTTATCGCGATCGACCCCGATCCATCTAAACGCGCGATCTGCAAAGCCGGGTTTGCTTAGCCGTTTAAGACGGCCGCTCCGGCGAGGTTCCTCCTCCAAAATATCCGGATTCAACACCGCGTTATACAGCCCGCCGCCGCAAAACTCTGCGTCGATAAGCCCCACGTAACACTCGCCCGCGATCTTATACCCTTTAGCCGAGATCTCATCCGGCCCCGCCCGAAACGCCTTTATAACGGCGCCGCCGGACGCGGTGTTCATATATACGCTCCGATATTTTAAGGAAGCGGCCGCGCCCTTAAATTCGTCTTCCGCCGCGCTCTTACTCGCAAGCATAACGGGCAGTCCGCTGAGCGGCTCGGTAAGCTCGCAGCCGGTGTCTATCAGCGCCGAAAGCTTCAGCTCCGCGCCGTTCTTCTCGATCGTCGTTTCAACGATCAACCTGTCCTTAGAATAATTCCCGACGCAGGTCTTGGCCGTAAGACGAGCGGCGAGCAGTCCGATAACCGCCGCGATAAGCAGAAACTTTATATCTATATTAAAATAAAACACCCCGTTCGAGATCGCGGCGCCGGTCGCCGAACCGAGCCCAGTCGTGAAGAACGTCAAGAATATAACGCCGCCGAACATCGCCGACACCGCCGTGAACACGACGGCGCGCTTTATGATTTTCACAAATCCGAAGCCCTTGTATGTAAACGCGGCGAGCGCTACCGTAAACGCCGTCTTGGCGGGATAAGAACTCAGGAATTTCAAACCCGGCTCGAACGCGAATACCGCGTACAGCGCGGAGACCGCCGCCGCGGCGGTAAGCCTGAAACAGCCGAGCCTCTGCCTTAATATCAGGGCCGTTACGTATATAACGACTCCGTTCATCAAAAAATTTACCATAAATAACAGATCAACGTACACGACCGCGGTCAATCCGATCACTCTCCCAAACCGCCCGCACGAACGAGCCCCGGCGGTATAACGCGGCGGCCCCGCTCGATTCGTCTCAGTTTAAACTTGTTTCTCTATCAGAAATTATACACCCGCGCCGCTTAGAAGTTTGTCAAAACCGGTAGGCGGCGGCAAAGATAAAAAATTTAATTCATAGATCAAGATACCGATAAATATTTAGATCAAAACGCCGCCGTTTTAACCTCTCGAGGCGCGCCCGGTATATGCCGAATTTGCGCGGACGCAAAAAAAGGAGGCCGTAAAGTCCGAGCCCCTCTTCTGTTTTCTGCTTATCAAATATTTGCTCTGAAACGGATACTATTGATATAACGCCGTCATATCTCAGAACATAATTTATAATTTTAAAGCGCCTCGCCTGATTCGGACGCATATTCAAAACGACGCGAACGCAAAAAAAGAGGGCGAGCCGCAAAGCCCGATCCTCTCTTCCGTTTACGCATATTATGTACTTTTTACTTCCCCAATATCTCTTTCGCCTTCTGAACGTCCTTGATATCGATCAGACAGGAGATCTCAGTCTCGGCGGTCGTTATCAGCTTAACGCGGATGTTCTCCTTGGCAAAAAGCGAGAACAGTTCGGCCGCGACGCCCGATTCGTGTCTCATCCCCGCGCCTGATAACAGGATCTTGGTGTTGTTGCCGTTAATGTCGGCCGTTATGCTCGGGTCGAGCTTTTTGAATTCAGAAGTCAGACCTATCACGTCGCCGAGGTCGTCCTGGTAGATAGTAAACGACAGGTTTATATGATTCTTATACGGCGCCGTCTGGCTGATCATATCTATGCTTATGTTCTTATCCGCGATTATATTGAGTATCTTTGAAATATTTGCGGGGTCGTTGGGGATCTTGTTCAGCGTTACCAGAGTGACCTCCGGGAAAAAGTCTATACTTGTAATTGTTTTTATCACAGCTCGTCGCCTCCTTTTTATAGAAACAGGATCATTCCGCGGCGTCTATAACGTCGCTCATATTATACATCCCATTTGGTTTGCCTACGATAAATTTCGCCGCTTTGACCGCGCCTACCGCGAAGATCTCTTTTGAGTTGGCCTGATGCTTTATCTCAAGGACTTCGTCCGTACCGGCGAAAATGACCGAATGTTCGCCGACGATAGTTCCGCCTCTTACGGCGTGTATGCCGATCTCGTTCTTATCCCTCTTACGGCGCACGCTGTGCCGGTCGTAAGTGTATTCAGGATTATATGAGACCGACTCGGATATAGCGTCCGCTATAGCGAGAGCCGTGCCGCTCGGAGCGTCTATCTTTTGATTATGGTGCTTTTCGATTATCTCTATATCGAAGTTGCTCTCGAGTATCTTCGCCGCGCGGGAGACCAGGTCTATCATCAGGTTCACGCCTATCGACATATTGGCCGAGAAAAATACGGGTATCTTTTCCGAAGCGCTCTTAAGCTTTTGAGTCTGCTCGGCGGATAAACCGGTCGTGCAGATTATTACCGGGATCCCTTTCTCCTGGGCGTACTCCATAAGTCCGTCGAACACCGCCGGGTTTGAGAAATCGATAACCGCGTCGATCTCCTCCTTGATCTCGCCGAAATCCGCGTATACGGGATAGCCCCCCGCCTGAGTGGTGTTTATGTCGTATCCGGCGGCGATCCGCACGTCGGGAGTCTCGGCCGCGGCCTTTGTTACGGCGCGGCCCATTTTACCGTTAGCGCCGCATAAAAGTATATTTATCATTAGAATGACCTCCGTATCGTAGAATTATTAAGCCTTTTTTATCTTGATCAAAAGCTCCTCCGCTATTTTATAAGACCGTGCTTTTGCATAGCCTTCTTCAGCGTCTCCAGGTTCTTCTCCTCCATATCGCAGAGAGGCGCCCTCAGATTGCCTACGCTATAGCCCATTAATCTCAGAGCGGTCTTTACCGGAACCGGGTTGACCTCGACGAACAGCGCGTTTATAAGATCCAAAAACTCAAGCTGCATAGCCGCGGATTTTTCTACCTCGCCTTTTAGATACAGGCTGCACATATCGTGCGTCTGCTTCGGCGCGACGTTAGCGAGCACGCTGATGACGCCCTTTCCGCCGAGCGACATTATAGGTACGATTATATCGTCGTTTCCCGAATATATATATATATCCGGAACGTTCGCCGCCACCTCGGCCGTATACGAAATATTCCCGCTCGCTTCCTTTATCGCGACTATGTTTTCTATCTTGCTCAGCTCCTTCAGAGCCGAAACCGAAATATTCATTCCCGTTCTCGAAGGAACGTTATACAATATCACCGGTATATCGACCGAGTTTGCGATCGTCCCAAAGTGGGAGACCAAACCTTTCTGCGTCGTTTTGTTGTAGTACGGGGTGACGGTCAGTATCCCGTCCGCGCCCAGCTCGGCGGCTTTTTTGGACAGCTCCACCGCGTGCGCGGTGTCGTTAGAGCCGGTCCCCGCGATGACCGGGATACGCTTCGCGGTCTTGTTCACCGCGTATTCTATCGCGCTGAGATGCTCCTGATCCGGCATCGTAGACGCTTCTCCGGTCGTGCCGCAGATAATTATAGCGTCGGTGTCGTTTGCGATCTGCATCTCGATCAATTCTCCAAGCGCGTCGTAATTTGTTTTGTTTCCATCAAACGGCGTGACAATCGCCACGCCCGAACCTGTAAAAGGCAGAATTTTAGACATATCAGCGCCCTCCTTATAATAGGAAAATAATATACTCTCAGTTTGTTTTAGTCAAAATATCCTTTAGCCGCGAGCAGCTCCGCCATCAGCACCGCGCCTCCGGCCGCGCCTCTTAGCGTGTTGTGCGAAAGGCATACGAATTTGTAATCGTACTGCTTATCTTCTCTGAGACGGCCTATAGACACTGCCATACCGCCTTCAAGGTCTCTGTCGAGCTTGGTCTGAGGACGGTCGTCCTCTTCGAAATAGTTCAAGAACTGCTTCGGAGCCGACGGAAGCTCGAGCTCCTGCGGAACTCCGCTGAAGTTTTTCCAGTCTTCCTTGATCTGCTCTATCGACGGCTTATCTTTAAACTTCACGAACACCGCGGCCATATGTCCGTCCGACGCCGCGACTCTCAGGCACTGGGTCGTGATGTTCGGACCGTCCGCGTCCACTATCTTGTCGCCCTCGATCTTTCCCCAGATCTTAAGCGGCTCGATCTCGCTCTTCTCCTCCTCGCCGCCGATATAGGGGATAACGTTATCCACCATCTCAGGCCAGGTCTCGAAAGTCTTACCCGCGCCCGATATAGCCTGGTACGTGCAGGCTAAGACCGCCTCGATACCGTACTTTTTAAGCGGGTGGAGCGCCGGCACGTAGCTCTGCAGCGAACAGTTCGACTTTACTGCCACGAAGCCGCGCTTTGTTCCGAGACGTTTTCTCTGAGCGGCTATTATCTCCGCGTGTTCCGGGTTGATCTCCGGTATTATCATAGGCACGTCGGGCGTGTGTCTGTGCGCCGAGTTATTGGATACCACAGGGCATTCCGCCTTGGCGTAAGCCTCCTCCAAAGCCCTGATCTCGTCTTTCTTCATATCTACCGCGCAGAATACGAAGTCCACCTTCGGGGCGATCTCCTCGACGTTCTCCGCATTATATACCACCATATCTTTAACGCTGTCAGGAATAGGAGTCCGCATAGCCCAGCGGCCGCCGAGCGCGTCGGTATATTTCTTGCCCGCGCTTCTCGGAGAAGCCGCGAGTAACTCTATATTGAACTGAGGATGTTTATCGAGCAGGGTTATAAAACGCTGTCCCACCATCCCGGTCGCTCCTATGATTCCTACGTTGTACTGTTTCACTTAAGTTTCCTCCTTGAAATTCAATCGTTTAGGTGTCTTGACCGGCCAAATCACCGCAGCCGCGAATGAAACAAGCGGTTTAAATCGTCGCGCGGAGAATAGAAAGTTCAGCCGGATACAATTATTTATCGGTTCTTTTCATTATATGCTATTATCACGCTTATGTCAAATACTTTTGAGCAAATTTATTATTATAGTTTCTAAACGTTTGATAGTCGAATTAAGCCTTTCTTTAATGCGGATATAATTTCAATATCGCCGAGGTAAATGTAACCGAATATTAAATCAGCGCTATTCTTGAAAAATATTTTTCTTTATGCTAAAATTCTAATTAATTTATATAGCGATATAATTGTATTTTTAAGTTTAACGCTCGATATAAGGAGGCGCGGCAAGACATGATCCCGGAACTTAATAAAGACTCAAAAACGCCCTTATACGTCCAAATTTACGAACAGCTTTCGTATAATATCAATAACGGCATAATAAAAAGCGGCGCTAAACTGCCGTCTCAGCGGAGGCTGGCCGACGACCTCGGCGTCTCTGTAAATACAATCATAAACGCTTACGATATGCTCGCGCGTTACGATTACGTCGCCGCCGAGGACAGGAGCGGTTACTACGTCAAGGAACGCGAGATACCTGAAAAGCCGGGGCCGGAGAAACGCTGGCACAGCGACGCTCCGTCTATATACAATTTCAGCAAAAACGGCGTCGATCTTAAGATGAGCGACGAATTTAGAAAGTCTTTTCGCAGAGTGGTGAAGACGATAACCGACGGCGATTTTTCATATCCGGATTACACCGGCGAATACGAGCTCAGAAAACAGATATGCTCGATGCTCAACAAGAGCTGGGGAATCGTGTGCGCGCCGACTCAGATAGTCGTCGGAGCGAGCCTGATATATCTTATAGATTCTCTTATCAAAGTCATAGGGAGCGATCTGGTATACGGGTTCGAGAACCCCGCCTATTATAAACTGAGCAACTACGTCCGGCTCGGAGAATATAAGACAACCTACATGAACGTATTCGCCGACGGTCTAAACAGCGATACGCTGAAAGATTTGGACGCCGACGCGCTTTTTCTCATGCCATATCATCACTATCCTCTCTCTTACGCTATGACCGACGAACAGAAAAACGCGGTTTTAAGCTGGGCGGGCGACGACAGATATATAATCGAGTACGGACTCAATATGGAATATCTTTATACGCGGCCGGTCAAGCCGCTGTATTCGGCGACTGAGAACAAAAACGTGATTTTTATAAGCGATTTTACGCGAACGGTATCCCCGAACTGTAACGTCGCGTATTTGGTTCTGCCCGAAAGCCTTGTCAAACGCTGGCAGGAGGTGTATCTAAGCTATCACTCCGCTGCGTCGAAATTAGAACAGTATTTTATTATCGAGATCTTAAGAAACGGGAGCTATTACCGCAACGTCGCGAGGCTCAGGAAACTGTACAACAAAAAACGCGAGCGCCTGATCTCCGCGATACGGAGCCATCCCCTGAGCGACAGGATAAAAATACTGAACTCCGAATCCGGCGCCTGCCTGCTGATCGAGCCGCAGACCGACTGCGACTCCGACGTCCTTATAGACGAATGTCATAAGGCCGGGGTCAAACTTTCCTATATAAAGAACGCGCTCGAACAGCCGAACGGCTTGATATCTCCGAGAACGTATATTTTAGGCTTCGGCGAGCTTTCCGAATCCGAGATAAAAAACGGCGCCAAACTGCTGCTCGACACGTGGGGAAATCTTATGTGATACGCTCGGCCGATAACGTAAGCCGTATTTTGCCGCCGTCTTTGGGACTCGGCGGCGGTCTCGCAATCTTTTTACCGAAAGTTGGGCATTTAAACTTGACACGTAATTGATTTTATTATAAACTATTAAAGTTATTTAACAAAATTTAAGATAATTATTAATATAAGATAGAATTGGAGGGATTTAAATGTATCGCAAGGTATCCACCGACCTCTCCTTTGTAGACAGAGAGAAGGAAGTCGTTGATTTTTGGAAGAAAAACGATATATTTAAAAAGAGTATAGAAAACCGCGAGGGCGCCGAGATATATACGTTCTTCGACGGTCCGCCGACGGCTAACGGCAAGCCGCATATCGGTCACGTTCTGACCCGCGCGGTAAAGGATCTGATCCCCAGATACCGCACCATGAAGGGCTATAAGGTACTGCGCAAGGCCGGCTGGGACACGCACGGACTTCCGGTCGAGCTGGAGGTCGAAAAGTCGCTCGGCATAAGCGGCAAGCCTCAGATCGAGAAGTACGGCGTCGAGGATTTCATCAAGAAGTGTAAGGACAGCGTCTTCACCTACCAGAGCGACTGGGAGGTCATGAGCGACCGCGTCGGCTTCTGGGCGGATATGGAGAACCCGTACGTCACCTACCATAACGACTATATTGAGTCGGTCTGGTGGGCGCTCAGACAGATCTGGGATAAAGGTCTGCTCTACAAGGGTCACAAGATCATGCCCTACTGCCCCAGATGCGGCACCTCGCTTTCAAGTCACGAGGTGGCTCAGGGCTATAAGGACGTCAAAGAAAATTCGCTTATCGCGAAGTTCCGCATAGTCGATACCGAAAACGAGTACCTGCTCGCTTGGACGACCACGCCGTGGACTCTGCCGTCAAACGTAGGTCTCTGCGTAAATCCCGGCGAAAAATATGTGAAGATCCAGCTCGGCGACGACAAATATATCCTCGCCAAGGCGCTGGTTGAATCGGTATTTAAAGACGAAGAATATTCGGTTATAGAGGAATATATCGGGACCGACCTGTGCGGCATGCATTACGTGCCGCTGTTCGACTACGCAAAGCCGGAGGGCGACGCATACAGAGTCGTTGCGGACAACTACGTAACCATGGAAGACGGTACCGGTATCGTTCATATCGCTCCAGCGTTCGGCGAAGACGACAGCCGCGTGGGCAAGGACAACGACCTGCCGTTCGTAAACCTCGTCAACACCCAGGGTAAGTTCGTAGACGGCATGGGAGACCTTACAGGCATGTTCGTAAAGGACGCGGACAAGCTTATAATCAGAATGCTCAAAGACAGCGGTCTGCTGCTCTCGGTGATCCCGTTCGAGCACAGCTATCCGTTCTGCTGGAGATGCGACACGCCGCTGCTGTATTACGCTTGCGACACCTGGTTCATCAAGATGACCGAGGTTCGCGACAACCTGCTTAAGTACAACGACACGGTCAACTGGCTGCCGGACAACATCAAGCACGGCAGATTCGGAAACTTTCTTGAGAATATAATCGACTGGGGACTCTCGCGTTCAAGGTATTGGGGAACTCCTCTGCCTATCTGGGAGTGCTCGTGCGGACACAGACACGTGGTCGGCTCCATACAGGAACTTAAGGATATGGGTATAAACTGCCCGGACGACATCGAGCTTCATAAGCCGTACGTGGACGAAGTAAAACTCAGATGCGAAAAGTGCGGCGGAGAGATGCAGCGCGTTCCGGAGGTCATAGACTGCTGGTTCGACTCAGGCTCGATGCCCTTCGCGCAGTGGCATTATCCGTTTGAGAACAAAGAGCTGTTTAAGCAGAACTTCCCGGCCGACTTTATCAGCGAGGCGGTCGATCAGACGAGGGGCTGGTTCTATACCCTGATGGCAATATCGACGCTGCTCTTCGATCAGGCGCCGTATAAAAACGTTATCGTACTCGGTCACGTCCAGGACGAGAAGGGCGTAAAGATGAGCAAGCACAAGGGCAACGTTATCGCGCCTATGGATATACTTAACGATCAGGGCGCAGACGCGGTGCGCTGGTATTTCTACTCCAATTCCGCGCCCTGGCTGCCCAACAGGTTCTCGGCCAAGAACGTCTCCGAAGCTCAGAGAAAATTCCTCGGCACGCTCTGGAACACCTATGCGTTCTACGTGCTGTACGCAGAGATAGATAAGTTCGATCCCACCAAGCACGAGCTTGAGATCGATAAGCTGTCGGCGCTCGATAAATGGATACTGTCCAAGTTAAACGGAGTTATCGCCGACGTCGACAAGAACCTCGGCGAATATAAGATAACCGAGGCGACCCGTTCCATGATCGCCTTCGTTGACGAGCTTTCCAACTGGTACGTGCGCAGAAGCCGCGAACGTTTCTGGAACAGCGAGATGACTCAGGATAAGATAAACGCGTACATGACGCTCTACACCGCGCTGGTCGAATTCAGTAAGGTCTCGGCGCCGTTCATACCGTTTATGACCGAACAGATCTATCAAAACCTGGTTCTCTCGGTCGATCCAAACGCTCCGGAGAGTATTCACATATGCGACTATCCCGCGGTCAATCCGGCGTTCGACTCTCCGCAGCTCGAAGCGGACATGGACGCTATACGCAAGATAGTAATGCTCGGCCGCGCTTGCAGAAACGAGGCCAACATCAAGAACAGACAGCCGCTGTCGAAGCTCTACGTGCAGGCGCCTTCGGCTGTGAACGAAAATTACCGCTATATTATTTTAGACGAACTGAACATTAAGGCGGTAGACTTTATAGACGACGCAAGCTCTCTCATCTCGTATAAGTTCAAGCCGCAGATGAGAACCATGGGCCCCAAATACGGAAAACTGATGCGTCCTATATTCGACGAGATCGCGAAGATGGACGGCGCGGAGGTAATGGCCGTATTAAACAGCGGCGAGCCGCTCAGGCTCGTAGTCGACGGAACCGACGTCGAGGTCGGCAAGGACGACGTTTTGATCGAAACGACTCAGAAGGACGGGCTTGTATCCGACAGCGACAACGGCTACACCGTTATACTCGACACCAACCTCACCGACGAGCTTATAGAAGAGGGCTTCGTTCGCGAGATCCTCAGCAAGCTCCAGACGATGCGTAAGGACAGCGGATTCGAGGTTCAGGACAAGATCGCGGTCAAGTATTCGGCTTCCGATAAGATCAAAAATATTATCGAAAACAATACCGACGAGATAGCGTCTCAGGCGCTGGCCAACAGTATTACGTTCGCCGAAAACAACGGTAAGGAATGGAATATCAACGGTGAAAAGGTCGTTATAGAGGTCGTTAAAGACTGATTTAGATCATACGCGAGGGCGGCGCTATCGTCGCCCTCTTAAGTTTATTTTAAACAAATCAAATAAGATCAAACCAAACAGCGTAAAATAAAACCGCCGACGCGAACGCGCGCAACGCCGCCTATCTTCGTAAAATGCGGTGAAATCGGCTCGGACGGCGGCGAGCTTATTCACAAATCGATCCCGCCGCCTCGTTCGGCAGGCTGCGGCGGGCGAACGCAGAGTTTTTTTGCAGATGTTTCACGCTGTAAATCAAAGATTTCAAGATCCAATTACTATTCAAGCGGGGTGATTATATATGAAAGCGCTGATTACGGGAGCCAGCTCGGGGATCGGACGCGACATGGCCAAAATTCTCGGGAACATGGGCTACGACCTGATCCTTGTCGGGCGGAACAGAAAGCGGCTCGAGGAGACGAGCGCGGGCGTTAAAACGTCGTCCGCTATATACGAATGCGATCTTTCGGACGAGAACGCCTGTTTTGAGCTCTATCAAAATTTTAAATCTGAAAATATAGACGTGCTGATAAACAACGCGGGGTTTGGGCTGATAGGCGAATTTTATGAATCCGACCTTAATACGGAGCTTGATATGATCAAAACCAACGTCTCCGCCGTGCATATACTGACCAAACTGTTTCTTCAGGACTTTATCGAAAGGGATAGCGGATATATCCTGAACGTTTCCTCAGCGGCGGCGTTCCAGCCCGGACCGCTGATGGCGACGTATTATTCGACCAAAGCCTACGTCTTAAGGCTGACGCAGGCGGTATACGAGGAACTTGGGCGCAAAAACAGCCGCGTCTATATAGGCGCGCTCTGCCCGGGACCGGTAGACACCAACTTCAACAATACCGCAAACGTCCGGTTCGCGCTTAAAGGACTGTCCAGCGAATACGTCGCAAGCTACGCGATAGACAAGATGTTCAGGCGCAGGCTCACGATAATCCCTGGGATACCGATGAAACTTTCGCATTTATTCGAACGGTTTCTGCCGGATAAGATTTTGCTGAGGATAACCTATCATTTTCAGCATAAAAAGTCTAATAGGTAGGGGATTAAATACCGCGGATTTTGTACGCGGCGCTTTGATGCAGTGAAACCGGACGCGGATGTAACGTTTGTCATAGTTAACAGGTATATAAACGCTTATTGACTAAATCCAAATACTATCAAATAAAATTTGATATTGATCGCTCATACATGTATATTATAGTCATAGGCGGCGCAGCAAACGACAGCGTGTTTTACAACAGAGCTTTTCTTCGACGGCATTATAGATAAAAACGAGGCTGTTAATCGTCTTTGATATCAAAACCCTAATTTACAAATTCGTTTCCGCAGTCAAATTATAATAGACGATTATTCCGGTTTTGAAGGGAACGAAAAAATATGACGTTAAATCTGAGCTTACTGCAAAAAATAACGCGAATGGCTTTACTTTTTTCAAAAAACCGCGAACGTTTTCATACTTAATCATATGCAAATTACTTTCCCAAATTCCAAATACAAAAACGCGCCTTGGCAAGGATAATAGTCTCCCGCTAAGGCGCGCTTGTTATTCAATCATGACGCAAATTCCGTATATTTATGCGTTAAACCTCTCTAATATCGCCCTTACTATCCTCTCGGAAGCGTGACCGTCTCCGTATGGATTTACGGCATGAGCCATTTTGTCGTATTCCGATTTGTCTGTTATAAGCTCCTTTGCCATGTCGTATATTACGTTCTCGTCGACCCCGGCGATCTTTACGGTTCCCGCGTCGACCGCTTCCGGGCGCTCGGTCTCGTTTCTCAGGACCAGCACCGGTTTGCCGAGCGACGGCGCTTCCTCTTGAAGGCCGCCCGAATCGGTGAGGACCATGTAGCCGCGCTTGATGGCGTTATGCAGCTCGTCCGCGTTTACCGGGTCGATAAGCTTTACGCGATCCATGCCGCCCAGGATACTGAACGCGGTATCGCGAACGGCAGGGTTGAGGTGGACGGGATAGACGACCTCGATATCTTCAAAATCTTCTACCAGTCTCTTGACCGCCCTGCATATATTCTCGAGCGGCTCGCCCAAGTTCTCGCGTCTGTGCGCGGTCATGACTATTACCTTTTTACCGTTCCAATCCATGCTCTTAAGACCGTCGTCTTTGAACTCGTAATCGTCTCTGACCGTCGTCTGAAGCGCGTCGATGACCGTGTTGCCTGTGACGAAGATATTCTCTTTCGGCACGCTCTCGCTTAGCAGGTTTCGTTCGTTCCTCGCCGTCGGCGCAAAATGCATGTCCGCGATAACTCCGGTTATCCGTCTGTTTATCTCCTCCGGGTATGGGAAATACTTGTCGTACGTCCTAAGACCCGCCTCGACGTGACCGACCGCGATCCGGTTATAGAACGCCGCGAGAGCGCCCGAGAACGTCGTCGAAGTGTCTCCGTGGACGAGTACGATATCCGGCTTCGCTTCCTTCATGACCTTGTCGAGTCCCTCCAGGGCGCGCACCGCGATATCGACCAGAGTCTGTCTGTCCTTCATGATATTTAGATCGTAGTCCGGCTTGATATCGAAGATCTCGAGCACCTGATCCAGCATCTGCCGGTGCTGAGCGGTAACGCAGACTACCGACTCGATCTTGTCGCCGTTCTTCTCAAGCTCTTTTACGAGCGGCGCCATTTTAATGGCTTCGGGTCTTGTTCCGAATATAGTCATAACCTTAATCTTGTTCATCTCTATCCTCTTCCTCCATAAGTTGCTCGTCCGCGTTATATGTTCCGTTATTGCCGGGTTCTTTTATCTCCGCCATTACCTTGACCGAGATCATCACGATTATCAATACCGACACTATAAGGAGTATCCCTCTCATATAGCCCTTGATCGATATGACCACGGCCGTCATACACAACACGGCCGTAAGCGTGTATAATATCGCGACGACCCGCCTTTGCGAAAATCCCATATCGAGTAGTCTGTGGTGAAGATGGCCCCTGTCCGGCGACATAGGCGAACGTCCGGTGAGCAATCGTCTTACGATCGCAAAAGCCGTATCGAATATCGGCAGACCGAGTATGAGTATCGGAACCGCGAAGGTTATTACCGCCGACATCTTAAGCATCCCCTGAATCGATACGCAGGCCAATATATAGCCCAGGAACAGCGCTCCGGTATCGCCCATGAAGATCTTTGCGGGGTTGAAATTATAAGGCAAAAATCCTAAGCATGCGCCCGCGACCGCCGCGATCAGGATCGACGCGTTGAGGTTCTGGCTGAGTATGGTAAGCGCGAGCATCGCGGTCGATGCGATCGACGAGACTCCCACGGCCAAGCCGTCGAGACCGTCTATGAGGTTCAGCGCGTTGCATATGCCCACTATCCAGAACATGGTCACGGCGCAGGAGACCCAGTAGTTTAAGATTATATACGGAGGTCCTACCCAGGACGACAGCGGGTTTGCGATATGCTCTATCCTGACTCCGCTGTAGACCACGACCGCCGCGGCGAGAACCTGGCACAGCAGCTTCACGATCGCCTTCATATCGGTGATGTCGTCTATTATACCTGTGGTTACGATTATGACCGCGCCTATCAGCACGCCCAACGTCTCTCTGTCCAGAGTTGCGAAACACAGAACGCTCACTATAAAACCGTAGAATATCGCCAGACCGCCCATAAGCGGCGTAGGCTTTTTATGAACGCGACGCGCGTCCTTGGGCACGTCTATCGCGTTTACCTTATGCGCCAGCGATATTACCATAGGGGTCGCGGAAAACGCGATCAGAAACGCTACGGCAAGCGCCAAAAAAATATATATCTTGTTATCAAATAATAGCATAGTATATTCTCCTTAAGCGGCGGAAACCAAACCCGGTCACCGCCGGCTCCGTTAGGGCTGTATAAAGCCGACCTTTCTGTAGACCTTGGCGACCGTCTTCGACGCCGTCCGCGAGGCAAGCTCCGCGCCTTTTTTGTATACGCTCCTTAAATATTCCTTATCGGACATCAGCTCTCCGTACTTCTCCTGCATCGGGCGCAGGGTCTCGACCACCGCTTCCGCGACCGCCGCTTTAAAATCGCCGTAACCCTTGCCCTCGAACTCGAGCTCTATATCCTCGGGTGATTTATGCGTAACCGCCGAATATATACTGATCAGATTCTCTATCCCCTCTTTTCCCTCGCCGCGTCTTACCTCCGAACCCGAATCGGTAACGGCGCGCTTGATCTTCTTAACTATCTTATCGATAGGATCGAGCAAAAGGATATATCCGTTCTCGTTAGGGTCGGATTTAGACATCTTCTGGGTCGGATCCTGAAGGCTCATTATCCTCGCTCCGACCTTAGGTATATACGCTTCGGGAACCACGAAGGTCTCGCTGTAGGCGTTGTTGAACCTGTTCGCAAGGTCTCTGGTAAGCTCGAGATGCTGAGACTGATCGTGACCTACCGGCACGAGATCGGCCTGGTATAAGAGTATGTCGGCCGCCATAAGCGACGGATAGGTAAACAGCCCCGCGTTAAGGTTATTCGCGTGCTTCTTCGCCTTGTCCTTATACTGCGTCATCCTTGAAAGCTCGCCCATGTATGTATTGCACATTAAGACCCATGCAAGTTCCGCGTGCTCCGGCACGTGCGACTGAAAGAATATAGGACTCTTATCCGGATCTATCCCCGCCGCTATAAAGAGCGCCAAAAGATCCATCGCGTTCTTCCTAAACTCCTTCGGCTCCTGTCTTACCGTTATCGTATGCATGTCCGCAAGCATGAAAAAGCAGTCGTATTCGCCTGTCTGCTGAAGTTCCACCCAGTTTCTGAGCGCCCCGACATAGTTGCCGAGCGTCAGCGCTCCCGACGGCTGGATCCCGCTCAGTATACGTTTTTTCTTAACGCCGCTTCCCGCCGCGTTCGTCTCGCCAGTATTCATATTTATCCTCCGATTTATTTATGTTCTGTTCTTATTTATATAATTGCCAGATCATATAACGTTATCAATACGCGATCGCCGCGTTCTGCATTCTAAACGCTCTAACGCGGCTCCGCCTATACGCGCCGCGCCTTGATCTGCGCGTTATGTTTTATTCTATTATTATATAATTTCTATTATATAATTTCTGTTATTTCCGTTATTCTCCGACGACTTCTTTAAGCACGTCGCCCAATACCTTTATCCCGTATTCGATCTGCTCCTTGGTCGCGGTCGAATAATTCATTCTGAATGTGCTGTATTTAGCTCTATCGTCGATCATCGTCGTAGAGCCGGGAACGAAAGCCACGCCCTTCTCTATCGCCTTTTCCAGTATCTCCTTGCTGTCGTACTGCTCCGGCATCTCGCAGAAAAGGAATATTCCGCCCTCGGGGCTGGTATGCGTGACGCAGGACGGGAAATACTTGTCCATGCACTCCTGCATAAGCGCGCACTTCTCGCCGTAGGACTTGCGCAGCTTCTTGATATGCTCGTCTATAGAATATCTCGTTACGTATTCGTAGGCTATCATCTGAGAGAGCACGTTGGTGTGAACGTCCTGGACCTGCTTGCATATTATCATTCTCTCCATCAGATCCTTATCGCAGGATACGTAACCTAAACGCATACCGGGCGACAATATCTTAGAGAACGAACCGAGGTATACCACTCTGCCCTCTTTGTCCATTGATTTTATGGTCGGAACATCCTCGCCGGCAAACCTGAGCTCGCCGTACGGGTTGTCCTCAAATATAAAGAAGTCGTACTTCTCGGCCAGTTCAAGGAGCCTCTTCCTCTTCTCGAGCGACATGGTTATACCCGACGGGTTCTGGAACGTCGCTATCGTGTAGACGATCTTGATATTCGGATGTTCTTTTAAAAGCTCCTCGAGCTGATCCAAGTCCATTCCGTCGGAGAGGTTCTTGACCCCGTAGAGCTCCGCGTTATATGAACGGTATGCGTTAAGTCCTCCGACAAAGCTCGGCTCCTCGCAGACTACCGCGTCGCCGGGGTTGATAAGCGACTTCGCCGCAAGATCGATACCCTGCTGACCGCCGCTCGTGATTATCGTCTCGTCGCGGTCGGATATTATCCCCTGTTTGGTCAGCCTGTCCTTAACCCAGTTCCTGAGCGGCTCGTAGCCCTCGGTAACTCCGTACTGGAGCGCTATCTGACCTTGATTTCTGAGCACGTCGCTCGCAACCTCCGCCAGCTCTTCGCAGGGAAACAGGTTCGGGTCGGGAGCGCCGCCCGCAAAAGAAATTATGCCCGGCTTCGCCAAAAGCTTAAATATCTCTCTGATCGCCGACGCCTCTAAATGCGATACCTTGTCTGAAAACTTTGTCTTAATGTCCATTATTATACGCCTTCCTTTTTATCTATTTTTGTAATATCAGCCGCCCTGTATTCGCGGCCAAAATATCAAGCATGGCGAACGCGCGCCTATGTCCGCGCGAACGCCTAATACTTCATGATCTACAGTGTGATATATCCGTTCTTCCGGTGTATCTTCTCTACCTCTTCCTCAAAAGACAGATTCGATTCTTCGTCGTCATCCTGCTCCGCAGTCTCCGTATCTGCAGCGGCGTCCGAACCCGGCGCCTTATACGAGAACTGAGACGGATCGCTCTTAAACTTGACCTTAGAGCTCGAGCCGCGCTTTAGAACGAACTTTTGAACCAAGCCGAAAATAGCGAGCGCGGCCGCTATAGCCGCGGCTATTATAAGGATAGTTCCGACGACGCCGTCGAAGAATCTCTTGATCCGCAGTATCCTGTTCTCTCTTTCAATGCGTTTTTTGCGCCTCGTATACATATCCGACGCTTTGTCCTTCACCGAGCCGATATAATCGCCCGCGCTTTCGATATACGGCGATACGAAACCGGCGGCTTCGTCCGCGTATTCGCGTAATTTTTTCATGTCCAAGCCTCCTCTATTTATCCGGCCGCGCTCTTTATTTTTTCTCCGCGCCGCCGTCTATACTTTTTAATTTACTGCTTTGATCTCTATCTATTCATCTTGATAATCAGTTTTGATCTCGTTCTGTTATTATTCTTAATCTTCCGCTTTGATCTCGGCAAGATAGGGCAGATTGCGGTATTTCTCCGCATAGTCCAGGCCGTATCCGACCACGAATACGTCGGGAACCTCCAGCCCTATGTAATCGGCGTCGCACTCGACCTCCCGCCTCGCGGGCTTGTCGAACATCGCGCAGAGCTTAAGGCTCGCCGGCCCGCGGCTGAGCAGTTCCTCTCTGAGCTTACTGATCGTCCTGCCGCTGTCGATTATGTCCTCTATTATCAAAACGTCGCGGCCTTTTATATCGACCGTCAGATCCTTGAGTATCTTAAGCTCGCCGCCAACGGTCGAATCGCCGTAGCTCGAAACCTCCATAAAATTCACGGTGACGTCGCGGCTCAGCGCCCTTATTATATCCGCCATAAAAACGAAACAGCCCTTTAAGACCCCGACGCATAACAGCTCCGTACTTTCCGCGTAATCCCTCTCTATCTGCCCCGCGAGGCGCCGGACGCATTCGCGTATCTCCGCCTCGCTGAACAGGACCTTATCTATCTTCATATCTTTCATAGGTTATTACCAATACGTTTTCGGTCGAGCGGGTCTTTTTATACTTCTCGCTCGCCCTTACCCCTATGACCGCGAGTATCTCGCCTTCGCAGCACAGGAGCGGTATCCTTCCCCTTTCGTCTCTGTTTATCTTCAGATCGATAAAAAAGCTCTTTAGCTTCTTCGCCTTACCGTTTTTATACACGATAAAACGATCCCCGTCGCGCCTGTTCCGAATTATCAAGCCCCTGTCCAAAACTCCGTCCGAGACCAGTTTATCATAGTCGAGCGTCTGTTCTCCGCCCCCAAGGCTCAGGGCGTCCTTATGGACTACCTCGAGCGAGACCCGGGCGCCTATCTCTTCTATGTCGTAGCTCCTGTTCTTTATCGAAACCGCCGCGCTCTCATTATTATAACTCTTATTTAACTCAACTTCAATACAAAAATCATTTTTTAAGTTATTTGTAATATCCGTCTCCTTAACGAACTCGAGCCAGCCGTATCTGTTAAACGCGACGAGCCCGCCCGGCATGTTCAGTCTCGCGGGCGTATCCTTTTCATAAAGCTCGTGTATCTGTTCGATATGCTTCTTCTCCAGCTTATAGCTCTTGCCCATTACGTTTCTTGCGCTGATCAGGATCAGCCTCGACCGTATAGCCCTGTCGGTCATCTTAAGCGAATCGATATGCAGCGCCTCCACCCTCTTCCCGGGCAGGGGCGAATTGAGCCGCTTGTTGAGCCGCTCGGCGTAGCCGTCTATGAATTCGGCGTCCTCGGCTATCGTATCCGCCATGTTCGAGAGCGTCTCTATTATATTGGGATTAAACTCCCTTTGGATATACGGGATCAGCTCGTTTCTGATCTTGTTCCGCGTATAATCGTTTTCAAGGTTGGTGCTGTCGGTCTTGTAGTCGAGTCCGTTCAGCCTGCAGTATTCCTCGATCTCGCTCCGCTTAAGGGCTAAGATAGGCCGCACGACGCCGTCCTCGCGCCTGTACTTGATCCCGCGGAGCCCGTTTAGGCCGCTTCCGCGCATGATCCGCATAAGCTCCGTCTCGGCCTGATCGTTCATATTATGCGCCGTCGCGATCCTGTCTATGCCGCGCTCCCGCATCAGCTCGTGAAAGAACGAATACCGGGCCCGCCGCCCCGCCTCCTCGCAGGAGATCTTCTTCTCCTTAGCGATACGCGGCACGTCTACGCATTTTACAAAACATTCGACGCCCAGCTCTTCGCAGAGCCGCTCGACGTACTTTTGATCTCTCTCGGCTTCCTCGCCGCGGATACCGTGGTTCAGGTGCGCCGCATATACCTTAATACCGTATCTCCCGCGCAGCATATACAATATATGCAGCATGCAAACCGAGTCGGCGCCGCCGGAGACGGCCGCCAGGATCTTATCGTTCTTACCGAACAGCGAACGCCGGTCGATCGTATCCGCGACCCTCTCTATCAACCCGCGGCTGAAATCGTCCGTCTTAATCATCTCTTATACCGCTCCAGTCAACAAATTTTGTATAATTGCCGAGCCAGGTCAGATACTCGTAGCCCGTCTCGCCGTTTCTGTGCTTGTCGAACTTGACCTTGACCTTGTTCGGCTCCTCGGTCTCGGGGTCGTAATAGCCTTCGCGGTACAAAAACATAACCATATCCGCGTCCTGCTCGATAGCTCCCGACTCTCTGAGGTCGCTGAGCACCGGCTCCTTGGTCTCGCGCTTTTCGACCGCGCGAGAGAGCTGGGACAGCGCTATTATCGGTATCTCCAGATCGTTGGCCAAGACCTTGAGCGTTCTCGATATCTCCGAAATCTCCTGCTGCCTGTTGCCGGCGCTCCTGCCCGAGGCGCTCATAAGCTGCAAATAGTCGATTATCACCATGTCGAGTCCTCTCTCCATCTTCAGCTTCCTGCATTTCGCGCCTATCTCGGACGCGGTTATGTTTGAGGAATCGTCGATATATATCTTGGACTCGGCCAAAAGCGCCATCGCCTCGCCGAGCTTGCCCCAGTCCTCGTCCTTGATGTCACCGGTCTTGATACTCGCCGAATCGACGTTTGCCTGGCTGGAGAGCATCCTGTTGGCTATCTGTATGCCCGGCATCTCGAGGCTGAATATGGCCACGCAGGCGTCGCCCTTTATCGCGGCGTTTTGCGCGATGTTGAGCGCGAACGAAGTCTTTCCCATACCCGGTCTCGCCGCGATCAGGATCAGCTCGGACGAATGCAGCCCGGACGTCCTCTTGTCTATATCTATAAACCCGGTCGTTATCCCCGTGAGGTCGCCGTCAGTCTTGGACAGCTCCTCTATCCTGTCTATGCTCTGCTCGATATACACGCCCAGCGGAGTCAAGCCCTTAGCCGTTCGGCTCTGGGTGATATTTATTATTCCCTGCTCCGCCATTCCAATTATGTCGTCTATATCGTTGTCGCCCCGGTAACAGGTCGCGGTTATCCCCTCTGTCACGGCGATGAGCTGCCGAAGCTCCGACTTATCCCTGACGATCGTCGCGTAATGCTTAACGCTGGCCGGATCGGTAGACGGCACCTCGTCGATAAGCCGCATCAAGAACCTGCCCGCGTCGATCTTATCGTAGACCCCGTTTAGCTTGAGCCTATTGGACAGCGATATATAGTCGATCGGCTCGCCGGAGTTATATAGAAAAACTATGGCGTCGAACACCTCTTTGTGCCTGTCTACATAAAAATCGTCCCGTCCGACTATCCCGATCGCCTCCGGGATGATCTCTTTTGAAATGATCATTGCGCCGAGAACCGCCATTTCAGCTTCGTTACTAAACGGCATGCTCTTTTCAAATCCGACCGGCTCCCGCGCGTCGCCGCCCCGGTCGGAGGCTTCGAACTCGTCGAAATTCATCTCGTCCATCAATAATCACCCCTTTGCTAAAATTGTATTTTATAAATTAAGTATAAAAAGGCTTATATCGCGTTCCGGCTCCGCCCGCGGTTTCTAAGCTTCCGCCGTGCCAAACCCGGCGAAATTACTTTGATATAACGCTTATTCTAACTTCAAACGCGCCGTAACTTCGCGCATATAAAGCCGTTCGCCGCTTACTGCTCCGTGACCTGAACTTTGAACGTTCCGACGACGCCCGGGTAAAGCGTCACGTTGACGTCGCGTATCCCGCAGCTCTTGATACCGTCCGGCAGGTCGATCTTGCGCTTATCCACGGTTATATTATACTGATCCTTGAGCGCCTGCGCCACGTCCTTGGAAGTTATCGAGCCGAAGAGCTTGCCCTCTTTCCCGGCTTTGGCCGTGAGCTTGACCGTAAAATCCTTCATCCTGTCGGCTATGTTCTGAGCCTTAAGCTCCTCCTGGTTCTTTCTGTACTGCTCCGCGCCCTTTTTGCTCTCAAGCTCGTTTATCGCCTGCTTGGTCGCGACCTTGGCAAGTCCTTTCTTAAGCAGAAAATTATTCGCGTAGCCGTCGCTTACGTTTATAAGATCCCCTTTCTTACCCTGTGATTTAACGTCCTGAGTCAATATTACTTTCATTGCGTATGTCCTCCTAATCAATATGCTTTAGTTAGATTGAATATCAAAATATTTAACTTTAATATACCAAATTATCGTAATAGTTTAATCGTCGTAGAGTACCGAATCGATCGCGGCTTTAAGCTGCATCTCGGCGATACCCAGCCCCGAATTGGAAAGCTGCGCCCCGGCTATCGTTATATGACCGCCGCCGCCGAGCTTCTCGAGGATGAGCTGGACGTTTATGCTGTCGAGCGAACGCCCGCTGATCACGATCTTATGCCCGATCTTTGCAAGTACGAAGGACGCCTCTATCCCGGAGACGTTCAAAAGCTCGTCGGCCGCCTGAGCCACGACCACCTGACTTCCTTCGCTGCAGTCGCCGCACACGGCGATGGCTATATTATCCCTGTATATCTTCGCGCTCGCTATGATATCCGACTTCTTGATGCAGTCCTTAAGATCGTTTTTGAACAAGCGTCTTACCTTGACCGGATCGACTCCCATCCTTCTGAGATACGCCGCCGCCTCGAACGTCCTGACGCCGGTCTTAAAAGTGAAGCCCTTGGTGTCTAAGTAGATCCCGGCGTACAGCGCCTCGGCCTCCATGACGTTTATGCGGCCGTTGTCCTGAATGTACTGAAGTATCTCGGTCACAAGCTCGGACGTGGAAGACGCGTACGGCTCGTGATAGGTCAGCACGGCGTCGTCGATGAAATCCTCGGAGCGCCTGTGGTGGTCTATTACCACCACCGACTTCGCGGCCTTTAAGACCTCTTTATATTCGACCATAGAACGCCTGTGGGTGTCTACGACTATCAGCAGAGTCTGCTTATCCATTACGTTGAGCGCCTTCTCGCCCGATATGACGCCGTTTTCGTATTCAGGCTCTTTGATAAATCCGTCGAGCAGCAGCTTTGTGTTGTTCTTGTTTCTGTCGATCGCGATATATACCTCTTTATTCCGGCTTTTTATCGCTCTGAACAGACCGATAGCCGCTCCGAACGCGTCCATATCGGCCAACTTATGCCCCATTATTATTACGTTAGACGCTTGGTTTATAGCCTCGCGCAGCGCGTGCGCGACGACTCTCGCTTTCACTTTGGTGCTCTTCTCGACCTCCCTCGACTTGGCGCCGAAAAAGTTGTACGAGACCGGCGTCTTCACAACGGCCTGATCCCCGCCGCGGCCGAGCGCCATATCGAGCGCGAGTCTAGCCATTTTCTCATTGTCGGGCAGGCTGTCTCCGCCCTTGCCCACGCCTATGCTCAGCGTGACCGGTATCTTATTCTCAAGATTGATATTCCTTACCGCCGTCAGCACGCTGAACTTATCTTTGAGTATTATATCTTCGTACTCCTTTTCCCTGAATATTACCAGGAACTTTTCTCTCTCGTACCTTGTAGAAACGCCGCCTCCCGAAGCTACCCAGCCGTTGACGCAGCGTTCTATCTCGCCCATAAGCGCGCCGTGGTTTGAGTTCGGCGTCTCCTTAAAGACTTCGTCGTAGTTGTCTATTATGACCAAGCAATGCACCGGCTTGATGTCGTTGTACATCTGCTTTAGATTAAGTTCGTCGGTCTTGTCGATAAAATACAGCCCTATCATAGTGTTGATGGCCTCTTCCCTATCGACCCGCTCCGTCTTGCCGTTTATCTTATACGCGCGGCCTTTGTATACCATGGTCTCGCTGACGAAACCGTCGCTTTCGATGTATTTCGTAAGCTGTATATCCGGAAAAAATTCGCGTATATGCTCGCCGTAGAAATTATCGCGGGCGACCATTTGCGAAAACGCGTCGTTATACCAGCATACCGCGCCGTCTACGGTTAAGACGACCATCGGCTCCGGGAACGTCTTTACCGCGGTCTTGGTCGTATCCTCCAAACAGAACGAATACGTCTGCATATATCTGAAAAACTTCAGTTTTCTGATACGCAGGCTTATCAGTCCGTATACAAAAGAGGCGGACGCGGCGACGATCTCAATTATCCCGATAACTGGACGGTCGGCGAAAATGAGAGTAAGAACGCCGAAAACAAAGATCGCCGCAGAAAATATTACTGTATTCTTAAACGCGCTTGCAAACTCATAATTAGTAAGTTCCTTACTTATCTTCACCGCTATCACCAGCCTCTTTTATCTTCCTAAAATCATATACCGCGTCGACCATCCCCGCTATCGTGAGCGCTATGAATATCAGATATATAAACATGTACCCGAACAACGCGACGGCCGCGTAAATCCCAAACCTCGCATAGCCCGACTTCACCATAGCCGACAGCTTGTAATCGATAAACGACAGTCCGCAGACCGCCATGATAAATACAAGTACCGTGACCGTGTTCTTAAGCCCCTGCGTGTACACCGTCGTATCGAACGACAGCGACGCGACTATGAACAGTATCGCCGATATATAAGCGAGCGGTTTCGGGAGCTTGATCATGCTGAACTTAGTATAATCTATATTCTCTATCCCGGCTCTGCTCAGCACGAATACCGCGCACATATAAACCGCGTATCCTATTACCAAAGCTACGATCATGATCATCGCCGGCATATAAAAAGCCAAAGAATTCTTCGCGGCGTCTATAGCCGTGTTGAATTGACTTACCGCCGCCGTGACAGCCGCGTTGGTCTCGCCGAGATTAGCCGCGGCCGCGGCCGCTATCTCTTTCATGGCGTCCGCCGACTGGTTTATAACGTCCAGCAGGATATTCCCGCTCGAGGTCGTCGCGTTCAGGATCAGTATTTGAAGCAGGAACCCGAACAATACCGTGACGATCGACGCCGCCGCGGACGCTCCGAATGAATATTTATTCTTGATACAATACCCTATCGCTATCCCGGGCAGTATCTTAACGGCGCTTATTATAAACCCGCCGAAGACGTCTCCGGTTATTATAAGCATTATCAAAACCGCCGCCGCGTATGATATGCACGAGAACGCAAACTTATGTTTTACCGCCACGTAAGCTACCGGAGTTCCGATAAAAAACAGCGCGGCGCCGCCTATTATCGGAACGTGAATATTTATCAATAATAAAACCACGGTCAGCGCGGCGCTTACTGCTCCGGCGCTAAGCCCCTTTATATTACTGCTGTTGCTCATTTCGCTCTTTGCCTTTCTTATGATAATACAGATCTATCTATAATACGGGCCCGCCTTTGGTTACGTCCTAAACCGGACCCGTCCGCCGTTTTTCTACTGCTTAATATTCTCCAAAAGCCTGCTCAGATCGCCGTATCTCTTCTCGAGGATATGGTTATCCGCGATACCCCGTCTCAACGCCGCCGACATCATGGAATTAATATCGTCGTAATCCAAGCCGAGCCTAAACGCAAGTATATAGACGAGCGAGATCAGATTGGCCGAGTCCTCCGTTAGGTTCGTCAGTGTCTCGTTGTCCGGCTCCGCGGCTATATCTCCCATCAAGTCCGTCAGCTTCTGCATGATCTCAACCTTGAGCAGCTCCACCGCTTTAATATTGTTAGCAATATCTATTTCCATAAAACATCTTCCTTTAAATATATCGCGGTATCTGTAACGCCTCGCGGTATTCGCGTCCGCATTTATGCATTACTATAATATTCTAATTATTTTACCAAACTTTTAAAGGTTTTTCAACTGTTTTATAAGAATTTTATTATATTAAGCGGATCGACCATATTCTAAGACTACTCTTATCCGACGCCTACCATCCGTATCTTCCCAATCTGTCGATCGATTCGACCGCGTCCCGCACCTCCCGAACGCCGCTCCGCGCGTCCCATAAAGCCGAACCGAACCGCATATAACTGTCAACCGTTTTCACTTTACATATCAGTCTCCGATCGTATTTTATGCTTTCTGTCGCATTTCCAATATATTTTTACTATCGTTATAATCGTTCCTCGCCTTTTCCGCCGCCCGCTCGCTTCTTACATTGCCTCAACTCCTTAATTAGCTTCCGTCTAAGTAAACGTCTAAGAGTCTGTCCAAATTCCTCTCTATCTCGCCGTAATCCGTCTTATTGGTATCGGCGTAGTTGTTAAAAGCGTTCTTCTTGACTCCAAAGACCGGATACGGATCCCTTTCCGCCTTACGCCTCTCGTACGCTTCCTTTTGTCGCCTAAACCCGTCTAAAGTCTTTATACCTAAATTCAGCTTATCTTCGACTATCGCTTTGATATATGAAAACTTCTTC
>CAJFTO010000037.1 GCA_904419955.1 Candidatus Roslinia caecavium | reverse complement strand
ATTAAATAATACAGAAAGCGAGGATAATTTAATGAGCAAAGAATATGACGAGCTGAACGGTCGTATAACCGATATACAGAAAGAAAACAACAGACAAAATGAAGTCATCAACGCGATAGGCAAGGACATACAATATCTCGGCGGCTTAGTCAATACAGCCGTTTATAACTACATAGATGAGAATATGCCGGACTGGGCGAAGCCTACGATCCAGAAACTTGTAAACAAGGGCTACCTCAAGGGCGGCGAAGAGGGCAAGCTTGGCCTGACTACGGACCTACTGCGCGTGCTTGTGATAAACGACCGCGCGGGGATCTACGGGGAGTAAATTAAATTGAATCGGGCGGCAGTTATGTCGCCCGAATGATTATTTAAGCTTAGGGGGTGTTGATAATGGGTAATAAATATCCCAGTCCATATTTTAGAGGATTGCCCGAGCACGGCGACCTCGAACTACAATTCGTATTTGTCGAGCTTGAATGTCCGATCGTGTTCATATGCACAAATGCCGATAACGAAATATTGATATAACAAAAGAGCAGCGTTGGATCGTAGCCCCGATATGTCTTCGAGATTTATTTAAAATGATCGCCAATAAATTGTCCTTCTATGATTTTTATAAAAGCGCTAAGCAGATTTTTAAGATCGTGTGGGAAAAAGGTTACGAGTCCGAAAAGATATATGAAACCTCATTTTCAGAGTGTATAAACGATGTCCCAACCGAGGGGATATATCTTGATTATGATCCTGATGAGTTTAGCGATATGGGAAATTTAAACGTGGATGAATTCGAATTATCTCATTATGATAAGATATATCGCGAACTGGGATTAGATGAAGAGCAATACCCCGAGGGATATATACCGAATGACTATATGGAAAAGCTTCAGGCGCTTAGATTACGAAATGAGCGATTTTGGCGGAGACCGGGTTGGACGATAAGCGATCGGACAGGGGATCTATGCGGAGTAAGAATCTGACTATCACAGCATTTATTTTATATTGCTGTGATAGTCAAAGTATAGTCAAAACGCTTAAACGCGCAAATTCAGAGCAAAACGAAAACCCCGCGAACTAACGTTTTCACGGGGCTAAAACTGGTGACCCATCGGAGATTCGAACTCCGGACACCCTGATTAAGAGTTTAAGGGGGGGATTATCTCCCATTATTGGCTTGATCCCCCTTAGCATACTATAGCTAAAAAATATACGGCATATCAAGAGTTTTGATCGGTAGTTTACATTATTGGCTTCGTTGTTAAATTAAACATATCAATATATACCTAATTGACCTTTTTCATTACTGCCTAATACCCATATGTTGTTGTTCAAATCTCTGGCTATGGAAAAGTCAAATCCACCGTCAATTTGAACTATGTTTTTTAATTCTGGAATAAGCGTTGGTATTAAAACAGAGTTCTGATTTTCAATACCAAGTTGTCCAGTATTGTTTTTGCCAAAGCCATAAGTGCTTTCGGCATCTACATAAAAACTATGATTATAGCCCGCGCCAATTATAGATGCTGATTTACCGGTTGCTGTTGGAATATTTCTATTTATCTTATCGCCTAATCCAAGTTGACCTACAGAGTTGTATCCCCATGTATAAAGTTCATCAGAAGTAGAAATCGCAAGCATATGGCTATTTCCTGCTACAATATCTTTATAACTTCCATTAATAGCCGTAGGCGTAGAGACATTATCATATGTTCCGTTGCCTAATTGTCCATTAGAATTATTTCCCCATGTATATATAGTGTTTCCTGAGAGAGCAGCTATAAATTCTTCACCGCAAGTTACTTTTGATACGTTACTAAGATTAAGTACTTGTGCTGGAGTATTGTTTAGTACGTCGCTACGGACTCCTAGTTGTCCAGATGTATCGTTCCCCCAAGTCCAAAGCGTACCGTCGGATTTTATTGCGGCGCTAAAACCGCTTCCGGCAGCTATATCAATTATGTCGTTTAATCCTGGAATTTTAATAGGATTATATATTTTCCCGCTATATGAACTGTATATTTCGCCGCTGGAATTATTGCCCCAGCCCCATACTTCACCGTTTATATCAAGAGCAAGGACATGATGCTTACCTTTAGCAATTTTTACAATTTCCGGCAAACTATTTACTTTAACAGGACCGTATTCGTTAATTTTAACTTCGCCTTGACCTAAATCATAGTAAGAACCGTCTCCCCAAGCATATACTTCACCGTCGTTGGTTAAAGCTATAGCTGTATTACGCTCTGCGGCTATAGCTTTTACATTTAGATCGCTATTTATCACAGGTGTTGTAAGTTGAGAAATATATCTACCATCTGTGTAAGATGAACCGTCCATAAAAGACTTAAAGAATAATTGGCCGTTATTATCTGAGTAAACATGTCCTATTGGTATAATTGCATAGTTATCATAATAAATAACAGAGCTACTATTACTATTATATTCATTTGCATAATCATCTAATTGATATTGCGCGGTACCATCGTAATTTACTTTTATTGTTAAGTAATATTCGCTATTTTTATCATAGTTATATATTCCCCATACATCACGAAATGTAAACGTTTTACTTGGAACTGTATATGTTTTATCTTTACAGTTTACGTTAACACTTTGAATGGTGAAATTGCAGTTTGGATAGTAGTGGCTATCGTCAGGCGCGTACTGCTCCCAAACAATTGAGGTTTCCCACCATGAGTCTTTATTCGGATATATGATTCCATCATTAGGATAAAAAATATCATCCTTAAACCAAACCTGCGTTACAAGGAATTCATAATTAGGACCATATTTGAAATCCAGAATTGGAATAATTATACCGTAATCATCATAAACTGGACCTTGCGTAGTTTGCTCAAAACGCGGAAGAAAGATACCATATTCAGCCGTGCCGTTATTATTAACTCGTACGCAAATTGAATTATAGTTGTCTTGAGAAAGTGGCGCTGATGAAACAGCTGGTCTCGCACTAATAGTTTTTGATGGAACTGTATAATAGTTACCGTCAACGCAAACCTGAATGCTGTCAATGGTTAAAGTGGAATTAGGTTTGTTATCTGGATCGTATGTTAGACTATGGTTCCACCATATATAGTTTGGAACGATTAATTTGGCATTATGTGAAAATAACTGTCCGTTTTTATCAGAGTAAACATCAGCAACGTAAATCAACGCATAGTTATCAAAATAGGCTGTGTCTTTATTATCAAACCCCATTTCTAAATGACGATATCCGGGATCTAAATAATACTCTGCCGAGCCATTATAATAAACTTTTATACAAAGTTCATATTCGCTATTTTTTTCATAATCGTAATTTCCGGAGATAACATCATACCGGAATGTTTTTGCGGGTACAGTATACTTTTGATTTTTACATATAACATCGACGCTGTTGATATTAAAATAGCATTGTTGGAAATATGGTTCGTTTTCATCAGTACCGACGTATTGGTTCCATTCGATTGATGTCGTCCACCATTCGTCTATGCCCGGATCAATTATACCGTCGTTGGCCGTACCATCTGTCTGAGTTAATAAATTGCTTAAGTCAAGGGCACCGCCGCTGGATACTTGGTCGTATGCCCATGAAGTGTGTACATTGGATAAAATTGTTTGTTTTAGTTCGATTGAGTTTAAACTTGAGTTATATCCTTTTAGTAAAGCCGCTGCGCCTGCGACAAATGGAGTTGCCATGGAAGTGCCTGTTAAATATTTATAAGTACCGCCGGGAGCCGTACTGTATATATCTGTTCCTGGAGCTGCAATATCTACTGATTCAACGCCATAATTAGATGTATGGAAAATTAAACCATCTTCGCCGAAATTTGCCACAGAAATTATATTATCACAGTCATAAGAAGAGGGATAGTGCGGCGTAATATCAGTGTCTCTTCCATCATTACCAGCTGCGGCTACAAAGAGACCGGGATAACGGTCTATTGCAGTTTTTTCTGCTGTTGAATATGTGTTACTTCCAAAACTGGCGTTAACAATATCAAATTCATGTAATGTTGCATATGAAAGAGCTTTAATTACCGCTGAAGTACTAATTGAACGTTCTCCTACGTTTAGCGCTGCAACTTTGGCGTTCCAAGATACGCCGGTTACGCCAATTCCGTTGTTTCCTGATGAAGAAATAATTCCTGCAACGTGCGTACCATGATAATATTTATCCATTGGATCGTTATGATTTTCTTCAAAATGCCAACCATAAACATCGTCTATATAACCATCCATATCATCGTCAATACCGTTGCCGGGGATTTCTTTCTCATTTATCCATATATTATTTACCAAATCAGGATGCGTATAATCAATTCCTGAATCGATAACGCCAACAACCACGTCGGAACTTCCTGTAAAAGTATCCCACGCTTTAGGAGCGTTTATTCGCTCTAACCCCCATAATTCATTATAAAATTCATCGTTTGTCACAGTATCGCAATATTCTCTTAAGTAATCCGGCTCCGCACATATGACTGCTTCGTTATTATTGAGCGTATTAATGGTATTTATAACAGCTTGTTCAGACTTTTCTGATAATTCAAGCAAAATAATATCTCCAGTATTAGACTCATTTGCTTTATTCATAGAAAAAGTGGAGATTCCATTCATCGGAGAAATTTGTTCAATATCATTAATGTTGATGTCATTTAAAAATGAACGATATTGAAATTGATCAATGCTATCATTTGCTGAAAAGGTAGCGGCTTGATTTGGCATTGAATAATTTGGTTTTAATGTGACAATAACCCTTCCTGGTACAAAGCTATCGTCTAATATGACGTCTTCATGTGCTTCAATACTGTTTTCGTCAAATGTGTAAAATGTTTCTTCAGCCGAGACAATGACTTGTAAACAAGTAATGTTTAAAATTAGTGAGATTAGTAGAAATGTAATCAATAGTTTTTTCATTTTTTATCCCCCTTGTAATGTTTTATTGAAAAATAAGATATTTAAAACCACCTCCCTCAATATTATATATATTTTATAATATAAAGTTGTTGATTTCAATATAAAGTGTGTATAAACTTTTTAAACAAATTTAGTGCAATATGCAATACATAAAAACATTTTCTTGAAAGATAGTTTTTTGTTATTGATAATGAAGCAGATATTTATAATGGAATTAAATAAATAATTTATTATAATTAACATATGAAATGGAGTCTATATAATCGAATACAAATCTCCAACATGGCGGCGCCAATTCTTCCGTACCTATATCGGTGAGCAGCCCCTTCGTCATGCCGTCCGGCATCGAGAATCTTTGCGACAGGTACCTCAGCGAAGCCCCGAGCTCGCCGTTTGGTCCGCCGTACTGCGCGACCACGTACGACGCAAGCTTGGGATTCGCGTTTTTTATGTTAACCGGGTATTGTAATTTTTTTTGATATTGCCACATTTATTATATCCCCCTATATTTTAATTAGCCGTTCAGTCCCACGGCCACGGCTCTTCTATCCAGTCCCAGCAATTTGGATTGGTTACCGCCGAGGCTGTTAGAGGTCCGTATTTACGTTGGTATTCCTTGGTAAGCTCTTCCGCTCTTTCGGACATCTTTCTATGCATGGCGATCCCCTGCTTGTCGTTCGGGTGCGTGTCAAGATATAGATTCCACTCGTAAGCGGCGAACGAATACGCCCTTAACGTGTTTAATAATTTCTCTCTCTCGCTCATTTATTTTCCCTCCTCCGGAAATATAACGTCGCCTTTCATTTGTTTTCCGTATACGCCCAAAGGTTTGTCTAATATCGGAAATATTGTTCCCCGACTCAAACCGTATTCGGGATCGTAGAGGTTTCGCGGTTCTGCAACTTGTATCGGAACGTAGGCGTAGCCTACCAGCTGCATTTCAGGCAGTTTGGTTTCTGTTACATAAGGCATTGATTTTTCCTCCTAATCTTAAAATTTACATTCTTTATGATCTATATAATCAAACTATATGATCAAATTAAAAAGCCAAATCGTTGTAATAACTAATTGAGGCTTGTCAATTTTATTTTATGCCCAAACCTCTGTTATGTGAAAAGCCGCTGTATGCTTTAATAAAAATTTCAAAATTAAAAGCTCCGGATCAGATCGATCCGAAGCCTATGGTCTTTATCGTACGCCGGCGTAATGCCGATATATTTTTCCGGGCCTCTCAAAGCCGTTTAAAAAGCCGCTTAAAATTGATTTACTCGACGGTCTCCAATTCGGTTTATTTCGCGATCAAGACGCGTTTTTTATCTCCAGTCTCAACTTATCCGCGATCATAGCGATGAACTCGGAGTTGGTCGGCTTGCCCTTGTTGTTTGAGATCGTGTAGCTGAACACGTTGTTCAGTACTTCCGTGTTGCCCCTGACCCAAGCGATCTCGATCGCGTGCCTGATCGCTCTTTCAACTCTGCTTGAAGTAGTTCCAAAATGCTCGGCGACTGTGGGATACAAATCCTTGGTGACAGAATTCATTATATCAAGATCATCAATTGCTATCATTATCGCGTATCTTATGTACTGGTAGCCCTTGATATGCGCCGGTATGCCGATCTCGTGTATGACGTTCGTCACCATTTGCTCTATTTTGGTTTCGGAAATTTGGGCTCCCGCTTCATTGCCCGCTGAGAAATTCGACGTTTCGTCAGAATCAAAACAGATCATTTCTATCCTGTCGGCGAGCGTTTTATAATTGATAGGCTTGAGCATAAAATATTCCGCTCCGTATTTCTTTGTAGCAGCGACTATCTTGTCGTTTAATATCGCGCTTATCATAAATATTTTCGGTCTGACCGCTAAATTAAGTCTGCTGAGCTGCTCCAAGACGCCGAGTCCGTCCATATTTGCCAATACGACGTCCAATACTATAATATCCGGCTGTTTAACTCTGATAATATCGACCGCCAACTCTCCGTCTGATACGCAGTCTATTACTTCCAGTCTCGATGATTCGGCCAAGCTCGATTTTAAATTATTCATAAAATTTTTATCATGATCAACGATCAAAACCTTTTTAACTCCTCCGACTTTTCCATCAAAATTTGTCGCCATATTCATTTTTCTACAACTCTCCTTATACCTTATTTCTATTTTAACTTAAATTTTAATATTTTTCTGAGCGTAACGGCTTGCGCCGATTTTTTTCTCGTATCGCAGTTATAACGCGGATGTTTTTCCTTGTTTATTCAGCGATAGCCACATTATACATTATTTTCCAATATATGTCAATAGACTTTTATTATTAAATAAAAAATAAATTTTTATAAATGTTTATGTAAGTTTAGGCATAAGAATGCAGCAAAATAATACATTTAAAATAGACGATCATGACGGATGAAGGAGCATAATGGCGAATAAGTTCATAAAATTAACATATATTATATTAGAGGAGCCGCTTTGATTTTATCCGAATCAATAAATAAACGGCCAAACTATTGTTTGACCGCTTGCATGGTTATATATTTTATTCCAGCATTTTTTTGATAAAGACGCCGTATCCCTTAGAAGGATCGTTTATCAAAACGTGAGTTACCGCGCCGATCAGCTTCCCGTTTTGGATTATGGGACTTCCGCTCATTCCCTGAACAATTCCGCCTGTTTTACTGAGCAGCCTGTCGTCCGATACTTTAAATATTATATCTTTATATTCGTCGTTATCGTAGTTCACTTTTTCTATCTCGATCTCGAACTCGTCGACGACGTCGTTTTCGACATTCGCTAAGATAGACGCCGCGCCGGTAGCGACTTCGTCAGATTCGGCGACAGGGATCGCATCGCCGCTTAAATTTATATCCGCGTCCTCTTTAAGTTCGCCTTTTATGCCTATGCTGTTGTTGACAAAAACGGTTCCGATCTTCTCGTTAGCGTCCGAAAACACGCCGACAAGCTCGCCGGGGAAACCTTTCTCGCCTTTTCTGACGCCGGCCACGACGGATTTAAATATATCGCCGCTTTTGGCGGTTATTATTTCTCCGGTATCGGCGTCGCATATACCGTGACCTAGTCCGCCGAACTCGCGCGTTTTAGGGTCGTAATAGGTCATCGTTCCGATCCCCGACGCCGCGTCCTTTACCCAGACCCCAAGCTTGTAATTTCCGTCGTCCGAGCTTAGGACGGGGCGGATACTTACGCATTTTTCCTTGCCGCCAGAGGTCCTGACTACGATCTCGGTTTCTCTGTCACCGACGGCGTTTAGTCGCTCGGTAAGCTCGGTCACGTTTTTTACTTCTTCTCCGTCGACTTGAATAATTATATCTGAAGCCGAGATCCCCGCTTCCCGAGCAGGATCGTGTTTGTCGCCGTTATAATCTGTAATACTTTCGGTATCGACTACCTGCGCGCCCTCCATGTCGAGCGTCACCCCGATAGTTCGCCCGACAGGTACTAAATACAGACCCGAGATCTCCGCGTTTTCGCTTCGCCTGCCTATGTCCTCGGCAAAAGCGATCGTATGCGTATTAAATGAAAGTATGAGTAAAAAAGCTACGATTATATTTGCGGTTATATTTGCAGTATTAACTTTGCGCATTTAACACCACCTTTCCCAGACGGCAATAATAGTATTCGCAAAAACGAGTTTATTTAAAACGCACAAATAAATGCAGCTTCTCTTGATATGTACGGGGCAGAAAAGATCTGCCCGCTCAGTTAGTTATTGTCCTGTTTTCCGCGCTGCTGCTTCTGCTGTTTCTTCTGCTGTCCTTGATCCATCTGCTGGTTCTGTTGGTTCTGCTGTTCCTGATTTTGATTATTCTTAGCCATTGTTATGTCCTCCTAAAATTTTATTTATTTTAAAGTTCAGGCTTCGATTATATTATGTTCTAAATTATAGGCTTTATACTTAAATTTTTATATTTTTTATTTTTTTCGCTTATTAACTCGATCCGCTCTTAACTGTTAAACGCGTATATTACTCCGCGCATATATGACTTTAATGATATTAAAAGATGTTTTAGGTAGATGCGGCGCAATATGTCTTAATTGTATTTGAAATATTTTCTAAATATAGTTTCTCATACTCTGAAGTTATAAAAATTTCCAAATAACGCCTTGACGATAATATTGGTGTTTGTTATAATTTAATTAAACTTTTAGATGATTTGAATTAATTTTTATATAAAATAACAATACGACTGTAGTTTTAATTAGGTGGGAGCTATATCTATGTATGGTACGGTAAACTTAAATTCGGCTATTAACGACGCGCGACGTATATTCGGTTTACAGTCCGACTATCCCGGTTAGGAGGCGTATACATCATGTTAAAAAGAAAAATATATAAGCTCTGGTCTAATTTCGGCAGCGTTGCCGCATTGCCTACAGATCATGCGCTGAACAGCGTCTCCGGCGACAGCGAATTTATCGATTATGGAGATTATTATAGATACGCGTTGCGCACTACAGGCTTATACGTATATGGCGATACGGGATATGGTTCATATCTCCCTGCATATGTATACGGCATAAGACCGGCGTTCTATCTAAACGAAAAGAATTATCAAATATTGTCCGGGAGCGGGACGGATGCGGATCCATACGTGATAGACGGAAAGTTTACTCAGGCGAGCGCCACGGTGTTCTCGCAGGGCGAACAGCTCGAATTCGATCAAGAGCCGATAAACGATAGCGGACGGCTTCTCGTACCGGCGAGGGCGATATTCGAGTCGCTTGGCGCCGAGGTGGAATACGACGAGGCTACGGAGACGGTCACGGCAAACGACGGAGCGCGCACGGTGGTGATGCAAATAGATAATCCCGAAATGGGAAACGGGACGGAAGTCTTTGAATTAGAAGTCTCGCCCCAAATAGTAAACGGCAGGACGATGGTCCCGCTGAGGGCGGTATCTGAGGCGTTCGACTGCTCGGTGGAATACGTGGAGAGCTTAAACAGAGTTGTGATAGATAAGCCCGAGCTTCCGATGGATTTCGGCGAAGGAGTAGGGATAGAGGATTGGCAGCAGGATTAGTATAAGGAAAGATACGGCGATTGACGGTAATTGCGGAGGCGACCGAAGAGGGAATATCGACCGCGAGCTTGCAAAGCCGGAGAATAGATCGAACTTTACCGGCAAGGAAAGGAGCAAAACTATGAATATAAAAAAAGTTATATTAACCGTATGCGCTATAATTATAGGCGCGGGCATGACCGTATCCGCCGCGGGATTCGAGTACGGAGACAATAGCGGACTACCGGGGCTTAATCAGTTCGCGGGCGAAGAGTATGTAATATACCAAAACGCGGATAACGGGCGTATTGAGCTTGCGGTCATATACGCCGATGATATTAACGATAGAAGCATCATGATAGAAAGAAAAGAACAGGCGGATATAATAAACGAATACCTAATACATTATGGAGGCGAAAGTTCGCTGGACATCGCGCCGATCGAAAGGCCAAAATTATATCTGACCGGCACGGATATAGCGCCATATATATCAAAGTGGTATCTGAGCGGAAATGATTGGATACATACAGAAGATGTAACCGGTGAAGCGATTTGCGATAATACGGACGATTTGATTTTCAGTAATATACCTGTTATCGAGGTAATAAAAAAGAAAATGAAAAACGCGCCGTATCCGAGAAACTATAATGGAGTAAGCTTTTCGGAATTCGATTCGGACAGTAACGGAAAGTATCTTCTGTTTTCTGAAGATGGACTAAACTATAATATCCGCGTAAAAACGCCTGAAGAGGACGACAACAAATACTGTTTAGCCAGAAAAAGCTACTATGGAAACGGCAGAATTCTTATGATAGGAGTAAATGAGTTTGAAAATTTACCCGAATTTAAAAGAATGAAAGGATATAGCAACGACATTATCTATATATTAAACAGCGAGTACGAGATAATAGATAAAGTGTTTTTGAATACTCTCAGAGAATGCGCCGGATTTTATAATGGGTATTTCTATTTCTATGATAAGGATTATTATGAGAATTACAAATATAATGAGTATTACTACAAGAGTGAAGATGGAATTAATCTTATTTCCATTACAAAAGACGAGTACGATACGGCAATCGAGCAAATAGATCGGCAAAATAGCCTAAATTCTCACGGATATATCCAGGAGTCTGAATATAATGGCGATATTAAAAACCCTGTTTTTGAATATTATTTGCGTAATGAAAATGGTAAATATAAGATAGTATATGAAAACTCAACAACCAACGTAGGATCATATTCATGGAGTAATTCAAAACAATGGTGTAGAATATTTTCCGTAAAAAATAAAAATGAAGATAAAATACGTTTTGTAACATTTGATGGGATTTATAGAAATATACGTCTTCCGGAAGGACTGCAAACTCAAAACTCATATGTAATATGGGCGACAGAAGATTATGTTTTCATTGACGCCGATAGGGAAACATACTATCGAATACCAATTGAAGATACTTTCAAGCAAAATGTTATAGTCCGGCTAGACGACAAGATCCTCGGCTTCGATCAGCCGCCGGTCACGGAAAACGACCGCACCTTAGCCCCGATACGATTCCTGTTTGAGCAGATGGGCGCGGCTGTAACCTGGGACGACGCTACGCAGACCGCCACGGCGACCGTGCCGGTGACGACCGAAGAAGAGATACAGACCTTCGGACTCGCGGAGGAAAAGAGCGTCACCTTCAGCGTAGACAACACGACGGCGACGGTAAACGGAAGCGCCGCGACGATGGACGTCCCCGCGAGGCTGATAAACGATAAGACTATGGTCCCGCTCAGGTTCTTATCCGAAAACCTCGGCTTTAACGTCCAGTGGGACGAAGCGAGCAGAACGGCTATTGTGACGACCGAATAGAGGGGATCCGGCGCGTCGGCGCGCTGATGTTGATATTATGCAACGCGCGACGGATAAATTAATATTGACATCGAACATTTTGTGGTATAGACTTAAATACAGAAAGATGAAATAAATTTGAGCTATATTATATATCTAAAAATATATTAAGGAGTGATTAGAATGTCAGTTTTAGTATGCGGCGGAGCCGGGTACATAGGCAGTCACACTGTAGCGGAATTGCTTGACAGAGGCGAGGACCCCATAATCGTGGATAATCTCCAGAAAGGCCACAGAGGCGCCGTTCTGTGCGATAAGTTCATGGAGGGCGATATCCGCGACGGCGAGTTTATGGACAGAGTTTTCAGGGAGAACGAGATCGAGGCGGTAATCCAGTTCGCCGCAGATTCCCTTGTCGGAGAGAGCGTGGGCGATCCGCTCAAATACTACAACAACAACGTAGTCTCGACCCTCTGCCTGCTCACCAAGATGAAAGAGTACGGCGTGGATAAGATCGTGTTCTCGTCGACCGCGGCTACCTACGGCGAGCCGAAGAATATACCTATCCTCGAGACCGACCCGACCTGTCCGACCAATCCTTACGGCGAGACAAAACTCGCGGTCGAAAAGGCGCTTAAGTGGTGCTCCGAGGCGTACGGGATTAAGTACACCGCGCTCAGATATTTCAACGCGGCGGGCGCGCATATCAGCGGAAAGATAGGCGAGGATCATACGCCGGAGACGCATCTGATCCCGATAATCCTTCAGACCGCGCTTGGTCAGAGAGAATGCATAACCATATTCGGCGACGATTACGACACCAAGGACGGCACCTGCGTAAGAGACTATATCCATGTAACCGATCTGGCCGACGCGCACGTTCTCGCTCTTGAAAAAATGAGAAAGGACGGAAAGTCCAACATATACAACCTTGGCAACGGCGCGGGCTTCTCGGTAAGCGAGGTCGTAGACATAGCGCGTCAGGTGACCGGAGTAAATATCAAGGCCGAATACGGCGAAAGACGTCCGGGCGATCCGGCTGTCCTCATCGCGACGTCCGAAAAGGCGCAGCGAGAACTCGGCTGGAAGCCTAAGTACAACGATCTGCCGACCATTATAAACACGGCCTGGGAGTGGCACAAGAATCATCCGCAGGGCTTCGGCGATTAATAAACGTGTAAAAATCATATACGATATACTATCCGCAGTCTTTCTCCGGCTGCGGATATATTTTTGTCTGCGGCAGATCGACTTGCCGGACGGGATTTTACTTAAGACGAATTAAATTTGGATCGGGAATTATTTTATTTGACATACGCCGGATATATGGGTAAAATAGAGGCATGATTTTTACGAAGGGAAAAAGGAAGAGTATGGATCAAAAGAAGATAAGCAGAATAAACGAACTGGCGAAAAAGGCGAAGGCGGAGGGGCTGAACGAGGCGGAGAAGGCGGAACAACAGGCGCTTCGCAAGGAGTATATCGATGCGTTCAGGTCTAATTTAAAGGCGAAGCTCGACAATATGGAGATAGAGTATCCCGACGGGAGCGTGAGACGGCTTAAGAATAACGTCGGGATAATAAAACTAAACAAGGACTTAAATAACAAATAGAACAAGCGTGAATTGCGTAAAACAAGCGCGAAGCGAACGTAGAACAACTATAATAACGAACACAAAACGCTCATGACCAAGCCCGCTAACTTTAAATTTTACAGGCGGGTCTGAGTTGAGAATTTTCAAGCGGGAGGCCGATCTATATGAAAACTGCGCTTATTGCGATAAACGCGAGGTATACTCATTCGTCGTTGGCGCTGAGGTATCTTGAAAAATATAACGCCGGATTCGATACAAGCGTATACGAATTTTCCATAAACGACAATATAGGCGGCATATATCGAAAGCTTCTGCGATGCGGCGCGGACGCGTACTGCTTTTCCTGCTATATCTGGAATATCGAGCTTACGCTTAAAATAGCGTCGGCGCTTAAGCTGGCGGCGCCCGAATGTAAGATAATCTTAGGCGGGCCCGAGAGCGGATATAACGCGGAGAGATTTCTCAGAAGATACGATTTTATCGATTGTATATTAAAAGGCGAGGGAGAAGAACTTCTCGGGCGCGTTTTAAGCAGCCTTGAGCGCGGCGAGAAGATAGAGCGGTTCTACGCTCAGGAATACCCTTTGGACTTATCGAAGATACCCATGCCTTATACCGAGAAGGATATTTCGGACTTAAACGGAAAGATAGTATACTTTGAGACCTCGAGGGGCTGTCCGTTCGGCTGCTCGTACTGCCTGTCCTCGGCGGAGCGCGGAGTCAGGTTCTTCCCGATGGAATACGTAAAAAGCGGCTTGGACATGTTTTTCAGGCTCGGGGTCCCGCTGGTTAAGTTTGTGGACAGGACGTTTAATATAGACGAGGATAGGGCTGTTGAGATAGTCGAGTATATTGTAAAAAATTCGATTAAGACGTCGGTGCATTTTGAGATCGAGGCGGAGATCATGACTCCGAGGCTGATCGAGGCGCTAAACGCCGCGCCTAAGGGGTTGTTCCAGCTTGAGATTGGGATCCAGACGACAAACCCCGACAGTCTGCGCGCGGTGAACAGGAAATGCGACTTAGAGAGGACGAGGGAGAATATTTTAAGACTGATAAAGCCGGGGAATATCCACGTTCATCTCGACCTTATCGCGGGGCTTCCGTTCGAGGATTACGAGTCGTTTAGGCGGTCGTTTAACTATGCGTATTCCATGCGGCCGGATATGCTCCAGCTCGGGTTTTTAAAGGTTCTGCCGGGGACTGAGATAGCGGAGACGAGCGGGATAAAAAGCGCGGATTTTCCGCCTTACGAGGTAGTTTCCACTGATTGGATCGACGCGCGCTCTCTGGCAAGTTTAAAGGAGACCGAGGAGGCGCTGGATCTCTTCTACAACGGCGGGGCTTTTAAAAGAACGATAGAGAAGCTGACCGACACCGAGGATCCGTTCGGCGTTTTTGAAGAGCTGGGCGGGTATTTGGCCAAGATACAGGGGAACGGAAAGATAAAACGCGCCGAGCTGTATAGCAAATTATATGAAAAGTACTTGGATGATATCAAGACCGAGCTTATACTGGATTTTCTTGAATTTAACCGAAACATACCGCTCCCGCCTTTTGCGAAGCGAGAGATTGGCAAGGATTTTAAAAAGAGGTATACGGAAGCGCTCAAAAGCGAGGCGTTCAGAGAAAAATACGGTATCGGCGACGACCTTAGCGTCCTGCGCTTCGAACGCGTCGACGGCAGAGTTTATATGGTCGATTACTCGAAATCGAAAGTATATGATATAAGCGATGAATTTAGCGGCATAGCAATATAGCGATTAGAGATTAGCGAATAGGATTAAAATATATTGTCGTAACGCTGAGCAGTTATGTTTGTTGAAACGGAATACGATATTTTTTGGCGTCGATTAATCACTGGCAAATGCATAAATGGCCCTGATTTCTATGTTAACGTCAATCAGTATGATTGTTCGTAAGAGGCGTATCGGTTTTCGACACGCAAAAATTTCTGCGTAAACTTTAGCTAAAAAAGCATCTGTTTCTGAATATATTTTTCTGAAATTTGTTGACGCGCGGCTATGTTGATGTTAAAATGAATATCGGGTCAGTATATTTTGGTCGGTTTATGCTATATCAAAAGACCGCGCGTTCGGAGAGTTATACGGAAGTTTGATATTTTGCGCAGTTAGATCAATAGGGAGTGGTTAATATGAAAAAATATATATCGTGCGTTGTTGGAACTTTAATTTTGGCGCTGGGGATAAATATATTCGCGAACAATAACAGCTTTTTGCTTGAAGAAATGGACGCTATTATTTATTATGGCGATGAAATGTTAGAGTTTACAGATCAAAGCGGTAACAAATTGCCGGTTTTGTCGTATAACGACGTAACTTACGTTCCGCTCAGATCGTATTCCGAGCAGCTTGATAAGACCGTCGATTATTCGCAAAGCGCGCACTCGGAGGAGATCGTTATAGGCGACGTTTCTCTGTTCGGCGAGGAATACGGTCAAAGATACAGAGAGGTTGAAAGAACCTCGTTAATAAATCTTATAGCCGACCCAGACGTTTATAATGAAAAACGCGTATCGGTCAGCGGAATAATAAATATAGGGTTTGAGGATAATTTCTTGTTCCTCACGGCAAACGATTGGAAATATTTTAGCATAAACAACGCCGTCGATTTGGGAATACAAGCTAACGAAGCGCTTGGGGTCGAAATAAGCGAACTTCAGAGTTTGTCGGGTAAGTATGTGAATATCGAAGGAATATTCTATAAAAATACGGACGATCCAAACGGCGTTGCGGGCGGCTTGGGAGATATTAATTATATTGAAGTGATGGGCGATTAACGAAAGCGGGGAGCGAATACATATGAAGCGTTTGATTGGCGCCGCCCTAATTTTAGCCTTGGTCGTAACCCTTGTATGCGTAATTTTTGATTTTGAGATAGCGGAGTACGCGGACGCGGGCGGCATGGACGCGGACGCGATCCTTGAAGAATTTGAGTCTAACAGTCCGGAGTATGTCCGGGACGTCAGCCTAATCGGCGTGCAGTACGCGACCGGCGGGACCGCGTGGAGAGTGGAGAAAAGCTCAGAGGGATACGAAAATACCGGTACGATCTTGTTGTCGTTATTCGATCCGAGATGTTTGAAAGTAAATTCGGATTACCGCATCGATATGCACGCCGGATTTATTACATATAATTTGGCGTCGGTAAGCGCGGCGCCGAACGACAGGTTAAAGGCGCTGATACCGTTAAAGACTTACGTTTACGACAAATCTTCAGACGGCGTTATAGATAGAGGATTTACGGTTAGGGATCTGAATTTTTTAGGTATCGCTAAGATCTTTCTGAGAAGTTTTGCGCTGATCTTTATTTTCGGCGCGATCGTATTATTGTTATATAAATCGATCGGAAGAATCTCTTTTAAGCATACCCGTTCATCGTTAGAGCCGGAACGTATCGATGAGTAAATTGAGGCGAAGTCGGGGAGGACTCTAAATCGGGAGGCAAGTTAAATGAAGTTAGGCTGGAAATGGTATAAATTCCGCGTATATTTTGCGCCGGTCAGTATTGCGCTGTACGCGTTCCTGGCGCTGATATTCGCGGTGCAGATAATGCAGACGCCGTCGGCGGTCGTTTTGGTCCTGCTGAACTTGGCGGCCTGCGCGGTATACGGCTTGTTTTTCTATACGCTTCGGGAATATAAGCGATATATTTTGATAGTTCTCGTTGCCGCGGCCGCGTTCGACGTGTTTTACGCGGTTATATTTACGAATTTGGTCGGCGACTTCGGCAGAGCGTTTCCGCAGCTGATAATTAGAACTGCGACGCGTCTTCCGCTTGAGTTGGTTTATTTTTATAAGAGGAAGGACTATTTTGCGAATTGAGCGAGGCGGCAAAAGTCGGGTTAAGGCGAATCTCGCGGTAAAGGCGACGCCGCTTCCGAATACGCAGTTTTAAACGAGCCGGCCGGCTACGCGTCGAAGAGCTATCCGGCTTTTTGCGCTCTATACCAAAATAATTTAAATTTTTCCTAATTTTTTCAAAATTTATGCTTTACATTTAGGATAAGTAGTGTTAAAATATAAACATACTAATAAATGCAATATTAAAATATTGATATGAAGTTGTAATTTGGTCTAATAGAATGTCGGGGGCTTTGCGTAAGCTTATTTGTTATAGGATTTTGCGGCTTTCTGTAAATGTATCATAAGAGCTTTAGGATAAGAAGTGAAAATTGTGGTTAAACAGTGTGTTTTATACGATAGAATTTGCAATAATTGCGGGGAGTGTGAATATTGCGATATAAATCCGCTGAAGAAATGCGATAACTGCGGTAAGTGTATCGATTCAGACGGAGAATTCAGGGAAATCAAGATCGACGCGGTAATAGGCGGCGCGGCCGCCGGAGAGCCGGATAAAGATAAAGATTGCGGTTGTTGTCATTAAGTTTTGATTTTTAGGTCATATTTTTATATGGGCTGAAATATAAATTTAAGTAGATATAGAATCCAAGACCGATTAAGTATATTTTTTATTTAAAATGCGCTCATTTGCGGATTTTCTGAAATACTCAGACTTGATTTTATATTTTTACTCTAAGAAAAAAGGTGACGCGATATGTATAGAGAAGCATGGGATATTCGTGAAATAATAGCTGAAAAGTATAATAAGCTGAAAGAAGAAGAGAACCGAAAAGAAACAAACGGCGCATATAAGGTGGATATCGATAAGGTTTTATTGATGTCCGTACACGATCTCAAAAGTTCAAATTAAAACAAGCCATACATAACAAACATTAAGACGTCAGGGAGAACGTTTACCGCGTTCTCCCGTTTTTTTAACCGGATTTGATGGTACTTTAACGTTTTATAAGTTTTGATCGTCGTTTGTTTGATTTGAAACATGCGACAAGCGCCGTTAAAGCAGGAAATTTATTTTTCTACCGATCGAAGCTATTATACGCCGTTTGTTCGGCTGTATATATCTTATTAACGGCTATAATTACTGCTGAGCCTGCTGACCCGCCGCGTCCTGCTCGTATTTTTGGATCATCTTCTTGACCATCTGGCCGCCGATACTTCCGGCCTGCTTTGAGGTAAGGTCGCCGTTATAACCGTTTTTAAGAGTAACGCCTACTTCCGAAGCGGCCTCCATTTTGAACTGATCCATAGCCGCCTTTGCCTGAGGCACTACAAGCTTATTTCCATTATTTGAATTTGACATTTTAATTCTCCTTTATTATTTTTATTTGGATTTTAGCAGCCGGGAAACCTTTATCTATATCCGCCGCAAACGTTTTTATTCCAAAGCGTCGATAAGCTTATAATTTATTAAAATCCATAAACTTCAATTATTCAGCTTATCGCGCGGCGTAACTTAAAGTTTGACGACCGCTTTGATACACTAATATTGTTGACTGTTTGAAATAAAATATGTATGTAATTGATGGGAGAGAATGAAAAGATAACTAAATATGGAACGTCTCGCGAATACGCGGCTCGGCGATATCCGCGCTTTGTTTCGGAAAATTTTAAACATCGCAGCTTAAACGCGATATAGGTTCGCGCCGCGGCGATCTGAACCGGAGCGATTAAATTCGAGCTGAATTTAAATTTATTATTAAATATACTATTTGCTAATTTTAGAATTAATATACGACAAAAATATTCACCAAAAAAATAGGTGATTTTTTGTATAGTATTATCTTGCACAAAAAGAACGCTTGTGGTAGAATTTTATTAAAGCATATTATATAATAAATTTGTAATATTGTTTGATTTAATGTATAATATGAATAATAATATATTACTAAAGGTTAAATTATATATATCTTTAATTAGTTTTGCCGCGACAAAATTAAATGAGATAAAATACTGAGAATTTATAAAAATGAAAAACAATTAATTAAAATAAGTTATAATTGTCAGACAGAAGTTTATTTCTGACAGGAGGAGCGTTTGAAATGGCAAAAAATCTTACATTTAATTACCAAAGAGCTCTGAGCTTTTTTTCGCAGGATGAGCTTGATAACATGCAGGCGCAAGTAAGCGCGGCGCACGACGTATTGACTAACAAGACCGGAGCCGGCAACGACTTTTTGGGTTGGGTCGATCTGCCGGTGGATTACGATAAAGAGGAGTTTGACAGGATAAAAAAGGCCGCGGCAAAAATCAGAGAGGACAGCGACGTTTTGATCGTGGTCGGCATCGGCGGATCTTATCTCGGCGCGAAGGCGGCGATTGACTTTTTAACGGGTCCGTTCTATAACTATACGGCGAAGCCTCAGATCATTTTCGCCGGAAATAATATCAGTCCTAACTATTTGAATTCCATACTCGAGACGATCGAGGGAAAAGACGTTTCGGTAAATATAATCTCTAAGTCGGGCACTACGACTGAGCCGGCTATAGCTTTTAGAATATTAAAGGATTATCTTGAGAAGAAATACGGAAAAGAAGAGGCAAGAAAGAGAATATACGCCACTACCGACAAGGCTAAGGGCGCGCTCAAAAACCTCGCTAACGAGGAAGGCTACGAGTCTTTCGTGGTTCCGGACGACGTCGGCGGACGTTATTCGGTCTTGACCGCCGTAGGTCTGCTGCCGATCGCCGTTTGCGGCGCGGATATAGACGCTATGATGCAGGGCGCGGCCGACGCGAGAGAGACGTACGCATCCGACAGCCTCAAGGAGAACGAATGCTATCAGTACGCGGCTATCAGAAATATCCTCCATCAGAAGGGGAAAAACGTGGAGATGCTGGTCAACTATGAGCCTGAGCTTCAGTATACGATAGAATGGTGGAAACAGCTCTACGGCGAAAGCGAGGGCAAGGACAATAAGGGCATATTCCCGGCCGGCGCGTGCTTCTCGACCGATCTTCATTCTATGGGTCAGTATATCCAGGACGGTATGAGAATGTTGTTCGAGACCGTTTTGTACGTAAAGAATCCCAAGACGAATATCGTAATAGAGGAAGACGCGGACAACGTGGACGGTCTTAATTTCCTCGCCGGAAAGACGATGGATTTCGTTAACAAGAAGGCGTTTGAGGGAACGCTCCTTGCGCACACCGACGGCGGAGTGCCCAATCTCATAGTCGAGCTTGAAAAACTGGACGAATATACTTTCGGTCAGCTGGTATATTTCTTCGAGAAGGCTTGCGGAATAAGCGGATATCTGCTCGGCGTTAATCCGTTCAACCAGCCGGGCGTCGAGAGCTATAAAAAGAACATGTTCGCTCTGCTCGGAAAGCCGGGATACGAGGCGGATAAGGAAGCTCTTGAGGCGAGACTCAAATAAAAAGCCTTTGCATATTTTAACAAAGAGCTAAATTATTTTTAATAAATTATAAATAATCGAAAAAGCTATTGTTAAATATATAATTTTATGTTACAATTACTGAAAGACGGCGGGCATATATTTTTTAATTTATAGGAATAATATGTATATAGCCCGTCGGAATAGTTAGATAAAATTATAAAGTAATATAATGCATGCAGCAGAAAGAAAGGCGGTAATTACAATGATAAAAATACATATTGGTTTGAAAGGCAGCGGTAAAACCCCGAAGCTTATAGAAGCTGTTAATGCAGCGGTTAATGTAGAACATGGAAACGTCGTTTGTATCACGGACGGCAACAGACTGATGCACGATATAGACCGCAAGGTCAGAATGATCAACACAGAGGATTTCAATATTAAAAACTTCGATATGTTCGAAGGCCTCTTATGCGGGATAATCGCTCAGGATTACGACGTTACCCATATATTTATAGACAGTGTGTTCAAGAGCGTTCCGTCGGGAAATATGGAGACGATCGAAGGCTTTATAAGCGATCTCGAGAAGATAGAGGATAAGTTCAACGTATCCTTTACAATGATGGTCAGCGCGGACGCTTCCACCGCGGGTCCTAACGTCGAAAAATACATTGACTAAAATATTATTTTATGTTAAAGTAAAGGGGTTGTGATATGTTTTCACAATCCCTTTTGACTTGTTTTAAAGACGGGCGAGCGTTAGCTCGATTCGCCGCCGAGTTTTACAAATAGAAAAACGGCGCGTTTTATGTAAGAGAGAATTAAATTATTAACGTTATTATATATAACCTGGGGAAAGGGCTGATATTATGTATTACTACAGCACAAGAAACAAAAAATTGAAATTGACCTCGGCGGAGGCTATAAAGAAAGGGCTTTCTGAAGAAGGCGGGCTTTTTGTTCCGAGCGAGCTTCCTAAAATAACATCGAAAGATATAGACAATCTGGTCGGAAAAAGCTATATAGAGCGCGCTAATTACATCTTAAAGCTGTTTTTGACCGATTTTACTTCCGCGGAACTGAGCAAATGCACAAGCGGCGCTTACGGCGGCGGCAAGTTCTCGAGCGAGAAGGTCGCTCCGCTCGTTAGGATAGGCGACGAGGAATATATACTCGAGCTGTGGCACGGTCCGACATGCGCGTTTAAGGATATGGCGCTTCAGATCCTGCCGTATTTTATGACGACCGCTATGAAGAAGACGGGCGAGGACAAGGAGATAGTGATTCTTGTCGCGACCTCGGGAGATACCGGAAAGGCGGCGCTCGAGGGCTTTAAAGACGTGGATGGAACGCGCATTATCGTTTTCTATCCCGAGGACGGCGTGAGCGATATTCAGAAGCTGCAAATGGTAACCCAAGAGGGCAAGAACGTAGGCGTATACGGGATCGACGGAAACTTTGACGACGCTCAAAACGGAGTCAAGAAGATATTTACTTGCCAGGGCGCCAATGCGGAGCTGAATAAGAACGGGTTTGCGCTCTCGTCGGCCAACTCGATAAATTGGGGAAGACTCGTGCCGCAGATCGTCTACTATATATCCGCTTACTGCGATATGGTCGAAGACGGCGAAATCAAAAACGGCGATAAAATCAATATCTGCGTTCCCACGGGTAATTTTGGAAATATCCTCGCTTCCTACTACGCAAAACAGATGGGTCTGCCGGTGAATAAGTTTATCTGCGCGTCTAACCGCAACAACGTGCTGACCGACTTCATCAATACGGGCGTGTACGATAAAAACAGGGAGTTCTTCCAGAGCGTATCCCCGTCGATGGATATACTCATATCGAGCAATCTTGAAAGGCTGTTGTTCGACGTTTCGGGAAGGGACGACAAGGTCGTCAGCGAGCTGATGAGCGAACTTTCCGAAAAGGGAAGATACGAACTGCCCGAGAAAATGCGCGAGAAGATACAGAGCGAGTTCTGGGGCGGATACTGCGACGATTATTTTACAAAGGTTCAGATCTGGAAAACGAATTACGATTACGGTTATACGCTGGATACTCACACCGCCGTAGCCGTAGACGTTTATCATCAGTATACGGCCGCTACCGGGGATAAGACTAAAACGATCATCGCGTCTACCGCGAGCCCGTTTAAGTTCAACGATACGGTTCTATCGGCGCTCGGCCAAAATACGGATGGCAAGAGCGAGGACGAGTTGCTTAATACGCTGAAAGACGTAAGCGGCATGGAGATACCGAAATCTTTAGCCGAGCTGAGCTCTAAGCAGGTCAGGTTCACCGAGTCGGTAGAACCGGAAAATATGTACGACGCGGTAAAATCAGCGCTCGAAATTAAATAGATCCGTAAAAATAAAGGACGATCCGAAGTTTTAGGATAGCGGCGGTTTGCCAAGATCGGTTTGGCGCGAAGGGAAAAATTTGTATTAAAAAAACTTGTAATTATAGATAAGCGGCGAAGGGATTTAATTGTTTTATGCTATCGCGCGGCTTTGATATGTACGGATAAAAGTATTTGGGTGACACGTAAGATAAGTGTCACCCATTAACTCATAAGCTATTTGCAGGGCTTAAACGTCATACATTCGGTATCGCAAGAGCTGCAACATTTTTGCGTTCCGCTGACTTCTATCTTAGTAGCGGTACACGTGTCTGCATTCGAGTGATATTCGCAGTTTGACACTCTGCATACGATAGTTTTGTTATCCATATTAATCTCTCCTTTCGGGTACGAGCTTATTATATCCCGACTGCCGCGCAATTATACGGGCTTAATTAGATTTTCCTTAAACGGCCTCTGTTTTATTAAAATTGTTTTTGCGTATAGAATTGTTAAATTATTAACAAATATTGTAAAATAAAATCGGACGTCAGAAACCTTCGGCGAAAGCGCGACGGTTTATCAAAGATATTCAAGAGCTTTATCCCGCCCACGGATACGGCTGATTGAGAGTTAAATGTGGGCGGAAAGGGAAGGATTAAAAATATGGCTATTTTTGCGATTTCGGATCTACATCTTCCGCTCAGCGTAGATAAGCCGATGAACGTTTTCGGCGACAAATGGGACAATTACGTGGAAAAGCTCAGAGAAAACTGGAACAGCACGGTGGGCGAGGACGATATAGTCATAATGCCGGGCGATATTTCGTGGGCGACCTATTTAAGCGACGCGTACAACGATTTTGAATATATAAATAGTCTAAGCGGCAGGAAGGTCATAGGCAAGGGCAACCACGATTATTGGTGGGAAACTATGAGCAAGCTGAGGAAGTATACCAAGGCGAACGACTTCAGCTCGATAGAGTTTCTGCATAATAACGCGATAATGTATCGCGGCCGCGCGATATGCGGTACGCGGGGCTGGAACATAGCCGACGAGAACTCGAGCGCGGAGGACGTGAAGATGTTCGAGCGAGAAAAGCAGAGGCTGATCCTGTCGCTCGAAGCGGCGCGCAGCCTAAGACCGGACGAGATAATCGTTGCGACGCACTACCCGCCGGTAGAGAAGAACATGAACGACCTGACCATGATAAAACTCATGAAGGAATACGGCGTAAAGAAATGCGTCTATGGACATCTTCACGCCGCGGCGCATAATTTCGCCGTCCAGGGCGACGTTATGGGCGTCGAACTGACGCTGGTCGCGAGCGATTATCTGAGCTTTGTTCCAAAGCTTATTGCGGAATAAATTTACGCGATCTTTTTAAATATTGTGTTCACCAAAGGCGGATATCGTATTCCGCTTTTTATTTTGCTTATTTGGGGATTTTATAATTATGTCGTCGTCGAGTTATTTAATATTGAAATGAATTGTCTATTTATCACAAAATAATATCGCTAAGTTTGTGATTAATACAGCTATATTATATAAATTAATTATGTTATAATGCATACAGATTAAGAAAAATTCAAAAAATAAGAATCTTTTACGGCTAAACGGCGGATATCCGGTTTGTAAGATGCGGTTGGAAGATCGCCGCGCTTTAGTAGGCGGCTGGATTTACATAAGCGCGGGAGTTAGGCGTTTGGGGCGGCGTTTGATTGAATGAGGAGATGAGCAGATATGGAAAGGAAAACGATTATGAAAAAAGCTATATTATATTTAATCGTGATAGCTTTGCTAATAACCAATATAATTTTGATATTAGTGTTCGCAAAGCCTTCAAAAGAATATTATGAGAAAAACTATACATATATCGGAGAATGGAAGTATTTGGGCGAAGACGACGACGTCGATCGATTGCTTGATAGATATGCCGCGCCGGAACTCGGATATAAAAGCGTTGGCGCAGTATCAATAGAAGATGTTGATATAACGGAAGCCGAAGCGGTGGAAATAGCCGCGGCTATATATAAATCGATAAACAAATCGATAAACGGCGCTCGAGAGAATGATATTATAGACTCTTTTTGCCATGTCACATATTATCATGACGTAGATATAAGAGGCGTTCCAAGAGAGTATTATCTTGTATCGCGTATGAGCGGCCCCATGCCAAACGAACACGATAGCGTGCTCAGAGCAAGTCTCAATATTATTATTGATAAAAAGACGGGGGCTGTTGTGGCAGTAAAGCCAATGGAGGGATAGATGATGATAAAGTTAAAATTTATGATTATCATATCCGCTATAATAATTGTATTGCTTATAACAACAATAGCGCTGTTAAACTCATTTTATGTGTATCATGAAGAAAATGATATATCTGAGTTGGAGCATATAGTACTAAACGATTATAGAGAAGATATTCGTGATGGTAACAGATATGTAGATACGGAGAATGAAATAATAGCAATAGAAAGCGCGGTAAGAAAGTTAAGATTTTATCCAATAGAGCCTGTTGAGACAAACGACTTAGGTGAATTTCGTTCAACAATATTATTCAAGTATAAAGACGGGCGCCGCAGAACAATAGATACATATGAAAATATTTCCATAATGGCGTTTAGTACTGGCGCGATGGGGGTTGACAGAGATACAATTAAGTATTATAGAGTTAACTCAAACGCGGTAGAAAAACTTCTGGATAAATTTTTAGGTAATTAATAACGAAGAAACGTTATATATTTATATCTCTAAGGACACTAAAATGAAACTTATATCAAAATGGTATTTTATATTACTGTACATAGAACTTACAATAGTAAAATTCTTTACGGCGAAGGTGAGCTACCGAATAGAGGAAGCTCCTTTGATCGTTTTAAAAAAGGTTCCGAATATATGCAATACCGTGAGAAGCGGCGAGGACTGGTAGCTTGCGCAAAACTGGGATCGCGACGCCTGGTACGGCAAGGGGGAATTTTTGAGGCTGTTTCCGACATACGGAAACGACGTTATTTTAGGCGCGTACGACGCCGAAGTATTTTTGCGGGCGCTATTTGCTATATTGATCTTGATTTATTGATATACCTCGGCGCCGCTAAAATATTTGGGATGGATGAAAATAAATTTATAGGCGCTTTTATCGGATAGCGAATAGTTAAAAACATATGTATCGCTCTATCCGCCGCGATCGGCGGGCCGTTGATATTGGGAACGGTTTTAGGGATCGCCGGGCGGCTGTAGTTTATAGCTGTGGCGGAGGTTTTTTGCGTCAAGCGAGGATAATCAGATTAGCTCGGCGGAGATTACAGATATTTTGTGATGATAATGTTATATATTTGTTTTATTTTACACGGATTTGATAAACGCTATTGAATTATGCCGGAAAAAGGTATATACTAATATATATGCTATGTATGCGGCGCTGTTTAAGCGTTTGCGGAAGCGATCGAGGTATATATTACGCGTTATACGCTGCGCGCGTCCGCCGATCGGGCGGGCCGTATTTATTTTATGCTATTTGAGCGGATAGGGATTAAACCTTATCCGTTTATGTTTGAACAAATATTTTAATATGCGAGCCGTTTTGCCGGAGCATAGGCGAGAAGCCGGCGAGGCTCCCGAGAAAGGAGAAAGTATGTTAGATAAAAGTACGGTTGAACTATTTGAACGAACGCCCGTCCCAAAAGCGGTAATGAAGCTGGCGGCGCCGACGGTTCTCAGTTCGCTGGTCATGGTGTTTTATAATCTGGCGGATACATATTTCGTCGGTATGCTGAACGATCCGATCCAGAACGCCGCAGTCACGCTGGCGGCTCCGGTCTTGTTGGCGTTCAATGCCGTAAACAACCTGTTCGGCGTCGGAAGTTCGAGCATGATGAGCAGAGCGCTGGGCGCGAAAGATTTTAAGACAGTCTCGCTGAGTTCGGCTTTCGGATTCTACAGCTCCATAATCGCGGGTATATTGTTTTCGCTGGTCTGTTTTATATTCAGCTCTCCTCTGCTGAGTTTGCTCGGAGCGAACTCCGAGACTGCGCAGGCGACTTGGGAATATATGTTCTGGACGGTCGTGATGGGCGCGGCTCCCGCTATCCTAAACGTCGTTATGGCTTATCTTGTTCGCGCCGAGGGCGCGTCGCTCCATGCGAGCATAGGGACGATGAGCGGCTGTATATTAAATATTATACTGGACCCTATTTTTATTATGCCGTGGGGGCTTAATATGGGCGCGGGCGGAGCGGGTCTCGCTACGTTTATATCCAACTGCGTAGCTTGCCTGTATTTCTTCGTTCTGCTCTTTTTTAAGAGGAACAGGACGTACGTATGCATAAATCCGAAGATGTACCGGTTTAAAAAGTATATCGTCACCGGCGTATGCGGCGTCGGTATTCCCGCTTCAATACAGAACTTGCTTAACGTAACGGGCATGACCGTCCTCAATAATTTTACGTCCGTATTCGGTTCGGATGCAGTCGCGGCTATGGGTATCACTCAAAAGATAAACATGGTGCCCATGAATATCGCGATGGGACTGTCTCAGGGGATCATGCCGCTGATCAGCTACAGTTATGCGAGCCTAAACGTCGAGCGAATGAAAAAAACGCTGGTATTTTCGCTCAAAATATCGGTGACATTTTTGGTCGCGATGTCTGTTTGCTACTATGTCGCGGCCGCGCCGTTGACGTCCATGTTTATGGAAAACGAAAGCATCGTAGCGTACGGAACAAGATTCCTGCGCGGATTCTGCTTAGGCTTGCCGTTCTTGTGCGTTGATTTTATCGGCGTCGGCGTTTATCAGGCCTGCGGTATGGGAGAGAAGTCGTTTGTGTTTGCGATACTCAGAAAGATAGTTCTCGAAATACCGGCTTTATATATTTTAAACCGCCTGTTCCCACTGTACGGTTTAGCTTACGCCCAGTTTGCAGCCGAATTGATCTTGGCGGTAGCGGCGGTATTCGTGCTGCGGAATATATTTAAAAAGCTTGAACGTCAGAAAAAAGAAAAGATTCCGGAATACGAATAATTTTTACGCGTCGGCGGCCTGCGTTACAGAGCCGTCGGCGCCGTTGATTTTTTGCACGGAGAGGCGGAGCGTCGCCAAGATAAGATTTGTGTCGCCTCGCTTAGGACGATATGAAATTTACGCGCGTTTTAACAAGACGCGGCTCCGTATAAATTTGCAAGGCTATAGATCCGAAGTTTTGGCGATATAATTATAATACTGAGCGAATATAAATATTTATTAAAACGGTTTTATACTTGACGGGAGCTTTGAATAAGCGCTACAATTATTGGAAACGCAGCGGCGGCGTTAAGTGAAAAACAGCGGCTTTATAGATTGCGTGTGCGGCGGTGGGTTTTAGTGGGAGAGGAAGAGCCGAGTATTCCCATATTTTACGCGCGCCGATAGATAGAGTTGATATTTGCAGGAGGGAGCAGTTTATGGTAGAGCTTTTATCAAGAATTTTTATCAAAGACCGAAACGATGTGAAAAATCCGGCGGTGAGACAGAAATACGGCGTTCTTTGCGGCGCGGTCGGGATAGCGCTGAACATACTTCTTTTTATTGGGAAGATATTCGCGGGACTTATCAGCAATTCGATCGCGATAACGGCCGACGCGTTCAACAATCTCTCGGACGCGGGTTCGTCTATAATAACTCTGATAGGTTTTCGTATGGCGGGGCAGGAACCCGACTCAGACCACCCGTTCGGACACGGCAGGATCGAGTATATCTCCGGGCTTTTGGTTGCGGTTATCATATTGATAATGGCGTTCGAACTGATAAAAAGCTCTGTGGAGAAGATTTTTAATCCGGAAGAGCTTTCATACAGTCCGGTGATACTGGCTATCCTTTTGGCGTCGATAATCGTAAAGCTGTATATGGCGTATTATAACAGAAAAATATCCAAGCGGATCGATTCGTCCGCCATGATGGCGACTGCTACCGACAGCCTCAGCGATACCCTGGCCACTTCGGTCGTATTGGCGGCGACTTTGGTCGCGCATTTTACCGGTCTTAAAATAGACGGCTACTGCGGCGTT
>CAJFTO010000036.1 GCA_904419955.1 Candidatus Roslinia caecavium | reverse complement strand
GCCGGGAACAGGAAGTGGAAATCTTCTACCGCTTTATCGGCAAAATCGAATGACACATCTTGAGATACCCAACAATATCTTTAACTAAGGGAAACGGGGAATTCATTTCCGGATATTATGCTGCTTGCTCCTATCGCAAGACTGCTTGATATTACAATAGACGAGCTTTTATTTTTTAGAGATAAACTTACGGCGGATGAAATAGGAAAAATAATTTGCAAAGCGGATTCTATGTTAAAGGAAAAAACATATGAAGAGGCTTTTAAATGGGCTAAAAAAGAATTGGAGAAATATCCTAATTGCGAATCGCTGATTTGGCAAATAGCCGTAATGTTTGACGCTCAGCGGATCGTTCAGGAAATTCCAAACGCGGACGATTACGACGACTACTTATATTCGCTTTATGAACGGGCGCTTAAAAGCGAAGACGAAACTGCGCGCAAAGCCGCCGCCGATTCTCTATTTGGATTTTGCATGAGGAAAAAACAATACGATAGGGCGGAAAAATATTTGGAGTATTTTTCTAAAGAGAACCCGGAGAGAAAGAGAAAACAGGCGGAACTTTATAGCGAGACAGGTCGAGTTCAAGAGGCTTATAGAGTATACGAAGAAATTTTATTTACATCGTATCAAACGGCTAGCGCGGCTATTCATGGAATATATACGCTCGCGCTACGCGATAATAATATGCAAAAAGCTCGTATGCTCACAGATAAACAAAAAGAATTGGCGACATGCTTTGAGATAGGCAAGTATCACGAGTCCGCTTCCGGGTTTGAAATCGCGGTTTTAGAGAAGGACGTCGAGGCTGTGATTGAAATAATGCGAGAAATGATATCCAGTATAGAGCAGATCGGCGGATTTTGTAAATCTTCGCTTTACGAACATATGGAGTTTAAGGAAATAGACGATGATTTTATAAAAGATCTGAAAGATAATTTGATTAATAGATTCCGAGACAAAGATGTCTACGGTTTTTTGGAAAATGATAAGCGATGGCGCGACTTAGTAGATTGTAAATAGAGCTATTATTTTTGAAATTTATTAAATTGGGACGGCTTCGGCCGTCCCTTTTTACTGGAAAAATTGTTAATAAAAAGTTTATATATCATTTATTTGTTTTCAATATATGGATATTATACTGTGATTGTAAAGTTAAGAGACATGCATGTCTTACTTTGAAACTCAAAATAAAAAACCTAAACCCAAACAAAAAATCCTAAGAGGTCGGTTTTAAGGTTTGTCCGCAAAAACCTTGTCTTGATTAAGCAAACGTTCGCGCGGTCTTTGGACTGAGCTCAGGCCGCGCGAACAGATCCCCCCATATTGCGTTCCGCCTGTCCGCGGCGGGGAATGCGCGGGAAAATCAAAATTGCGGACAGAAAGGTCAGGATATTTGATATGAAAAACAAAAAAAGAGCGCTCAGAGCAATAACTTGTATCGGAGTGGGAGTAGTTATGCTCACGGTCGCCGTTTTCGCAAACTATGATAACGCCAACGGCTACGATACGATAAAAACCGCGCTTAAAAACATGCTCATGAACGAGAGAAATTATACGGAAAACACGTCGGTAGAATTTAAGGTAAACGACCAGATCTTAGGCGCGTTCAATATAAATTCTAAAGTGGATAAAGACGGCGAAGCTCAATATCAAACGGTTGAGACGAGTTCGAGTTCCAATGGAGTGGAATACGAAAGATCTACGACGATCCAGGACGGTTGGATGTTTGAAAAAAGCGTCTATCCTAACGCGATAGGCCAAAGTCCGAACGCATATAAGAGCGAGCTAAGCGGAGACGACGTATACGCGCAGATCATAAACGGCGGAGACTTGATGAATAAGACCGTAAACGTTGTGGAATCGCTCGCGGATCTCTTCGTGGGAGATATGAAGAATAATATAATTTTAGTAGGAACCGAAGACGGAAACAGGACTTATTCGATAAGCATGACCGGAGAACAGCTTCCGCAGTATATAACTTTGGTGTTCTCGCTTGTGAGCGCTTCGATCAAGGCTTCGTATGAAAATATCGACCAGTCGGCGGCGACGAGCGAGATAGAAAGCGCGGACGAGATATTCAGAAGCGACGTGGAGCCGGTGATAAGCGCGGTGAATGGTTTGATCACTATAGACGAGCACGACCGCATAACCTCTTCGAGCGGAGATATAGTCATAACCGGCTATAACCTCAGCGGTCAGAAGATAGACATAAGCTTATCGATGAACGGCGGCGCCGGAGATTTCGGAACGACTGTTATAGATAAGGTCAATCCCGACGAGTATCAGGATGATCCGTATTCGAGCAGCTCCGTAGTATACTACGAGAACATTAACGGAGAGGTGTTGACTTTCGATTCGGAGGAGGCTTTGACGGAATATCTAAACAACGAGGAAAACGCCGCTTAATTTGGATCTATCGCAGCGGAATATTAAAGAAAAATCTACAGGGGTCTTTAGGATCCATGTAAGTATCGATATAGCGCAAATAAAGCTTCCCCCGCCTCCTATGCGGGGCGTCTCCTCCCAAGGGGGAGCTTTTTGCGCATTATATAAATTAAAAAACAGAGGATAGCTCAAGTATTATTGCGTATATCAGCGAAGCCGAGTCTTAGAGGGGCGGCGGCTTCGAGTTTGGAGAGTTTGCGGCGGCTTAGGCGCCGCTTGCCTTGGAAAGGTGTGAAAACAGATATGAGCGAAATGGTTTTAACGGTCAATAAGTTAAAAAAGCTGTACAAGAACAACCGCGGAGTGAAGAAGCTCAGTCTTGAGATAGAAAAAGGCGACGTCATAGGTCTGCTCGGTCCGAACGGTTCGGGCAAGACGACCGCGCTTAAGACGATAGTGGGCTTGTGCCATGCGGACGAGGGCGAGATAGAGATATTCGGTCATAATATAGATACAGAATTTGAAAAGGCTATGGAGAATGTAGGCGCGTTGATCGAAACGCCGGCGATCTACGACAGGATGACCGCGTATCAGAATCTCAAAATGGCGGCGCGGTTTTACTATCATATAGATAAGAGCATCGACGAGGACCGCATCAACGAGGTCTTGAGCCTGGTGAATCTCGACAGGTATTCAAGAGACAAGGCGGGCAAGTTTTCGCTCGGTATGAGACAGAGGCTTGGCATAGCCCTCGCGCTGCTCTCAAACCCGAAGCTGGTCATACTCGACGAGCCGACCAACGGTCTGGATATAGAGGGCGTAGTCCATATAAGAAACGTTATAAAGCATATGTCCGAAAGACACGGTACGACGTTTTTGGTCTCGGGTCACGTGGCGTCCGAGCTGGAGAAGATCTGCAATAAGGTCGCGGTCATATACGAAGGGGAGCTTAAGGCGTTTGAGACCATGGAGAACGTTTTGGATAAGCAGCCGTCGCTCGAGGAATTTTTCCTATCGGTTGTAAACGACGCTAAAGGCGATATTTTCAGATTTGCGGATAGGGGGAATAACAATGAACAAAATATTGGCTGATTATAAAAACGAGTGCGCGAAGCTTTTTAACAGGAAGAAATATTACGTGTTCATGGCGATCGAGGTCTTGATCTGCGGGATCGTTATCCTTACCAAGCTGCTGACTAACAGCCTGAGCAAGGGCGCCGTTTCGCTCGATAACATAAGCTCCGCGCTTACGCTCATGACGCTGTTTATAGAAATAATAATACCGTTTATCGTTATGATGGCGACGTGCGAGATGTTTTCGGAGGAGTTTCAGTCCAAAACAATACGCGCGGTATTTATGCGTCCAATAGCGAGGTATAAGATATATCTCGGCAAATATTTCGCCGTGCTCACGCTCGCGGTCGTCAATATGCTCGTGGTGATGCTCGCCGCGAACCTGATGGATCTTTTGATAGTGGGAAACCTGAATAATTTGGGTTATTCTATTTTGGCGTATATAATAGACATAATCCCGATGATGGTTCTCATAATGATGGCGGTCATGATAAATCAGCTTGTAAATAACTCGACAATGTCGATGTTTTTGTGTATAATAATATATATATGCTTAAAGCTCGCCGGAGTGTATTTTACCGGACTGAGCGGTCTTGTGTTCACCGGCTACATGCAGTGGCACAAGCTGTGGCTGGGCGCCGGTATGCCGGTCGGTACGATGATCTCGAGGATCGCGCTCCTGCTCGGCTACGGAATAACATTTACGTCGGTCGGCTATTATATATTCAGATTTAAGGAATGTTAAGACGCGCGTCTTTGCGGCTTTTGAAGATAACGCGTCGTAACGGCGAAGGTTCGGCGCGGGATACGTCCGCGTCTTAGCGGCCGGTTTCGGTATTGTGGAATATCGACCGGCGCCTGAAGTAATAACCGCTCTTTACGCTTTGGCGGCGGCTTTTTGCTCCGAAATGTTTAAGAGGAGGTTTTAAGATGTCTATCAAGCGTAAGTTTTTCGTATCTTCGGTCATAATGATGGTCGTGCCGATACTTCTGCTTATACTCGCGTCCGTTCTGGCGCTGATAGTGTTGATGAGCTACATACCTTCGATATCGGTGGAGATAAACGACATGGCTCCGATACTTAATAAAAGTATATTCGTAAGGTACGCCGCCGGACTGATCGTTTTTTTTATTGCGACTATAGTATGCTGTTCGCTTATAGTGACCTCGTATATATCCAAAAGCGTGATAAAACCGATCAGGCAGATATCAGAGGCCATGGATAAGCTGACCGCGGGCGAGCTTAACTACGAATTTACCTGTTCGGAGGACGCGGAGCTTAAAGAGCTGTACGACTCGCTCGAAAAGCTCAGGCTCAGACTTAAATCGACGGTAAACGCGGGGCTTGAACGCGAGCGCAATCAGAGTCTGACTATCGCAAATATATCCCACGACTTAAAAACGCCGATAACCTCTATAAAGGGGTACGTCGAGGGGATAAAGGACGGGATCGCCAACACCCCCGAAAAGCTGGACAGGTATTTAAACACGATACTTATGAAGGCCAACAGCTTGGAGAGCATGGTCGAGAACCTGAATATGTATTCCAAGCTTAATATGAACGACATACCTTATAGTATGAAGAGATACGATATGAGCGGATTTATCAAAGAGGTCGCGGCCGAATTTGAGATAGACATATCCGACGCGGGTATGGCGCTGAGCTTTGACGGGATCCTCAAGGATCCGGAAAACGAACCGGTATACGTCGTATTCGACCCGGTCAGGATGAGGCGGGTGTTTTCAAATATAATAAGCAATTCGATAAAATACAGACGGAGCGGGATAGACGGAAAGATAGAGATAGGCCTTGAAAAAGACGACGACGGCGTTATAGTCAGCGTGTCGGACAACGGCGTAGGAATATCGGACGAGGACTCCAAAAAGGTGTTCGAGACGTTTTACAGAGCCGATCCGTCGAGGAATCTCAACATCCCCGGCAACGGGCTGGGACTCGCTATAGCGAAGAAGATAGTTACGGATCACGGCGGCAAGATCTGGCTGCGTTCCGGGAAGAACGCGAAAAAAGCCGCGGAGGGCGTAGGTACTTCGATATATATTAAACTTCCGTCGGCCGGATAGCGTTTAGGCTCGGCCAAGCGGGCGCGGAGAACTATTTCATATGCCCGCATAAACGCCGTAAAATGCGAGTTTAAAGCATTTTGAGCGTTAACATATTTCGGATGGAGCGTGGATTTAATGCGTATTTTAATAATTGAAGACGACATGAGCATAGCCGAGCTGGAGAGGGATTATCTGGAGGTCAACGGATTCGAGTGCGATATAGCCGCAGACGGAGACGCCGGTCTCGAGATGGCCTTAAAAAACGATTACGCGCTTTTGGTGGTGGATATAATGCTTCCGAAGCGGGACGGTTTTTCGGTATGCACGGCGGTCAGAAAGCAGAAGGAGACGCCGATCATATTTTTATCCGCCAAGAGCGAGGATATAGACAAGGTGAGAGGTCTCGGTCTGGGCGCCGACGATTATATGACCAAGCCGTTCTCGCCGTCCGAGCTGGTCGCGAGAGTGAAGGCGCATATAAACCGTTATAACAAGCTGATCGGGGCCGAGGCCAAGAAGTCGAACGTGATCGAGGTCAGAGGCCTTAAAATAGACCGCGATTCGAGGCGGGTGTATCTAAACGATAAAGAGATAATAATGCCGGTCAAGGAATACGAGCTGCTTTTGTTTCTGGCCGAGAATCCCAATATCGTATTTAACAAGGAGGTCCTCTTTGACCGTATCTGGGGTATGGACGCTATGGGCGACGCTTCGACGGTGACTGTTCATATCCAGAGGATACGCGATAAGATAGACAAAGGCGGAAAGAATAAGTTTATCGAGACCGTCTGGGGCGCCGGTTATAGATTCAGCGTCTGAGAAAACGACTCATATTTTAAAATCGGGCTCGGACGCGGATAAATATTTCGCTTAAAGCGTAAAGCGGACGCGGAAATGTAATTAACATATTAACAATCGGATTTACATTGTAAAACGACCGGATTCGGAGTTTGTCTTGTAGAATACCGCTCGATTATATTTGTAAAATTTTAAAACCCGACGCTTCGGGAATATCTTCCGCAATTGTGAAACGTTTCATATCTATTTCACAGAACGGGCGCAAAATTGTTAAAAAACGAATATGATTTAAGCTTATTATAAATAATAATCAAATATTTTATATTTATCTATATATAAATTGAATACAGAGACGTCTAAATCAAATGTATTAAGACGTCTTTTTTTGTGAACAATAACAAAATAAGTATATTGCGGAGACTTTACATAAATTTAACATAACACAGATTTTAGATTTAACATAGCAGGCATAAGATAAATTTGCTCGAATGGAGAAGAAGGCTGTAGAAAGGAATTTTACAGACGCTCCGAAATTATACCATAGAAATAATTATTATATTAAATTCTTTATCTTAAAGGAGTAAAAGATCATGAAAAAAGCAATTAAAAAGACATTAGCGGTTTTATTTGCGTCGGTAATGACCGTAGGCGTTCTTGCGGGATGCTCGGGCGGTACGACGACCGATTCTGCGAGCGGCGGTTCGGCAGAGAGTTCTTCAAGCGGCGGAAAGATAACCGTTATCTCGCGCGAGGACGGCTCGGGTACGAGAGGCGCGTTCGTTGAACTGTTCGGAGTTGAGGAAGAAGTAGACGGACAGAAGATGGATATGACGGTTGATACGGCTGACATCACAAACAGCACGTCGGTCATGATGACCAGCGTTGCGGATAACGTAAACGCGATCGGCTATATCTCTCTCGGTTCGATGAACGATACGATAAAGGCTTTAAATATAGACGGAGCGGAAGCTACCGCGGACAACATCAAGAACGGAACATATAAGGTTTCGCGTCCGTTCAATATCGTAACAAAAGACGGCTTATCGGAAGTAGCTCAGGACTTCATAGCGTTTATCCTCTCGGACGAGGGTCAGGCCGTAGTTGAGGAGAACAACTATATCTCTGAATCGTCTACAGGTCCTTATGCTGGAACTTCGCCGGCGGGCAGCATCACCGTATCGGGTTCGTCTTCGGTAACGCCCGTTATGGAGAAACTTAAGGAAGCGTACGCGGCGGTAAACCCGAACGCAGAGATAGAGATACAGCAGTCGGATTCGACAACCGGCGTAAACGGAGCTATCGAGGGTATCTGCGATATCGGTATGGCTTCGAGAGAGCTCAAGGACAGCGAGACGTCTCAGGGCGTTACGGCTCAGGTTATAGCTTTGGACGGTATAGCCGTTATAGTTAACAACGACAACCCGGTAAGCGAAGCTACGTCGGATCAGATCAAGCAGATATACACCGGCGAGATAACGGACTGGAGCGAGCTTAGCTCGGATTCGGCTGAATAATACGCCGGGTTCGCTGAAAATTAATATAAGAACCGCTGAGCGGGAGGCGTTGGATCTATTGACACCGAGTCAAATATTTGCATGGCGCCTCCCTTTATTTGCGAAAAAATCCCTTTCGCGCATGCGGCGTTTTGAGGCGCGGCGCATATTTGAAACGCGAAGGTTTAATATAAACGTTATGTTTGGCCGGAGCGAGTAATATCCGGCCGGTTTAGAGGAGAAATTGAAATGGGAAAATTTAAAGAAAAATTTATGCAGGGCGTGTTTATGTTCAGCGCCTGCGTATCGATTTTAGCGGTAGCTTTGATATGTATTTTTCTTTTTGCAAACGGCATACCGGCTATGCAGGAGATCGGTATATTTAAGTTCCTCGGCGGAACAAGATGGAGGCCGGGAAACGACATATACGGAATACTCCCGATGATACTCGGAAGTATCTACGTTACCGCCGGCGCCTTGATCATTGGCGTTCCTATCGGGATATTGACGGCGATATTTATGACGCGGTTCTGTCCCGATAAACTTTACAGGATATTGAAACCGGCGGTCGATCTGCTCGCGGGTATCCCGTCGGTCGTATACGGTTTCTTTGGACTTATGGTAATAGTTCCGATAATACGCGACGCGTTTGGAGTGAGCGGCACGAGTATGCTGGCCGCTTCAATAGTGCTCGGTATAATGATACTGCCGACGATAATAAACCTGAGCGAATCGGCTATAAGAGCCGTGCCCGAGAGTTACTACGAGGGTTCGCTGGCGCTCGGCGCAACGCATGAGAGAAGCGTGTTTAAGTGCGTCGTGCCCGCGGCTAAGTCGGGTATATTCGCGGGGATCATCCTTGGCGTCGGAAGAGCGATAGGCGAGACGATGGCCGTCATAATGGTCGCGGGTAACCAGGCTATAATGCCTCAGGGACTTACGACGGGCGTCAGAACGATGACTGCGAACATAGTTCTTGAGATGGGTTACGCTACCGATCTTCACAGAGAAGCGCTAATCGCTACGGCGGTCGTGCTCTTCGTGTTCATTCTTATAATCAATTTATCATTCTCATTGATAAAGAGAAAGTCGGGGCAGAATTAATATGGAAAATGTAAAAGTTAATGAAGTAGGTTCTATAGCTATGAGAGGAGAACAGGAAATGAAAAACAGACCGGCCGCAAAAATACAGTCCGGCTTCTTGAGGACTATCGTCTACATAGCGGCGATACTCACTGTCGGAGTTCTGGCCTGTATAATCGGCTATATATTGATAAAGGGCATACCGAACCTGTCGCTGGATCTTTTCAGCCTTGAATATACGTCCGAGAACGTGTCGCTGTTTCCCGCGATGGTCAACACGGTAACTATGACGCTGCTTTCGCTTGTTATCTCTGTTCCTCTGGGCGTGTTCTCGGCAATATATCTTGTGGAATACGCTAAACGCGGAAATAAACTGGTGTCCGTCGTAAGAGTCACGGCGGAGACGCTTACGGGTATACCGTCTATAGTTTACGGATTATTCGGATTTCTGTTCTTTGTAACCGCGTTCGGCTGGGGATATTCCATGCTTGCCGGGTCGCTGACGTTGGTTATCATGGTTCTTCCGGTAATAATGCGTTCCACAGAGGAAGCTTTAAAGGCTGTTCCCGACTCGTATCGCGAGGGAAGCTTCGGTTTGGGAGCCGGGAAACTCAGAACAGTGTTCAGGATAGTTTTGCCGTCGGCTGTGCCCGGTATACTGGCGGGCGTTATCTTAGCGGTCGGACGTATAGTCGGCGAGACCGCGGCGCTTATCTACACGGCGGGCACGGTGGCTCAGATACCGGGAACACTGATGTCGTCGGGAAGAACGCTTGCAGTTCACATGTACGCGCTTTGGAGCGAGGGTATAAACACGAACCAGTCGTACGCTACCGCGGTAGTTCTGCTTGTGGTGGTCGTATTGCTTAACGCCGCGTCGTCGGCTATTGCGAAGAGAATTTCGAAAGGATAAGATAGAAAATGGATGTTTTTACTATTAAGGATTTAAATTTGCATTACGGCGATTTTCACGCGTTGAAAGACGTCAATATGAATATACCTCAAAATGAGATAACGGCTTTTATCGGACCTTCGGGCTGCGGTAAATCTACGCTTATCAAATGTCTCAACAGGATGAACGACCTTGTCGAGGGCTGTAAGATAGACGGCGACGTTAAGCTCGGCGGGGTGGACATATATAAGGATATGGACGTCAACGTATTGAGAAAGCGGGTCGGCATGGTTTTCCAGAAACCGAATCCGTTCCCGATGAGCATATACGACAACATAGCCTACGGTCCGAGAACCCACGGCATAAGATCCAAGGCGAAACTCGACGAGATCGTCGAGGAATCTCTCACAAAGGCGGCTATATGGGACGAGACGAAGGACAGACTCAAAAAGAGCGCGCTCGGAATGTCGGGCGGTCAGCAGCAGAGACTTTGTATCGCAAGAGCGCTCGCGGTAGAGCCGGAGGTTCTCCTCATGGACGAACCGACCAGCGCGCTCGACCCGATCTCTACTTCTAAGATAGAAGACCTTGCGCTCGAGCTCAAAGAGATGTATACTATAGTCATAGTTACCCACAGCATGCAGCAGGCGACGCGTATTTCGGACAACACGGCGTTCTTCCTGCTCGGCGAGGTAATTGAATACGATAAGACGGAGACTCTGTTCTCGAACCCGAAGGACAAGAGAACCGAGGATTATATAACGGGAAGATTTGGATAATACTTACGCGCGGCTTTGTCCGCGTATTCAGTGAAGCGGCGGCTTTGATTTCAGGGCGGCGGTCCGTCGTCGGCGGAGTCTTAAGCTCAAAAGCGGCGCCGCGCAGCTTATATAGAATTTATTTGCAGCCATGGCGCTGTTATGTAAGGAGAATACAAATGCGCAATAATTTTGATTTGCAGCTTAATAAGCTGAACAGAGATTTAATCGGTATGGGCGCTCTGTGCGAAAGCGCGATAGACGGCGCTATCAAAGCGCTTATCAGCCATACTGCGAAGCTTGCGAACGACGTTATTTCGACCGAGGAAGTGATCAACGAGCGCGAGAGAGAGATACAGTCGCTCTGCCTCAAACTCTTGCTTGAGCAGCAGCCCGTAGCGCGCGATCTGAGAACGATATCCGCGGCTTTGAAAATGATAACCGACATGGAGCGTATAGGCGATCAGGCGGCGGATATAGCCGAGATAATCCTGACGTCCTCGTTTGAGAACAATCAGAACAGCACGCACATCGTTAAGATGGCGAAGGCCGCGTCGAGAATGGTGACTCAGAGCGTAGACGCGTTCGTTAAGCGCGACTTGGAGCTTGCGAGATCGGTCATGGGAATGGACGACGAGGTCGACGAGCTGTTCGACGTGCTGAAGAACGAGCTGTTTAAACTGATAAGAGAGAGCGTGGACAACGCCGAGGACGCTATAGACCTGCTTATGATAGCCAAGTACTTAGAGCGTATAGGCGATCATGCGGTCAATATCGCCGAGTGGGTCGAGTTCGCGGTGTGCGGTTCTCACAGGAAGTTTTCCTCCGATAATACGGAGAAGATAGATTAATATGTCGGCATAGACCAAAAACGCCGGCTTTGACAATAAACGGACCGGTTTACTTCAAACTGCGTACGATTTATTATAATGGCGCCGGCGTTTTCGCCGCCGCCGTTTTTGTATCGGCTTGCGCGGATTTTTGGTTGTTTATATAAATGCTTGTATTTGAACGGTTTATTTGAAAAATATAGGAGATATGCTATGATTTATTTTGTGGAAGACGACGCGGGTATAAGGGAGCTTGTTGTGTACAGTCTGCAAAACACCGGATTTGAGAGCAAAGGTCTCGAGAACGCGGAGCAGCTTTACGAGAATTTGAAGACTGAGAAACCGGAACTTATCCTGCTCGATATTATGCTCCCGGGCGAGAATGGGATAGACGTGCTGAAAAAACTGCGCAAGGATGTGACTACCAGGAATATACCCATAATCATGCTTACGGCTAAGAGCACGGAATACGATAAGGTAATAGGGCTCGACTCCGGAGCCGACGACTATATAACGAAACCGTTCGGGATAATGGAACTGATATCGAGGATCAAGGCGGTGCTAAGACGCAGCGGTTCGATGGAGATGAACAGCTACGTCTACGTCTACAGCGGCGTCGTTGTGGACACCAAGAAGCACAGCGTCACAGTAAACGGAAAACCGGTCGTTTTAACGCTAAAGGAATTTGAACTGCTCCATTTGCTTATGAAAAATCAGGGCAGCGTCATGACCAGAGACGTCCTGCTCGAGAGGATATGGGGCTATGATTTCGACGGAGAGACGAGAACTATAGACGTACATATACGGACTCTGAGACAGAAACTCGGCGAGATGGGTTCTATAATACAGACGGTCAGAGGCGTGGGTTATAAAATCGGAGGAACGAGATGAAGATCAGCCGGAGAATACTCGGGAGTATATTTTTAACGGCTTTTGCCGCGGTAGTTATTTCCGCCGCAATTTGCATAGGGATACTATATAATAATTTCATGGACGAATACAGAACCGTGATCGAGACTGAGGCGAGATATATAGCGTCTATCCCCGGCGTCTCAACGGGTACGACCGAGGAGGCGATCGAGGGCCTTTCGCAAATCGTCGGCGGAGAGGGCGATCGTATAACTCTGATCGGTCCGGACGGAACGGTTTTGTACGATACGGATATAGACGAAGCGCGGCTTGAGAATCATATCGACAGAAACGAGGTCGAGGAGGCCATGGAAAACGGCTCCGGCAGCGCCGTGAGGGTATCGGAGACGTTCGGCGAGACGAACTATTATTATGCGCTGAAGCTCAAAAACGGCAATATACTGCGTATAGCCGCGACGACTCAAAACGGTATCAGCGCGTTTATAACCGCGCTGCCGTGGCTTATATTCGCCATTATAATACTGCTGATCGGGGCTTGGATAGTGGCGAAGGCGCTTACAAACGCTATAATCAAGCCGATAAACTGCTTGGACCTCGACGATCCTATTTCAAGCGAGGTATACGACGAGTTGTCGCCGCTGACGGTGAGGATGGACAGACAGAATAAAGAGATATTCGAGCAGATGAGCAAGATATATTCGGCTCAGAAGGAGTTTGAATATATAACCGAGAACATGAGCGAGGGGCTTATAGTGCTCGGAAAGGACGGAACCATTTTATCGATGAACAGAATGGCTCAGGATCTGCTTGATATAAACGGTAAAAAGCTCAGCTATATAGAGGTCTGCCGCGAGCCGGAGTACGTAGAGGCGATCGAAAAGGCGTTAAGAGGCGAAAAATACAGTTCTAAGCTTAAACTGAACGGACGCGAGTATTCGCTTTCGGCGGCCCCCGTAGAGGTTGTGAAGGGACGGGGAAGGACCCCGTACGTGCCGGGTAAATACGCAGCGGTAATGTTTATAGTGGATATAACCGAGAAGGAGCAGGCGGATAAGCTGCGCCGCGAATTTTCGGCGAACGTCTCGCACGAGCTAAAAACGCCGCTGACCTCGATCATGGGCTGCGCCGAGATCATGATAAACGGGATAGCTAAGCCCGAGGATCGGATAATGTTCTTAAAGCGGATACATTCGGAAGCGTCGAGGCTTTTGGCGCTCATAGAGGACATAATCCAGCTTTCGCAGCTCGACGAGCAGGGCTTTAACTGCGACTTGGTTCCGGTAAACGTACTGCCCGTCTGTGAAAACGTGATAAAAGAGCTGGAGCTTAAGGCTGAGAAACGAAACGTGACCTTGATCATGCACGGACACAGCGCAACGGCTTTGGGAAACGAACGCCTGATGCACGAGATGATCTATAACATCTGCGATAACGCGATAATGTACAACAAGGACGGCGGAAGCGTTAAGGTCACGATACACGAAGACGACGCGAATATAAACATTACGGTCGAGGACACCGGGGTAGGCATAGCCAAGGAGGATATCGATCGTATCTTCGAGCGTTTTTACAGAGTGGATAAGAGCCACTCCAAGGACACCGGCGGAACCGGTCTCGGCCTGTCCATAGTAAAGCACGCCGCGATGATCCAAAACGCCGAGATAAGCGTAGACAGCGAGGTCGGAGAAGGGACCCGGATAACCGTACTGTTTAAGAAAGCTCAGTAGACGGGTTTGTGAAATATGGATTTACGAAAACTTAAGATTTGCATATGCTCCCGCGCATTTCGCGCGGGGGCTTTTTTGACGCAAAAACATGGAACGAGATTGACAAAGCGACCGCGTATAATATAGAATAGTTAATAAAACATAAAGCGGAGGGAACTCTTATGTTGAAAATTCTTCTTGTCGGCTTGGGCGGGGGTCTGGGCGCTATATTCAGATACGCGCTGGGGCTTATAGATCTGCGCTCGGATTTTCCGTTTACGACCCTGTTTATAAATCTGATCGGCGCCTTTGCGATAGGCGTCATAGCCGGGGCGGCGCGGCGGGTCAGAATAGACGAAAATCTTATCCTGTTTCTGAAAACCGGGGCCTGCGGCGGATTCACGACCTTTTCAACGTTCTCGCTCGAAAGCGTCGAACTGATTAAGGGCGGAGGGTATTTAAGAGCCGGGGTATATATCTGCGTCAGCGTGTTCGGCTGTCTGCTCGGCGTTTGGCTCGGCGAAAAGCTCGCGGCTTTGGTTGCCGGATAGAAACCCGCTTTGCGGATCGTATTTTTATCGTTTTATCACAGTTTATATCGCGGCGGGTCGCAAAGACGGATAACCGGCGTAAATATGCGGAATTTTGACGGTCGATTGTTTTCATAGGCATGTTGACACGGTAATCGTTTTAGGCTAAAATAATGGAAGTGTTAGATAATTGTATCGCCTTTGTAATAATACGGTAATAAAATACCTTCTAACGTTGACGCCGTGCGGAAAAACAGTACGGATCGAACCGGGGGTATTAAACAGGGCGCGGGGTTAGAAGAATACCGCGAGGGGATATATAGTTTCAGCGGCTGTGAATTTATAGAAATTACATATATAGATTGGAGTTTTAAGTTATGTTTGGTCAGGATATAGGTATAGATTTAGGCACGTCCTCGGTTCGCGTGTACGTCAAGGGCAAGGGCGTGGTCATAGACGAACCGTCGGTCGTAGCTGTGGAAAAATCGAGCGGGAAGCTGCTGGCCGTCGGCGAGGAAGCTCAGAACATGCTGGGTCGGACGCCGGGGAATATAACCGCAGTCAAACCTATACGCGAAGGCGTGATATCCGATTACACGGTCGCCGAGAAGATGCTCAGATATCTGATCCATAAGGCGGCCAACACCGGATTGTTCGGCGCGTTTATGAAACCGAAAGTGGTTATAAGCGTCCCGAGCGACGTGACCGAGGTCGAGGAACGCGCGGTGATAGACGCCGGGATGCAGGCCGGAGCCGGAAGGGTGTATCTGATAGAGGAGCCTCTGGCGGCGGCGCTCGGCGTCGGAGTCGATATAAGCGAGCCGACCGGAAACGTCATAGTGGATATAGGCGGCGGAACCTGCGATATAGCCGTGGTCTCGCTCGGTGGGATCGTCATAAGCGCTTCGATAAAGGTGGCGGGCGATAATTTCGACGAAGCTATAATCAGATATATCAGGAAGAAGTATAACGTACTGGTCGGCGAATGTACGGCCGAGCAGATAAAAATAAGCATCGGCTGCGTCTACAGACGGGACAAGCTGCTGGCTATGGAGGCGAGGGGCAGGAGCCTTATTACAGGTCTTCCGAAGACGATACAGATATCGAGCGACGAGATATTGGACGCGCTCAAGGAGAGCGCGGGAACCGTAGTGGACGGGATAAGAACTTTGCTCGAGAAAACCCCGCCCGAACTGATCGGGGATATATGCAGAAACGGCATAATCCTGACAGGAGCGGGAGCCAGGATATACGGAATGGCCAAGCTGATAAACAGAGAATTGAATATGAAAGCCGAGCTTGCCGAAGACCCCGAGACCTGCGTTATAAGAGGTACGGCTAAGGCGATAGACGACCCCAAGGCGTTAAATACCGCCGCGTCGGCGTAAATCGATCATATTGACAAAGAATAAGACGGTACGGAAAAAACCATACCGTCTTTATTTGCGCATATTTTTAAGCTCTCCTCTTCCTCCGCCGCACGCGGCGCAGATTAGTTGGGGAGAACGTGCTTGATCTTTGGCTTATGCGTCTTGGCTTCTTCATAGTCCATGGACGCGTAAGCGATTATGATCACGATATCTCCGACGCAGGCCTTTCTGGCCGCCGCGCCGTTTAAGCAGACCACGCCGCTTCCTCTCTCGCCCGGGATCGCGTAGGTTATCAGTCTTTCGCCGTTGGTTATGTTGACAACGTGGACCTGCTGGTTGGTCAGTATCCCGACCTCGTCCATCCAGTCCTCGTCTATCGTTATCGAGCCGACGTAGTTGAGATTCGCGTCGGTCACTTTTACGCGGTGTATCTTACTGTTCATTACTTCTATATTCATATTTATTCCTCCTCTATCCGCAAACGGAGCGGCGTTTTGATATTTATGTTACATTCCTAAAATCGTGTTGTCTATCAGCCTTGTCGAACCGAACTTGACCGCGACCGCCACAAGCGTCGCCGAGTCTATTTTGGAACATTCCTTAAGCTCCGGAAAGGTATACGCCTCGACATAGTCGATATCCGCCATATCGGAGCCGCTTATACGCTCTCTTACGACTTTTTTTATAACCTCCGCGTCCCTCTCGCCCTGGGAGTACATATCCTCTGCGAGCTTCAGCGCCTGCGACAACACGAGAGCCTGCTCCCTCTCCTCGGGGCTTAAATAAGTGTTTCTCGAGCTCATCGCGAGCCCGTCCGGCTCCCTGACTATCGGACAGCCGGTAATGGATATATTCATGTTCAGGTCGGATACCATCCGCTTTATCACCGCGAGCTGCTGAGCGTCCTTCTGCCCGAAATACGCGTTATCCGCCCGGCTTATGTTAAACAGCTTGCATACGACCGTGGTCACGCCCCTAAAATGCGTCGGACGCGATTTGCCGCAGAGCAGTCCGGTTATACCTTCAACCTCGACGAACGAATCATAGCCGTCGGGGTACATGTCCGAGACCTGCGGGTGAAAGAGCGCCGTAGCTCCCGCCTCCTCCGCCTTCGCCATGTCGCGGCTAAGATCGCGCGGATACGTTTCCAAATCCTCGCCGACTCCGAACTGTATCGGATTTACAAATACCGAGACGACGGTTACGTCGTTTTCCGCCGCCGATCTCTTTATAAGCGACTGATGTCCCTCGTGCAGATAGCCCATAGTCGGGACCAGCCCGATAGTCTTGCCCGCGCTCTTCGCTTCCGCCGCGTATTTTTTCATATCTTCAACCGTTTCTATAAGTATCATTTTAAAACAAGCCTCCTCCGCCTTCGTTTAATTCTTATTTCCGGCGAGATACTCCGCCGTTTTATTCCTACTTCTACGAAGATCCTCTAACGTTTCATTCTTACTTCTGCGGAAAATACCCGCTCTTTACCTCGCTCACATAGTTTTCTACCGCCGCGTTTACCGAACCCGCGAGTTCGGCGTATTTCTTCACGAACGACGGAACATAGTCGCTGAACAGACCGAGCATATCGTAGAGCACCAGGACCTGCCCGTCGCAGCCCGCGCCCGCGCCTATGCCTATCGTCGGGATATTCACCGCGTCGGTGACCCGCTGCGCCAGAGCCTTGGGGATACACTCCAAAACAACGGCGAACGCCCCCGCCGCTTCGAGCGCCTTGGCGTCTTTGATCAGTTTTTCGCCCTCTTCTTCCGTTTTCGCCTGGAGTCCAAAACCGCCGAGCTGGTTCACGCTCTGAGGCGTGAGCCCCAAATGCCCCATTACCGGGATCCCGGCCGCGGTTATGGCCTTTACCACGTCGCATATCTCCTCGCCGCCCTCGATCTTAACGGCTGCGGCTCCGCCTTCGGAGATAAGAGCGCCCGCGTTTCTCACCGCCTCGTAAACGCCCAGATGATGGGATAAAAACGGCATATCCGTTACGATCATCGCCCTCTTCGCGCCGCGCGCGACCGCTTTCGTATGATGGATCATGTCCTGCATGGTGACGCGCGTGGTGTCGTCGTAGCCGAGTACGACGTTGCCGAGCGAATCGCCGACCAGTATCATATCGCACCCCGCGTTATCGACCAGTTTCGCCATAGGATAGTCGTACGCCGTGAGCATCGCTATCTTTTCTCCGCCCTTCATGCCGCGTATCGTTTTAGTAGTCACTTTCTTTAAATTACCGTTTAATTTAGACATCCGCTTTTCTCCTTTATATTTATATAGTTTTATAATAAATTAATTTATAAAAATTTCAGTTTGTCTAACGCCGAACCGTACGTTTGGCGCGCGCCGCTCATACGCTCAAAGCGTAAAAAAGCGCCTGTTTCTACCTTTATATTATATCGTCGTTACAATTTAATCAAACAACAATATATTATGCCGTCGTCTTTCTCAGACAACAATATATTGTAAAAAATAACATAACGCTGTTTTGGGATAATTATTCGGGCGCTCGTCCGGCGGATATTGATCGTGCAAATAAAAAAACCGCATGCGGACATGCGGACGTAAACAAAAGACGAATACAAACTATATAATAGCGCCCAATTCTTATCCGGCACAGAATTGCTCCGACGAAGAAATAAGCCCCGCCGCGCCAGAGCAGACGCGCGGATATATGGTCTGTAAAAGTTAAAAGTCTCTGTTGGACGTCCAATCAAAGCTCCGTACAAATATAATTATCAAGCAGTCCGCGCCGGTACAGACGGCGTTATGGTATCCCGCAATAAGTCGAGACCCGCGCCGAGACCCTGCCTTCGCGCTGCGTGGAAACAGTATAGCATAAATAAATCAATAATGCAATCGTTTTTTTAAACAAAAAATCGGAAAAATTAACGGCAATGCGGAGATTAGAAAACTGCAGATCGGAGCGAAAAGGATTATACGGCGGCTTGCGAAAAATATTGCGGAGCAGAGTATATTCGGCGCGTATAAAAAGTTTTTCCGATACGGCAAGCCTGCGTTTCGACCTTCGCTTTAAAACCGCGCCGGCTGGAGAAAGAACCGTTCTCGCCTCCGTTTCATATCCGCTAACCGTATGATTCTTACGCGCGCCTGTTTAAATTGCCTCTTGACAGAATTTGAATATGGTATTAAAATAATAAATATGTGTTTTGCATATTGTTCGGTTTGACCGAAACTATATGCGGATTTGACGTACAGATTTTGGAGGAGGCGGTTTTAGTGGCTGTAAAGTATATATTTGTCACCGGCGGAGTCGTATCCGGAATAGGCAAGGGAATAACGGCGGCGTCGCTTGGAAGGCTGCTTAAGACCAGGGGCCTTAAAGTTACGATACAGAAGTTCGATCCGTATATAAACATCGATCCGGGAACGATGAGTCCGTATCAGCACGGCGAGGTGTTCGTGACCGAAGACGGAGCCGAGACGGATCTGGATCTTGGACATTACGAGAGATTTATCGACGAGAACCTTTCTAAAAACAGCAATATCACCACCGGAAAGGTATATAACTCGGTTATAAATAAAGAGAGACGCGGCGATTATCTGGGCGGAACGGTTCAGGTGATACCGCATATAACTAACGAAATAAAACAGAAGATATACGACGTAGGCGACGACGGCAGCTCGGACATAGTTATAACCGAGATCGGCGGAACGGTCGGCGATATAGAGAGCCAGCCGTTTTTGGAGGCGATAAGACAGGTTGCCGGAGACGTCGGCAGGGAAAACGTTCTGTACATACACGTGACCCTGGTGCCCTATCTCAGGAGTTCGGGCGAGCTTAAGACAAAGCCGACCCAGCACAGCGTAAAAGAGCTTCGCAGCATAGGCATCCAGCCAAATATACTTATCTGCCGTTCGGAGGTTCCTCTTGAGAAAGGACAGCGCGAGAAGATAGCGCTTTTCTGTAACGTGGACGCCGACTGCGTATTCGAGAACCTGGACTGCGACACGATCTACGACGTTCCCATAATGCTCGAGGATCAAAACATGTCGGCCAAGGTCTGCGAGAAGCTCGGGATAAAGACTAAGGAACCAGACCTTACGCAGTGGAAGAATATTATTAAAAAAGTCAAGAATCTAAAACATACAGTAAAGATCGCGCTTGTCGGAAAATACGTGGCGCTTCACGACGCGTATCTTTCGGTCGCGGAGGCGCTCAGACACGCCGGCTTCGAACTTGAGACCGAGGTCGATATAGACTGGGTAGACGCCGAGGATATAAACAATCAAAACGCGGGCGAGTATTTGAAAGACGCCGATGGGATATTGGTTCCCGGCGGCTTCGGCGACAGAGGTATCGAGGGGAAGATCTCGGCCGTAAAATACGCAAGAGAGAATAAAGTACCGTTTTTCGGGATATGCCTCGGTATGCAGCTCGCGGTGGTAGAGTTTGCGAGAGACGTAGCCGGGCTTTCGGGAGCGCACAGCTCTGAGCTGGATCCCGACACCCCGTATCCGGTGATAGATCTGATGCCGGATCAGGTCGAGATAGAGGACATGGGCGGCACAATGCGTCTCGGCGCGTATCCGTGTTCGCTTAAGGACGACACCTTCGCCAAAGCGGCGTATGGCGCGGACGATATAAGCGAGCGTCACAGACATAGATACGAGATGAATAATAAATACAGAGACGAGCTTAAAAAAGCCGGTCTGGTAATAGCGGGAACTTCGCCGGACGAGCGTCTGGTCGAGATAGTGGAGATAAAGGATCACCCCTGGTTTGTGGGAGTGCAGTTCCATCCGGAATTTAAAAGCAGACCCGACAGACCCCACCCGCTGTTTAAACAATTTATATACAATTCGCTGCTAAGTGGACAAAACAGCTAAAAGATTTTGTCAAGTATGTAGAAATACTTATAAATATTTATAAAAAGTAAAATTTATATTGACAATTTAGCATAAATGATGTTATAATCATTGCAAAGCTACAGATATGTATGATAGGATAGACATGTCCTTGACTGTAAAAGTACATAATACCGGACGCTTTCGGGCGGCGGGAACAAAGACCGTCTGAAAATCAGGGCGGAAGAGTTATTGAATAAGTTTTGTTTTCAATATATTTAGCTCCGGTTAAAAAATTTTAAAAAATTTTTTAAAAGAATGGAACTTTAATGCGCTTTTATATGTCATATAGGTGTAGCGTCAATTAAATTAGTAAAAAAATAAAATTTTTTAATATTTTAAGGAGGATTTGAGAATTATGAGAAATCTCAAAAAAGTGATTGCTTTAATAGCTGTTTTCGCTATGATGGTTTCAACTGTTGCATTCGCAGCGACATTTGACGACGTCGATACAAGCAATAGCTATTCAGAAGCAATTGACACATTAAGTAATCTCAGTATTTTAACTGGCGATGACGAAAATAACGACGGCGTGATGTCCTTCAGACCTGAAGACACCATCACAAGAGCTGAGATAGCTGTTATCGTAGCAAGACTTCAGGGCTACACGGGAACAGTTGCTCAGACCGATACGATCTTCTCGGACGTAACTTCGAGCCACTGGGCTTCCGGTTACATAGCGATGGCTGCTAACCAGCAAATCGTAAACGGTAACGGCGACGGTACGTTCGCTCCTGATAACCCGGTTCAGTACCAGGAAGTTATCAAGATGATCATGGAGACTCTTGGCTATAAGCCGTTTGCAAACGACAACGGCGGTTATCCTACAGGTTACCTCGTAGCTGCTCAGCAGTACGGCGTACTTGACGGCGTAATCGGCGGCGGCGAAGGCGCTCAGGCTACAAGAGGTCAGGTTGCTCAGATGGCGTATAACGCTCTTGACACGCCTATCATGGACAGATTGACCTATGGTCAGGGCAACCAGCAGTACTACGTTCTTGACGGCCAGGGCGGCAGAGCTCTTGAGACTATCATGAGCAGATACCTCAGAATCACCAAGGTTAAGGGTATCGTAACAGAGAACGACGTTACAACTTTAGACGGCGCTAAGTCGATCGACACGCTTAACGAGCAGAGAATCAGAATCAACATCACAGAGACGTTTGATAATCAGTTTGCAGTAAACGAGACTCAGTCGTTCTACGTAGGCGATACGAACGCTGTTGATTTCCTCGGCAAGCAGGTTGTAGCTTATGCTGATACAAACACAAATTCAACAAGCCTCAGACTTATTTCTGTAACAGAAGCTGAAGGCGCTAACACAGAGATCTCGTTCCCGGTTTCGAGCTTCGAGAGCTTTGACGGCACAACAATGAAATATATGCAGAACGAGACCGACAGATCCGCTACTTCTGCAAGAGTAACGAGCGGCGCTCCGGTCATATACAACGGCATAGCTGACGATATGGATGCTACAGAGCTTAGCAACATCTTAAGCGACGCTACTCTCAGCGGTCAGGTAACTCTCGTAGATAACGACGAATCTGCAGGTTACGACGTAATCTTTGTCGACATCGCTACGGCGGGCGTAGTAAGCGAACTCTCTTCGAGAGGCGTTGTAACGTTCCTCAACACAGTCGGCGACAGAGCGACCAAGAACAGCGTTAACAGAATCGAGTTTAACACAACGAGCAGCGATTCTATAATCAACATCACCCAGAATGGTCAGCCGTATGATTATACAGCTCTCAAGCAGTGGGATGTTCTTTCGATAATCACAAACACGGACGCTAACGGCACATATATGGAGATCGAGGTTCTCGGAAATTCTTATGTTGACGGTTCGGTATCTCGTGTAGTATCTTCCGACGAGTCTGCTACAGGCAGCGCTTACACTATCGACGGCGTTGACTATCCGGCTGCAAGCGGCGGTTACCTTGTAGAGTCGCTCAGAGCTGGTTCTTCCGGTAGATTCTATATCGACCAGTTCGGTAAGATAGTTGCTTACAACAGATCTGTAACTGTACCTGGCAATCCCGGAACTACAATATCTGACAATTATGCATATGTTCTTAACGCAACAGTTAATATAAGCACATGGGGCACGGAAGTTCCGATGATCCAGCTTATGAACAAAGACGGTCAGATCGGTACGTTCGAATTTGCTTCGACAGTAACGATTGAGAACCCGACGGCTGAATTCAATGCAGCTGCAGGCGACAGCGCTACAGATGAGATCCAGTTCCAGTATGACAACGCTACGGGTAATGTAGACGCGGCTCTCCAGAGCATCATCGGTCAGATAGTTACCTATAACGATAACGGAAATTACATCAGAGGCCTCACATTGGCGGCTGATTACGACGCAGTAGCAGATAACTACTCGACGCTTACATTGTACGCTGAGGGCAGCGGTTCATATGATGAGGATACGCAGCTCTTCACGATCAACGGCGACAGAACGCGCAGACCTGAAGTAAATGAGGATACTATAGTGTTCTACATCGGTACTGCAGGATCTAACGAGTCTTATGGCGCAGCTGTATCGGATGTTGACGACTGTCAGATCGGTACGGGCGCAGAGCTCAATACAATGACTGTTAATCAGGTAGCGGCATACGACGTTGAAGATTCAACGGGCGTAGCTAACGTAATAGTTCTTTACAACACTAACGCAGGCGTATCGGCTTCGACTGGTATAGCATATGTAACAAGCGTTGGTACTGCAAGCTATGACGGCAGCAGAGTTCTTTCGGTATCCTACATCCAGGATGGCGAAGAGAAGACGGCTTACACGACGGATACGGTAGTTGACGACCTGTCTGATTCTACAGTTCCTGGTTCGCTGTTCAAGTTCGGTTTCTCGGGCGATCAGATCTCGTCTGCAACAACCTACTTGACATTCGACGGTACTGTAAGAGACAGAATCAACTCGAGCGCTAACGACGCTGGTATCCCGAACGTTCGCAGATTAGGCACAGGCGTAAATGACGAAGAGATCTACTTCGGCGCAGTTGTTGATAAGAGCGGTTCGAGACTGACGATCGTTCCTTATGAGGCAACTCAGGCTAACGGTATCCCGACTCCGGATAGCATCCAGACTATCTCGCTTGGTAACGTAACGGCTAACTACTACCTCTACGACCCGGCAAGAAGCGGCAACGCTAAGTTCCAGTTCGGTTCGGTTGGAGATATCTATGTAGACAAAACGTTAGCGGCTGACGGAGCTACAACAGAAGGTGTTGACGTAGTAATCAATGGCCAGACGATCACAGCTCCTGTATACGGCGCTTGCGACTATGTATTTATCAGACTGTACGAGAGACAGGGCGATGTAATAGACTACATGGCATATGAGTACGATTGGGATTACGCTGACTAATAAGTAGTAATTCAAATATTTGAGACCACACATTTGTGTGGTCTCTTTTTTTGCGCAAGCCGCGAATGGAGGATAACGCGTATTAATAAATCCTTCTTGACAGATGATTGTAAACATGATATTATATTAAAGGTTAACAATAATGTGCAGGCGTGGGAGGATAGGATAAATATGAAAGTTATTTTTAGAAATAAGGTTAAGAAAAAAGCGCTAAGCGTGAGAGATATGGCGTTGTGCGGATTATTTGCGGCGATAACGGCGATTTTGGCGCCGATTTCGATACCGATCGGCGCTGTTCCGATTACGATAGGGGTGTTTGCGGTTCTGCTTACCGGAGCCGTTTTAAAGCCGGGATACGCGTTTTTGAGCCAGGTCGTATATCTGCTGATCGGGGCTGTAGGGTTGCCGGTGTTTTCGGGGTTTAGCGGAGGAATACAAAAAATCGCCGGTCCCACGGGAGGATATTTAATAATCTATCCGGTTATGGCTTGGCTCGCCGCGCTCGTAACTCAAACGGCTTTTAAGAAGATAACCGGCAAAAATAAAGCTGCGCTCAGAACGATAGGCGTATTTTGCGGAATGTTGGTCTCGGTAGCTATCTGCTACGTTACGGGCACGTTATGGTACAGCCTACAAAGCGGAACAAGCGTAATGCAGGCCGCCGCCGTCACAGCGGTCCCGTTTATACCATGGGATATATTAAAATGCGCCGCCGCGTCGCTTATAGGCGTAACCGTAAAAGCGACGATACGAGCGGCCGGAGAATTTTAATAATAGAAATCGCAGATAAAATATAAAATAAAAGAGAGTGGATAGAACCATAAGCGGTATTTGCGCTTATCAGGGATCCACTCTCTTTTATAAAATTAATAAGCAGCCGGAATGAACACCGACTGCCTTGTTTTGGTCGGAGTGACTGGATTCGAACCAGCGGCCACCTGAACCCCATTCAGGTACTCTACCAAACTGAGCCACACCCCGATATAAGTTGTTTGCCAAACGACGATAGATATTATAACACGACTTTCATAAAAAATCAAGCCTTTTTAATCATAAATTCAAATTTATTGAAATTTCTGCTGACGTTCAGCGGATATGAGATTACATGAATCAAAATAGCGGTAGGCTGTCGATTTGCATATTGACACAAAAGAGAAAATATCTTATAATAATTATATGTTTACGAATAAAAGATGGGGGAGTTTTTCTTCAAGTTGCCGTCTATGAGTTTTTAGTTCGTACGCGCCGACAAAGGCTGATTTAAACAGTAAAAGTTAACCTAAATATAAGAATTTATGAGGACAAGGAAATGAAAATTAAAAGATTAATAGCGCTTTTTAGCGCGGTTGCAGTATTTGCATCGGTTTTGACGACGGGCGCGTTCGCCGACGAGATAGGCGGTTCAGAGGACTCCGCCGCGCAAGAACAGACGAATTATATCGAAAATTTGGATCAATCGGCTACGGCTCAGAGCGGAGCCGTAGGAACCGTGGGTTCCGAGACAGGATCGGAGACGGAATCTCAGGATCCGTACGCCGAGCAAGATCAGACCGACGCTCAAAATCCGGATTTGGAAACGGGCGGAGACGCTATAGACGAAACCTTGGAGATTGCGCCGGAACAGGAGACCGAACAGCAGGCGGATGAGCTTTTAGGAGCCGCGACTGCGGCTCCGGGGACGAACGCCGGCGAGACGGGCGCTGCCGATCCTTCGGCGGAAGTCGTGGGCGCTGAGAACCAAGGAGCTGAGGAAGACGCCGCTGCAGCCTCAGACGCGGTAACGAATGTCAAGATCGATTTCACAATGGTCTTAGACGGCTGGCCGAGATATGGAACGGCTGTATTTAACCTTTTTACCGAGGACGGCGAGATGGTAGGCTCTCATACTCTGGATATACGGACGATCGAGGACTTTAGCCTGGAATACGACGTGCCGCCGGCTCCTGTGGGCACAGTATATTATCTCGAAACCAGCGGACTTGATTCGATAGATTATTATGAAGATAATTACATGGTTCCGGGCGATCGGATTCCGATATATACGTATTACAGCGACGAGGTAAGCGAGGACGGAACGCGGGATATAATAGCGGAGGCCGCTATGACCGCGCATATGCGGAAGCAGGATCCGATAAATATCTATGTGGACGGAGTTAAGGTAGAGCTTTCGTCTCCGGCGATTTTTGACGGCTCCTCGATACTCGCGCCGTTGTCAGAGGTCTCCGAGGCGATAGGCGTGTCGGATTGCACATACTGGCCGGACTACAACAGCGTTAAGGCTAACGTAAACGGTAATGAGATACTTGTCAACATTGGCTATTCGTATATGACCGTTTTCGGTACCGACGTGAACTTAAATCACCCGGTTGATAATATTAACAGTCTTACCTATATAGAGCTTCGTCCATATGTCGAGGCCTGGGGCAGTACGCTCGAATATTCCGACAACGGCGATTATTACGATATAAACCTGACTAAATCGCCCATGGCTGTAGAATACATAACTTCGCTTGAAAACAGGATAAACGAAAGCGGAGTAGCCAGCTCGACCGATTACCTGATCTGGGTCAACAAGAGTACGTTTACCTGCACGGTCTTCCGGGGATCGGAGGGTAACTGGAAGTGGCTGAAAAACTTCACTGTTGGGATCGGTGCGAACGGTACCGAGACCATAACCGGTCAATATGAGTACAACCAGTATGTTAATATGTGGCCTTATGCGAATTATTACTGCGGTCCGGTCATGATATTCTACGGCGGCTATGCGCTTCACTCTACTCTGCTTAAATACGACGGCACGCCGTATAATAACTCAGTTGGAGTAAAAATTTCATTAGGATGCATAAGATGCCAGCCTAGATACATAAACTGGATGGCCTCGACCGTTCCGATGTATTCGAAGGTGTATATAACGGAGTCTTAAACGGTAAACCTCCGTTTATGAAAGAAAATGACTGAATATGACAATTGAATATATAACGATACAGTGTTTGATTACATTGTATCGTTTTTGTTTGCATAAATATACTATAAAACATAATTATATGGTCGAAATTAGCGCTAAAACAAAATAATTATCGAAATTCCTTGACACGAGCGGCATGTTTTGGTAAAATTGATATCAAGAATGATAGTGGGAGTGGTCCACGTGGATAATTTAACGTTGGAAATAGAGAAAAGGGTTCAAGCTAAGTATAAAAGCTTGGCGGAATTTTCGAGAGCGCTTAACGTGCCGTACACCACTGTGCTTAACGTATTAAAGAATAAGGTTGAAAACAGCAGGTATGCGATCGTTAGCCGAATGTGCAAGCTTTTGTCGATAGAGGTCTTTGACGGCGCCGACGTACTGGAGGATGAAGAATCAATAAAATTTTTATCGCAATATGGGAAGTTGGATGAGAAAGGACAAATGACGATAAAAATGCTTATTGAGCGCGAGTTTGACAGATGCGCGGTAAGCGGCGAGACTGAAAGTTAACGCGGTCTTATCATATTAAGCTAAACGGCGGCATTATTAGATATTAAAAAGCTTATACTTAATAAGTATAAAAAAGACGATTTGGAAAGTTTATCAGTATTTTTATAAATTAAAGGCTTTATTGGCGCCGTATTGGCGCAACCGCAACCAAAAAATTTTCAATAAATGCGATTATAATTTTTATCTATATATTGTATATAATTGTTAAATATTTGTACTGAAACACAATATGTAATATATAGTCGATAGATTCGAAATAATTCGGGGCAATATTTTTTGCATACGAAAAAATAATTTTTTTGAGGTTTGTTGACAAATTGCTGTAGTTGTGATAAAATTGATATATATATCTGAAAAGGGGGTGTTCTAATGGATGAGTTAACAAGGCTTATAAAGCAGGAAATCAAGAAAAAGTACAAAAGCGTGCGTCAGTTCTCGTTTGCAATCGGAGTTGCGCAGACCACGGTTGTAAGCGCTCTTAAGAACGGCGTAAGCGGAACGGCGTTCAGCACGGTAATGAAAATGTGTAAGGCTCTGGACATACAGGTGTTCGAGTACGAGACCCCTTTAGTTATCAACGACGACGTTATCTCTATGGTTCGTAAGTACAACGGCTTGGACAAGCTGGCTACGCATACTGTACGCACCGTATTGGATGTTGAATATCAGCGTTGTCAAGAGGACAATTAATCCGAAGAATAATTTAAAACGCCTTAGTTTTAAGCTTATAATAGCGGATTAGTACACATTTTTTCCTAAAGACTGAAAAGTCGAACTCACCAAATTCAGATTATTAAAAACAACCAAACACAAAAGCTCCATGGCTGAATACGACCGGGAGCTTTTATTATTATATGTCTCAGCGGTTTAAATCAAAAGAATTTTACTATTATATTAAATTTGTCGGTATTATATTTACAATACAATTTTATTAAGGTAACCTCTAAAAATTCATAAAAAATTGTTGAAAAAATCGTCAGATTATGGTATAATAAAGATACTATAATAAAGGCGGTTGAAATGTTATAGACTTTGAATCATTCAGACCTTTGCTTGAAAAGGTAAATTGTAAAGAACGTAAAAGCAAAGCCGGCAGACCGTCGTATGATGTTGTAATGATGTTCAAAATACTCGTATTGCAACGATTGTTTAATTTATCTGATGATCAAACTGAATACCAGATAACTGATCGAATGAGCTTTCAGCGTTTTATTGGCTTATCATTGGGAGAGCGTGTACCTGATGCAAAAACAATCTGGCTTTTTAAGGATACCATTACGCAAAAAGAAATAATTGAGCCTTTATTTAATCAGTTCACAGCGCAATTGGAATCGCAAGGTATTATAACGCATACAGGAACAATTGTTGATGCGACTTTTGTGGATGCACCGCGTCAGCGCAACACTCGTGAGGAAAACAATCAAATTAAAAATGGCGAGATACCCAAAGAATGGGAGAAAAATACCCATAAACTTGCGCAAAAAGATACAGACGCCCGTTGGACAAAGAAAAATGATGAAACTCATTACGGATATAAAAATCATGTAAAAGTGGATGCCGACAGTAAGATTATTACGGATTACGCAACCACATCAGCAAATATACATGACAGCAATGAATTTTCAGAATTTCTCGGAGAAGCTGACAAGGTAATATACGCTGACAGCGCCTATGTGGGAAAAGAAATTCCGAAACATGTAGAAAACCGCATATGTGAAAAAGGATATCGCGGCAAACCGTTGACTGATGAACAAAAAGAAAGCAATCGAAGAAAATCAAAAATTCGATGCAGAATTGAGCATGTGTTTGGATTTATTACCGTATCTATGCATGGTCTTACTGTGCGTTCCATTGGCATAAAGCGAGCAGAGTTTAATATAGGTCTTACAAACCTTGTTTATAACTTTTGCAGATATACTATTTTAAAACGAAAAGAGGTGTACATGGGATAACTATGCCCAAATGAGAAT
>CAJFTO010000035.1 GCA_904419955.1 Candidatus Roslinia caecavium | reverse complement strand
CTATGCGGCCGTTGAAGTGGACTTCTTTAGTGTCCTCCGGTCTCGCTATATCCCAGACGTTACCGCTCTGGAGCCAGGGGTCGGGCATCTCTATCTGATATCCGTCGACGATCTTCTGCTTAAACAAACCGTACTCATATCTTATTCCGCAGCCGAACGCAGGAAGGTCGAGGTTCGTTAAAGAGTCGAGGAAACAAGCGGCTAATCTTCCGAGTCCGCCGTTGCCCAGACCCGCGTCGGTCTCGACTTCCTCGATATCCTCGAGCGAAAAGCCAAGCTCGTCGAGCGCGTCCTTATAGACCTCGGTCTCGGTAATATTCATCAGGTTGTTGCCCATCGCTCTGCCCATCAAAAACTCGAACGAGAGATAATACAATTCTTTTTGCGGCTGGCTGTCCAGCTTGTCGCGGTAGTTGACCCATTTTTCCATTATTTCGTCGCGTATCGTCAGCGACAGCGCGCGATATATCTCCATCTTATTGGCGTTTGTGATCTGCTTGGCGAAATAGCGGCGCACCTTGCCCGTGATCTCCGCTTTTATAAATTCCTTCTTCGCGTCGTATTCGGGCGTTCCCTTTACGAGCTTATGCGTAACCGGTTTGGTCGATTTGTTTTCTGACATTTTCTTTCCTCCCAACAATGGTATATGCTTAAAATTAAATAGAGGCAGTCTGTGCGACATAATTTCCCTCCAATCAATGATTGTGTACAATATGGCAAAGTTAAACGGCGATAATATTAAGTATATTAGTCCGCCGACATTCTTTACTGCTGTTTTTATTCCACAATATGCTCTATTTTACCGTAAATACGTTTGAATTACAAGGTCTTTTATTTTAAAATAAGGTTAAATATGAAGAAAATCATCACAAAAATATTTCCACTTTATGTAAAATGCGAGATAATAGACGCCTTTTTATTATTTATTTTTCCCTGTTAAAACAAAAAATATACTTGTTAAGCTGAAAATAGTATTTTTATTGCAACTTAATGCGCAATAAAAACTTTAAATAATAAAATATAATGTAATAATTATAAAAAATATACATAGTGCACAAAATGGCCGGCAGAAGATAAAGAAAAGAGTGGGAATTGACCAATGAAAATTTAAGCGGATAATTAGTCGGCTATGTTATATGCGTTCCTATGCGGATCGTAAGTATTAGTATTTATATATTCGTTTTAAGGATGTTTTATGACGCGAAGAAACAATATATTAATGAATTTTAACCGGGATTGCAATGTTGACAAAAAAGCCCAATTAATATATAATACTATAATTAAAACGGACGATTTTATTGCGTTTATCTTGTCAAATAAGTTAAAAAATAAATTAAATAAAAATTAAATTATAAAGGTGGGGTTATGCTCATGAAATTGAAAAAATTATTTGCAGGGATCATGTCGGCGGCTATAGCGCTGTCCTTGTTCGGATGCGCGTCCACGACCGAGACGACCGATACTCAGGGCGAAAGCGGTACGAGTCAGCAGGCGGAGGATACTTCGTGGACCGACGTTCAGGAAGCCGGAAAGATCGTAATAGGCGTGGACGATCAGTTCCCCCCGATGGGATTTAGAGACGACTCGGGAGAGATTGTTGGGTTTGATATCGATCTGGCGAACGCCGTGTGTGAAAAACTTGGGGTTCAGGCGGAGATCAAGCCTATAGACTGGTCGGCGAAAGAAGCAGAACTGGCCGCGGGAAGCATCGATCTGATATGGAACGGATACACTATTACTGACGAGCGAAAAGAGAAAGTATTATTTACAGATCCATATTTGATAAATTCGCAGATCATTGTTACAAAGGACGGCTACGGCGTTTCAAGTAAGAATGATTTGACAAACGTAGAAGTTGGCGTTCAGGCTCAGAGCAGCGCGCTCGACGCTATTAATGCAGATGAACTTGGTTCTTTGATAAGCGCTAATTTGCGCGAGTATGATACGAATGTAACCGCTATGATGGATCTGGACGCGGGCAACGTTAAGGCTGTAGTAATGGACGAGGTCGTAGCTAACTATTATATCTCGCAGCATCCGGGTTCGTATATTATCCTCGACGATAATTTCGGAAGCGAAGAGTACGCGGTAGGTATCAGGCTTGGAAGCGAGGCTCTTAAGGATAAGATCACAACGGCTATAAACGAACTTAAAGCCGATGGAACCGCGGCCGAGATCTCGATCAAATGGTTTGGGGAAGATAAGGTTCTGTAATGGAGCTTAAATAACAATAATCGCCTAACAGCCGTCTGCAGAGCTGGGGCGGAAACGTTTAATATAAAATAATTTTCGGAGCTGCGGCGGATCGATTCCGCCGCGGCTTCGCGCGTCGGAGTGATATAAATGGATTTTCAGCATTTATGGTCTAATATTGTCGAAATATCTCGCGGGTTTGACGTTACGCTTACCATATTTATATGGACGTTGGTCTTCTCGATCCCGCTGGGTCTATTGCTTGCTATCTTATCTCAGTCTAAAAGCGCGGTAGTCAGAAAGTGCGTAGGCGTGTATACTTGGGTCCTGCGCGGCACGCCCCTGATGCTTCAAGTGTTTTTTATCTACTTCGGGATACCTATCATGACGGGCTACCAGGTAAGATTCGATAACTATACGGCTGGTCTGATAGGTTTTATACTCAACTACACCGCCTACTTCGCGGAAATCTTCAGAGGCGGGATTCAGAGCATAGAGCGAGGTCAATACGAGGCGTCGAGCGCGCTCGGCTTCGGGTACATAAACACGATGTTCAGGATAGTGTTGCCGCAGGCGATAAGAAACTCGCTTCCGGCGGTGGGCAACGAGACGATAACTCTGGTTAAGGACACGGCTCTCCTTGCGATAATATCGCTGAAGGATATTTTGCAATACGCGAAAGGTATCGTGTCGAGAGAGGTAAGTCTGACTCCTTTTCTGATAGTCGCCATATTCTATCTGGCCATGACGTTTATCCTGACTCAGGTAATGAAGTATATGGAGAAGAGATTTACCATAAAGAGTTAATATCAGTATCCGACCGGATACCGGATCGTATAGCGTCTTATATAATATAAGCGCGTAAAACAGGATTGCACGCGCGGCGAAAGCGAAGGCGGGGCGCTTAAAATATTAGGACTGAGAGCCAATTTGAAACTAATCCGGTATAATATCAATAAAATTTAGGTAAAATGTTAATAAATATGATAAAAATACTTGAATAATTAACAAGTTTGAGGTAAAATATTACTGTTAAAATAATGGACTCGATTTTGGATTTGTATAACGGATCGTTTCGGTCGCGCTTGTTCGGGCGTTCGACTGCGCGATCCGCCAAAGCGGGACTTAAAAAATAATAATACTTTATAATACTTTTAGGAGGTACTTTTATTATGTCAGTAAAAGTTGCTATTAACGGTTTTGGTCGTATTGGACGTCTTGCGTTCAGACAGATGTTTGAGGCCGAGGGCTACGAGGTCGTTGCAATCAACGATTTGACGGCTCCCTCGATGCTTGCTGATCTTCTTAAGTACGATACCGCTCAGGGCGGATTCTGCGGAGTTATCGGCGAGAACCTTCACACGGTAGAGGCTGACGACGAGGCCGGCACGATCACTGTCGACGGACAAACCCTTAAAATCTATAAAGAGGCCGACGCTTCTAAGCTCCCCTGGGGCGAGATCGGCGTAGACGTTGTTTTGGAGTGCACGGGCTTCTATACGTCTAAGGCTAAATCGCAGGCTCATATAGACGCCGGCGCAAAGAAAGTCGTTATTTCGGCTCCTGCAGGAAACGATCTGCCGACTATCGTTTACTCGGTCAACGAGGGTACTCTGACTAAGGACGACACGATCATTTCGGCTGCGTCCTGTACCACAAACTGCTTGGCTCCTATGGCTAAAGCTCTTAACGATTACGCTCCGATCCAGTCCGGTATCATGTCTACGATCCACGCTTACACAGGCGATCAGATGATCCTCGACGGTCCGCACAGAAAGGGAGACAAGAGAAGAGCGAGAGCCGGCGCGGCTAACATCGTTCCTAACTCGACCGGCGCGGCTAAGGCTATCGGTCTCGTTATCCCCGAGCTCAACGGCAAGCTCATCGGTTCGGCGCAGCGCGTTCCTGTTCCGACAGGTTCTACGACCATCCTTACGGCTGTCGTAAAAGGCGACAACGTAACGGTTGACGGAATCAACGCGGCTATGAAGGCGGCGGCTTCCGAGTCGTTCGGCTATAACACGGACCCGATCGTATCTTCCGACGTTATCGGTATGAGATACGGCTCGTTGTTCGACGCAACTCAGACGATGGTTTCCGAGATCGGCGACGGCCTGTATGAGGTTCAGGTTGTTTCTTGGTACGACAACGAGAACTCTTACACCAGCCAGATGGTAAGAACCATCAAATATTTTGCTGAACTCGGCTAATATTCAATCTAAGTAGATTTTATCATGAGGAGGATCGGGAGATCCTCCTTTTTGCTTCTCTGCGTTTCCAATTGCAAGTAAATTATACGCCGCACCTAAAATAACTCTTGACAAATAATACTATGTGTTATATAGTATTATGCAATAGGAGGTGTTTTGATTGGACGCTCAGTTAAAACGCGGAATAGTAGAGGTGTGCGTCTTGCGCGCCCTTAAGGCGGAGGACTCGTACGGCTATAAGATAATCAAAGACGTGTCGCCGCATATAGAGATATCAGAATCGACGCTCTACCCTATTTTAAAGAGGCTTGAAAGCTCGGGATATGTCGGAACGTATAAGGTGGAGCATAACGGAAGACTTAGAAAATATTACAGTATAAGCGATAAAGGAAAGATGAAAATAGAAGAGTTTCTAAACGAGTGGGACGAAGTTGTGAAGGCGTATAATTACATAAAGGAGGCGCGCGTCGATGAATAAGAAACAATTTTTAAAGGAGCTGGAAACGGCTTTAGGGTCGGCCCCGGCGGTTGATAGAGAAAAGACGATCGATTTTTATTCGGAGCTTATAGACGACATAGTCGAGGAGGGCTTAACGGAGGAGGAAGCCGTGGCCGGATTGGGTAAAATAGACGATATAGCTAAGGATGCGGTCAATGAGATCCCCGTGACGGCTTTTGTCAAGGATAAGGTGAAAAAACGGAAAATCACGCCTTTGACTATAGTTTTGATAATAATGGCGTCGCCGATCTGGGCGCCGGTTTTGCTAAGCGCGGCGGCCGTGGTATTTTCGATCTATATTACCGTTTGGGCGGTTATAGCCGCGTTTTTCGCCGTGTTTGCGGGTTTTGCGGCGGGCGCGCCGCTCGGGATAGTTGAAGCCGGATTTATGGCGTTTTCAGGGAATATCCCCGACGCGATATTTGTATTCGGCTGCGCGTTGATATTGGCCGGAGCCGCGATATATTTATTTTATCTTGCGGTTTTGACCGCGAAATCGGCGATTAGGGCCACTGCGTGGACGATGCGTAAGCTGAAATTCAGACTGGCCGACGGAAATCGATAATATGGAAGGGAATGAACCATGATGAAAAAAGTACATAAAACGTTTCTTATTACAGCGGGTATCTTGATCGCCGCGGGCGTTATAATATCGGCGTCGGCATTGGCTCTTGGAGCCGGGAGAAGCGCGAACGGAGACGTCGCCTTTGTAGAGGAAGAGATAACGGCCGACGATATAGCTATTTATTCGGAGTTGTATGGAATCGAACTTGAAACGACTGATACCGACAGAATAACGCTGATTCGCCCGGAGAGCGCGGAGCTTGAATACAGCGGCGGCATGGATGACGATACGTTTAAAGCCGAGCTGAAAAGCAAACGCGGACGGCTTATTTGGTTAGAGCGCCTGAATTTTTGGGGCGGCGACAGGAACGAGATAAAACTCGTATTGCGGGTTCCCGCATTTTATTCGGGAAGCATAGCGCTCGAAGCGGACAGCGGGGATATCGAAGTTACGGGATTTGGCGGAGATATGAGTTTAAAGGCTGCGCTGGGGAATATCGATCTTAAAAACTGCGGAGCGGATACGGAGCGTCCGGGCGCCGTAGATATATCCTGCGACGCGGGAGATATAAATATCGTAAACGGCGTATTCGGCGGTTTAGAGTGCAGAAACGGCTTGGGAGACGCGAGTTTGGATAACGTTGCGTCGAACGGGACTTATATAGCGCTGGACGCGGGAGATATAGAAATATCAGGCGGACGTTTTGAAAGTCTTGAATGTAAAAACGGACTTGGCGACATAGTTATGAACTCGGTCGCGTCGAATTCGATCGCGGCGGAGTCGGACAGCGGAGAAATTTCGGGTGAAACGGTTTCGGCGGCCGAGATCAAACTTTTCGGAAATATGGGAGATATTGAAATCAGAGGCGTCGAGGGAGCGAATATTTACGCCGAAACCCAGAGCGGCGATATAGACTTGAGTGTAAACGGCGCGGAAAACGATTATATAGTAAACGGTCGAAATTCCGGCGCTGATACCGCCGGTAAAAACATTATAAACGCAAGCGCGGGTATGGGCGACGTAAATATTGAATTTTTGAATTAAGTACGACGCGCGTCCGCGCCTGTCGCGGGCGCTTTTGTACGGGCTTCTCGCCGCCGGAGATATGATTACAATTTGATTAAAAAATTTTAAGATTGTGTAAATTAGTTGACACTAACTGAGGCTATGTATTAAGATAAAAAGGATGAGGCATTTTGTCGATCGTAAGGCGCGGAAGTCTCCGCGTTAGGCAATCGGCAGAAGATCGGAGATCTTGAAATAAAAATCAAATCATGACAGGAGGCGACTGAGATGGCTGAATTGAAGCAAAAAAACAATATCGGCGGAGACGGCTTTAGCGGCGGCGCGGATAACGTGTTCGACGAGCTTGACGAGCTGCTCAGATCGATCTCGGTCAAGGTGGATATCGACGAAGATACGGACGGATACGATTTAGGCGGCGAGGACGAGCATATCGGCGAAATAACCGGCGATCTCGGCGCTTACGACGCGTTGTACGACAATATAGAGTCTACGAGCGCTTTCGATAAATTCAGAGGAAACGACTTTACGGATAAAATAAAGAAAATAGGATCGGCGGAGACTGCGGATGGATATAGCACGGACGCGGCAGGAGATGCGAATCGGCAGGACGCGGTCGGCGATCTTGGCGCGGCGCGGTTTTTACCTAAAAAAGAGACCGGGGAATTAAAGGCCGGAGGCGGTGGAGATTTAAGAGGCGACGGCGGAGACCATAACAAAAAGAAGCGCGGCAAGAAGCTTGCGGTTAACAAAGAGATTGCCGCTAAGATAAAGGCGAAGCCGGTAAGGATAATCGCCGTTTTTGTCGCTCTGGCGGTGATCGTAGGCGCGGTATGGTACGCGGCCGCGGCTGTTCTCAACCTAAGGCACATACCGATATTTATGTATCATAGTATAAACGACGAGCCGATCGGCAGCGAAGAGCAGTTGTCGGTTAGAGTAGACGATTTTGAAAGCCAGCTCAGATACCTCAGAGAACGCGGCTACGAGAGCGTATTCGTAAAAGATATGCCAAAATACGACTACGAACAGAGATTGGTGGCGGTTACGTTCGACGACGGGTACGAGGATGTGTACACAAACGCGTTCCCGTTGCTTAAAAAATATGAGATAAAAGCGACGCTGTTCATGCCGACCTCTCTGATCGGCGAGGAAGGTTACTTAGACGAGGATCAGCTTCGCGAGATGCAAAACAGCGGTTATGTTGATGTGGAAAGCCATACGGTATCGCACGAGGATCTTAGCAGACTTTCGACGGACGAGATAGAGAACGAGTTCAGGGAGTCGAAGCGGACGCTCGAGGAAATATTGGATAAGACGGTAAGCGTTATAGCGTATCCGGGAGGATATGTGAATTCGGATGTTGAGGAGATCGCGGGAAAGTATTTTGATAAGGCTGTACTCGCGAAATCCCAGGACGATTTTAGCCTTTTTGTGGACGAAATGGCGATGGAGCGGCTCGGAGTATACCGGGATACGACCACGGCGCAGATAGATATAGTTTGCCGCAGAAAGATGCAGACTTACGGAGATTATATCGGAAATAATCGATAGCCGATCTATAAAATCGAATGATTAAACCATACGGCGGGCGGGCTTTTCGCTTGCCGTTTTTCATTATATTGCCCCCTCTTTTAATAGACAAATTATTCGTTTTTGGTGACAAATTATATGTAAAATGCGTCAAGAATTATACAAAACTTATATTGATATAAAATATTGATTTGTGCTATAATGTTTCATGGGATTATTTATAGATTTTTGCCGTTTGTAAACGTTTATAAATAGCTTGGGAATGAAGCAAGAAAATCATTAAAAATGCATTAAAAATAATAGAAAGAGGAGATGCGATATGAAAAAATTAATCTGCGCCGTCTTGAGTTCGCTCATGTTGTTGGGTTCGGTTTCGACAGCGTTCGCGGCCGGCGACGCCGAGCTTTCCGCCGCGGGCGATTTGGCTGCGTTTCCGGGCGCCGAGGGCGGCGGTATGTATGCGACCGGCGCAAGAGGAGCGGGCGCTCCCGAGATATACCATGTTACAAAGCTGACCGACGACGGTTCCGAGGGCACGTTCAGAGACGCGGTGTCCAAGGATAACAGAATAATCGTATTTGACGTTGCCGGAAATATCGAGCTTGACAGCGGGCTTACGATACAAAGCAGCAATCTGACCATATTGGGACAGACGGCTCCCGGTGACGGTATAACCATAAAGGACGCGCCTGTTATATTTAATCAAAGCAGTAACGTCATAATGCGCTACATGAGATTCAGAATGGGAACCGAGAACGCGAACAGCGATTCGGATACTTTAAGCGCGCGCAGGGGCGAGAATCTTATTTTCGATCACTGCAGCATGAGTTGGTCGGTCGACGAATGCGCTTCTTTCTATCAGAATAGGAATTTTACGCTTCAGTGGTGTATAATAACCGAGCCGCTGAACCGTTCGATCCACGACGAGGGCGACGGGATCCAGTCGCACGGATACTGCGGTATCTGGGGCGGAATCAACGCGTCGTTCCACCACAATCTGCTCGCTAACGCAAAGGGGCGTTTCCCGAGAATAGGTTCGAGCGAGACTACCAGCATAGTGGACGGGACCAAGGATACCGACAGTCTTATAGATATCAGAAACAACGTGTTCTATAACTGGAAGGAGACCGGAGCTTACGGCGGCGAGAACGGCACGCGAGTTAACCTTGTAAGCAATTATTATAAAGAAGGTCCCGCAAGTATTGAGAAAAACTTGGATCAGTTCTTCGAGATGTCGGCGGGCAACGAGGCCGGAAGAGATAACTGGGGAACCGATCTGGCGCTTTCCGGTAATTTTTACGAGGCTGCAGACATAAAAAACGACGACGAAGCGGAACTGATAAACAGTATAAACGCCGATAATATTGCGGACGGCGCGGTAGACACTTCGGATGCGGACGTGTTTGACGTATCGTTATACGATCCGAGCGAGCCGTCGAACGCGGAAGGCGCTCACACTCAGTACATAAACGACTATCCGGTGACGACTCAGGACTATCAATCGGCTTACAGCGACGTGCTAATGTACGCGGGCGCGAGCAAGGTAAGGGATTCGGTAGACGCGAGAGCGGTTTCGACTACTGAGAATGGAAATTCAACGGCGGGTCCCGACGGAGACGGGTTGATCAACAGTCCGGACGAGGTCGGAGGTTGGCCGACGCTTACCGGAACTAAGGAGACCGATACGGATAACGACGGTATCCCCGATGCCTGGGAAGACGAGAACGGTCTGGATAAAAACGATCCAAACGACTCGCTCAAACTGGCTGAGAGCGGATATTTGAACATAGAGGAATACGCTAACGCTATAGTCGCGACCGGAAGCGAAGACGTTAATAAGGACGCGCTAAACGAGGTAATAGTCGAAGCCGAGACGTATATGGACGACGAGGCTCTGTATACCGCCGAGAGCTGGCAGGCTTTTGAGACTTCGTACAACGCGGCGAGAGCGGTCGCTAATTCGATGTATGTAAATCAGGATCAGGTGGACGCCGCGGCTCATGATCTGAGAAATAAGATCGCAGGACTTACGATAAATATAAAGGCCGATCTTCAGGCGGCGATAGCCGAGGCGGAGGCTTTGAATAAAGACGATTACACGCCGTACAGCTATGAGAAACTAACGGCGGCGCTTGCCGAGGCGAATGCTGTAAATCAGGATCCAAACGCGCAGCAGAATGCGATAGACGCGGCGGCGGAGAGCCTCAGAGTCGTGATGGGAGAACTTACTTTGGCGCAGAAATCCGAGACGCTGAACCCGATCGTAAGGTATGATTTTAACGATGGAACGCTGAATCAGAGTATACCGACAATAAACGAGATCGACGATACCACGCCCTATTACTATGATAGTTCGCCGGAGGACTTTACCACGGTAAACACATATTATGTCCAGCGCTCCGAAGATACGCCGGACGATCTTGCATTGTATTTAGGAGATACCGGAAGATCGACAAATGAGACGCACATAAGATTCCCGTCTCAGAGTGAAGGTAAAATATCGATCAAGATAGATTTTAAGGCGGATAAGGTCGGCGGAAGTATGAGGATAATTAATATCCAGTCGAACGACGGACGCATCGGATATTTGGGAACGGGTTCCGGCGACTACAGAGAACGGATAAATTATTATTCAAATACATCGGGCGACGTCGTCGCGGTCGGCGGAGCGGACGCCGGTTTGCAGTTCGCGCCGAACACATGGTATACGCTCGAGCTTGAGTTCGATATAGATAACGATACCGTTACATACAGATGCGACGGCGAGACATATTTTGAAAACGTATCGTGCGGAATGGACGTAACAGATATCGAGTCTATAATAGTAAGAGGCGTGCAGGGCGACTCCGACAGACACCCGATCGTGGATAACTTCGAATTGAGCAAGGTTATAAGTACGCCTATTACCGATGTGAATACCACGCAGCTTGAAGCGCTGATAAGTACGGTTAGCGGTTTGGACGCAGGCGATTACGATCAGGCTAAGTGGGCGGACGTGCAGGCGGCGCTTGCCGAGGCGAACGCTGTCATGGCGTACGCGAATAAACAGCAGCCGGACGTAGATAAGGCGTATAACGCTTTAAACGCGGCTTACGAGGCGCTCGGCGGACCTATCGAGCCGCCCGAGCCGGAAGATCCTGTTATTGAGTACGCGCAGGCTCCGGCGTTTGCAAACGGAACGGTTACCGCGTCCGTACTCAACACTTTAGATGAAGACGGCGCGATGTTCATAGTCGCGGTATATAACGCTGAGGGCGCGCTTAAGGACGCCAAAGTCGTTAATGTTCCGATGTCGGAGGATCCGGCGCAGATAAGCGAAAACGTTAACGCGGACGGCGGCGACGACGTGAAGGTAATGCTGTGGAACAGCGATTTCGCGCCGGCGGCAGGCGTAATAGATCTGCAGTAATCGCGAAAAAGAGCGGACGGATCTTTTCAAACATAATAAAATCAGGCGGGGCAGGTTATCTGCTCCGCCTTTAACATGTCTGAAATCGTTTATCTTATACAGATTATCTTACGATAACCATTTCCTGAACTCCGTCTTCGTAGAGTTTAACAAAGAGTCTCGCTTCATTGCCCTCTTCGTATATCTCTATATCCGCCGGAGATACGACCGAAACATTATTTCTGCTCTTGCTGGAGTCGTACAGATATACGATAGTATCCGAGCCTATGGCGTAGTTGTAAGCGACGTCGTTTACGCTCATATTTACGCTGCCGCTGAACTTTCTGGTGACCTTGCCGTAGACGGTTGTTAAATCTGTTTCTATTTCGTTTATAAATTCGGTATCCATATCGGAGCTGTCAAACAATACTCTGATATTGTCTATCTCGCCTCTTGCGTTAGTCGTATACTGGATTATATCTCCGGATTTAAGCTTCTCAGAGGTATCCTTAACAAGAACGTTCGTATCCGCCGCAAGCAGTTCCACCGGCTCGCCGTTTTGGTAACCGTACAGTTTGTCGGTGTATTCCATGTCCTCGTTTTGAACGCTCGCCAGATAGTTTACTACCGTTATCGGCTCCTCCGGCGAGGTGAATCCGGTAGAGCTTGTTATAACTACGACGTTTGCCATATAGTTGGCCTGCATATCGTAGATCTGCGCGTTGTACTCGGCGTTGTTCGACAGAGTCGAGTTCTTTCTTATCGAATACTTATCGGTATCGGTTCCAGCCGAAGCCGGGATATCGAAGATTATCGTATTCGAATCTATTCCCGCGTTGCCGAGCTTGCCCGCGTTCTTTCTGTATACCAGGTTATCCTGCGATATATTAAGCGTAAATCTCTCGGTGTTCGGAGCCCCGGTTCCCGTACCGTTGTAGGCCGTCTCTATCGCGGTCACTTCGTTCGAGCTGTTGGTCTCGTAGACAATAAGCTGCGGAACAACGCTGCCCGCGCTTGAGAGAGCGTCTACGACCGTCTCGGGAGTCTGCGAATAGTTATCGTTGAGTCTGAGCTTGCTTGCGCTTGAGAGCACGACGGTCTCGCCGGTCTTAGTAAAGAGCTTAAAGCGCGCCGTCGTACCAAAGTTATCTTCTATAGCCGCGCCGACAAGATATGCGTAGTTCGGCATATTCGTCGTTCCCTCGACGGTCGCGTTCGTGTTGACCGCGGCTATCTTGTTCTCTATATCAAGATAGAAGGTTCCTCTGTCGCGCAGAGCGATCTCGTTAGGATAGCTGCTCGCCTTTTCATACAACGTGTCGCTGTCGCCTATTCTGTAGCCTTCGCTGGTGACCTCGCTTACAGTACCCGTAACCGACGCGTCGGAGACGTAAGCCTTAATAAGCAGTTGGTCTTCGCTTATGGTGTAGGAGATCACGTTCCATTCCGCAAGATCCTCGATTCCGATCTCGGCGTCGTCCTTTATGATGCTGTATTTGAGTTCGGTGTTGTTGGGATCGAATACGACCGAGCCGTTTAGATACTTATCCGTAACTCTGCCGGTAACGGTCGATACCGTATCGACTACAAGGTTGGTGAAGTGGTTTACAAATACGATGTCGTAGATGTTGTTCATGTCTGTGTCAAGGAGTATCAGGTTTCCGGATTCGGGTATCAGATCCGAAAGGTTTAAGTCGTCCTTGTATTTGCCGTTGTATATATAGGTCGCGTTCGCGTCTATAGCCGCCGTCCTTGTGGTTCTGTCTGTCGTCTTGTTCTCCCAGTACTCGACCGTCTTGTTCTGATCGGTCTCGCCGGTTACGTCTACAAGATCAGACGAGTTGATAGTCCTGGTCTGGTTCTGATTTTCTTGTTCTCTTACGTTGATTAAAGTTTTTCTGTCTTGGTTCTTGTCTATTCTTGCGTAATATAATACATTGTATCCGAGTAATTGTTTAGCGTTTGTATCGCCGAGGAAGAATTGATTCTCGCCGATCTGGATCCTGTCGTCGGCCGGAGTAGCGCCTCCGCTCAGCGTCGTCTCGCCGGTGCCGGTTATCTGACCGTAGCCCTTTTCGACGTTGAGTCTGTCGTACAAGAGGGTCTTATCGACCTCTTCGTAACTTACCTCCGTACCGTAGCCGACCTGTTCCATCATATTTACTGTGAGCGCGTTGAATACGAGCTGGGCTACGTCGCCTCTCTTCGCAGGTTCTGTGATCGAAGCGTCTATCCCTCTCAGGAGCTGTTTTGACGACGCTATCGTCATGTAGCCCGACGGATAGCCGCCTTTATCCTCGGCCGCCGGTTCGTAGCCGAGAGCTCTGACTATAATCGTTACCGCCTCCTGCAGAGATACGTCGTCGTCCGGTCTGAACGTTCCTTCGGTATCGCCGATGACCATTCCCTGCTGGTCGGCCACGTTTATGGCTCCGACCGCCCAGTGATCTGCCGCAACGTCCGGAAATTTTGTCGGAGAAGTGGAACTTTTTACTACGTCTTCAAGTCCAACTGTATATACGGCGACTTTAGCCATCTCGCTTCGCAGGATATTGTCGTTCGGTCTGAACGCGCCGTCCTCTGCGTCGCCTACCATGATTCCGAGCGCGCCGAGCAGTTCGGCGGCCTCTTCGTATTTGGTATCCGCTATATCGGGAGACAGAGCTACTCTTGTGTTACTGTATCTGGATTTAGCCGCGCCCGGTATCGGAATCGTGGACATGCCGTTATACTTGGAGTTGTTTTCGGCAAGATTGGCGCCTGTCTGGTTGGGGTTTAGGGTTCCGTCCGTATTGGTTCCGTCGAACGAACTGAGCATAGGGATATTCCCGGAGCTTCCCGCAGCGTTCGAGCTTGAAGAGCCGTCCGACGAATTATCGGACATAACCGAACTTCGCGAGGATATCGGGGTATCCGACGGAGCGGTATCCGGCTGCGCGGATGCTCCAGGAGAAATCTGGTTAGGCCGCGCGGTCGTATCTGCGGAAGGAGCCGGAGTCGGCGCGGAATATACGTCGCTTACGTCGGCGTATGCAATCGATGCAGTCGACAGCGTCGCGACGGTACATATCGCGCATATAAACGAAATGAAAGATTTTTTCATTGTATGTCCTCCTTGGATTTTTTGTTTTTTTATTTTTGTACAATGCTATTATTTGCAGGCCCGAAAAAAATAAACAAGAAAGATTATGGCAGATTCGGCAAGTATATGTATAAAGCGCAGGTTCGAAACGCGTATTTAAATAAGCGCCGACTTGGACTTGCGTCAAACCTAAAAGCGTGCGGAGGTTTAAGGATTATGTAACAAAAATGTTAAAATATTTATCGTTTAAAAAGCGGTTTTGCGGTTGAATTATAAAAATAACTATGGTATATTAAAGATGTGTTTCTTTGGTGAAAAAACACAGTTTGTGTTGAGATTTTTCGTCAATTATTATGTATAACATTTATAATATACCGGTTTGTATAGTATTATACTTGTTATTTTTAATGATGATACCCGGCTGTTATTATTAATAAATAAGAAGGCCGCAACTGACTTTTTCAGGAAAGAACGGCTTAAAATAAGGATTTATGAAAGGAGCAGTAAAATGAAAAAATTAAGAATTTTATCAGCGACGCTATGCGTTTCAATGCTCGTCTCGGCTTTTGGTTTGCTGGGCGCGGCGGCGTCTTTTCCGGACGTTGAAGACGACCCGACGGTATCCTGGGCGAGAGACGCTATAAACGATATGGCGGACGCGGGTTATATCAAAGGTTACGAGGACGGAACGTTCCAACCCAATCGCGCGGTGTCGAAGGTTGAAACGCTGCTTTTGATGTCGAGAATACTCGGCGTCGACGAGGACGAATTTGCAGATTACTCCAATTGGGCGGATCTGGCGTATTCGAATACCGTGAGGGCGATAAACTCCACATATGTAAGCGAGCTTAGCTATTTGATGTATTTCGGCGTTATAGATATATCCGATCTGAGGACTTACGCATCTACGGCGGCGGCTAATACGTCGCTGCTCAGATGGCAGGCCGCGTATCTTATAACCAAGCTCTTAGGTCAGACCGAAGAGGCGGCGGATCTTACGCTTACCGCGTCGGATTATTCGGATTATGCGTCCGTGCCCGAAACTGCGAGACCGTACGTCGCGTTCGTTACGCAGGAGGGGCTGATGAACGGTATGGGTAACGACGAGGACGGTAACGCTACTTTCTCGCCCGAGACCACGCTTACCAGATCGCAGATGGCTATGCTGCTTTCGCGGTTGATAGACAAGATGGATAAACATATAGAATCCGGTACGGCGGTCGAGATAGGGACCGATTACATAGGCGTGGATATAGACGGCTCTACTGTCGATATCGATTACTCCGAATCGCTTAAGGTCGTATCCGAGAGTACCGAGATAGGCTTCGACAGCATAGTTGAAGACAGCGCGGTAGATATAGTATACGTATACGGCGACGCAATGCTTATAAACGTAGGCGATGCCGTAGACGGAAACAATCAGACGCTGTACGGCGTAATATCTCAGAAAAACGATAACGCAAACGGACTTACTCTCACTATATACGATCAAGAGGATCAGAGCAACGCGGCAACTTACACTATTTCAAGAAACTGCGCGTACACGGTAAGAGGCACTACCGCGGGATTCGGCGACCTTAAGATAGGCAATTTTGTGCGCTGCATCTTAAGCGACGGCGAGCTTGTGGAAATACATGTCGAGGATAAGACCTCGACCGTGTCGGGGATATTCAAGGAGCTTGAATTTGATAACGAGAACCATACTTATATCACGATAACCGAAGACGAGTCGGGCGAAGATATAGAATACGTGGTATCGACCAACGGCGCGAGAGTTACCAGGAACGGATCTTCGATCACGCTCAGAGAGCTCGCCGACGGCGACGAAGTTACGCTCACTCTCGATTACGGCAAGGTCTCCAGAATAACGGCGTCGAGTACTTCTGGAACGGCGAGAGGTACGATTAAGGAGATAATTCTTTCGGACGCGCCTAAAATAACGATGGAAATTGAAGGCAAAGAATACACTTACAGTATGACCACCAATACCGAGGTGACCATCAACGGCGTAAGCGGCACGATATACGATCTTCGCCCGAACAACTCGGCGGACATAGTTATAGACGGAACTACGGTGACCTCTATCGACACAAGCGCGACCTCTTCGTCGGGCAAGACGACGATCGAGGGACGGGTAAGCGGTATAAATACAAGTATTTATGTTATATCTGTGGAAAATTCAAACGGCGGCACAGATACCGTATATTATAACTCGAGCACGACTATCATAGATAACGAGACCGGTAAGACGATGAGCGCCAGGGATATAACCTCGGGCGACACTATAACCGCAACCGGAAACGACAGCACCGGCTACTTTGTGGCTACGGTAATAGTCGTCATTTAAAAGGCGTTTCAGCTAAGTTAAATAAATGAATAAATTAACGGGAACCAATACGGTTCCCGTTTTCTTTCGCGCGTAAAAGTTATTTTGATATGTTGACGTTTCTGTTATCCGGCGTTTATCGCAGACTTAACGACGTTTTATATCAGGCTAAATCCCCGTCTAATATACCTAATTTAATTGGCGGCGTCCTCTATCAAAAGCCGGTACAGCGTCGGACTAAACCCAAATTCGTCGATTATCGAATTAAGTTGTTTTAAAAGCTTTCGCTTTCTGCTCGGACCAATATCGGAGGCGTTCGTTTTGACCGCGCGTATGAGCAGATTTTTCGGTGAGTGGGCTATGTCTATAAATTCCGGTTCGGTCACCGAATAGCCGCAGTATTCTAAAATAGTTCCCCTTATCGCGTCGGTCGCGAGCGCGGAGAACCGCTCTTTGATAAGTCCGTATTTGGATAGGATATCTAAACTTTTGGGCTTTATCTGAGCGTTAAGCTCGTGCTGGCAGCACGGGACCGCGAGGATTATCTTCGCGCCCCACTCGACCGCGTTGTATATCGCGTAGTCGGTCGCCGTGTCGCAGGCGTGCAGGGATATTACCATATCCGGGGGCGTCTCGCATTTAAAGCCGTTTATATCTCCGACGCGGAAGCTCAGGTTTTCGTACCCGTATTTTTCCGCGAGCGCGGAGCATTTTCGGATTACGTCCTCCTTTAAGTCAAGCCCTGTGATATGCGCGTCGAAGCCCTTTACATTCGTTAAATAGTGGTAGAGGATAAAGGTCAGATAGGACTTGCCGCAGCCGAAATCTATTATATCGAGACGGCTGTTTTCCGGAAGCTCCTTGACCGTATCGGCTATAAGCTCGGTGAACCGGTTTATCTGCTTGAACTTGTCGTATTTGGCCTTTATTATCTTCCCGTCCGGACTGAATACGCCCAGATCGACAAGCGGCGGAATATCGGCGCCCTCTTTTAGAATATAATTCTTTTTCCGATCGTGTCCGGCGTCGGCCTTGCCCGCCGATCCGGGCTTGATATTCTTCTTGATCAGCGATATCTTGCCCTTTTTGGAGATCATCAAGCTGTAGCTCTTATCCGCGCTCTGCGCGTCGAAGCGCTTGAATCCGCCGAGTATAACGTCCGCGAGGTACTCGGTAACGCTCTCCGGCTCTTTATTCTCATGGAATACCTGCTTATCGGTAAACCTCTCTATCTGATAATAAGGGCGTATCTTGTCGCCGGTCTTGTAGTTTATTTTGTACTTTTTGTATTCGGAGTTTTTATTTTTAGGACTGCTTATCGTTCCTTTGATTATCTTATCCGAACCGAATATCTCGCCCAAAGCGCTCCGAAGCGCCTGCGAAGTAGTTATATCAGTCTTATCGCTCATTTTAATCACCCATTCATTTAAGGCCATAGAAGCCTTGCGTATTACGAAATATAAATATTAGAAATCGGCGAACCGGAAACTAAAAATCCATTGTAGCCGATAAACGTTTTCTGTAACGCAACATAGCGGATAGAAAGTCCAAAACGTTTCCGTTGTCGTTTTCACAGCCTTTGTAGCCGCATAGAAAAACAAAGTATTCCATTCCGCATACTTATGCGTCAGACGTTACGCGAGCGTTTTCACACCCTAATCCCTAATCGCTACGCTGCTACGTTGTTATGTATCCGCCGTTTACTCCGAGGACCTGTCCGGTTATATACGACGCGGAGTCTGTGCCAAGAAAATACGCGGCTTCGGCGATGTCGGCGGCGGAGCCGAGTCTGCCTAAGGGTATGTCGGTCTTGAATTCGTCTATTACTTCCTTAGATACGTCCGCGTTCATGTCGGTGTCTATAAAGCCGGGCGCTATGCAGTTGACCCGTATCTCGGACGGCGCCAGCTCCTTGGCGAGCGCCTTGGTCATGCCGATCAGCCCGGCCTTGGCGGCGGAGTACGCGACCTCGCATGAACTTCCGGTCTGTCCCCACATAGAGGATATATTGATTATGCAGCCGGACTTGTTATGTATCATGTACGGCAAAAACGCCTGCGTGACCCGATACGCCCCCGACAGGTTCGTGTTTATCATCTTGTCCCACGAATCTTCAGTTATATCGCAGAACAGCTCGAACCCCGATATCCCGGCGTTGTTTATAAGGATATCCACCCCGCCGAACTTCTCGGTCACCTCGCCGTACATCGCCTTTACGGCTTTGGGATTGGAAATATCCGCGCATACGGCGAACCCGCCGATATTGTCGGCCAAAACTTCGGCTTTTCTTTTGGATCTGTTGTAGTTTATTATAACAAAGTACCCGCGCTCCGCGTACTTTTTAGCTATCGCCTCACCTATCCCGCGAGACGCTCCCGTTACCAAAACCTTTTTATTCATAATTCGCTCCTCAATCCTCTTGATGCGATCGGCTCGGCCGCGCCCGCTCCGCGTTCCATACGGGCTTTTCGACCTGAAAAGCAAGCGAGCTTCCCGCGATCTCCTCTTTCTTTTAGATTATTATATCACACGTCGTTCGCAAATAAAAGGGAAAACGCTTATAAAAATCATATTTTGCGTTTACTTAACGCGTTAAAGCTGTTATTATATAAATGGGATATATAGCGGGATCGAAGCGGCGTCCGCGGAAATATACCGGCGCGGTTTAATTTTTAAAATTGAATCATACGCTGTATATTTAATGCGGTTTATGCAATATCGCTATAAATCTCACAAATATTTGTATAAAATTCCCGCAACAAATCCGGCCTATGAGTTGTCTTATTATAAAAGTATTTTTTATAGGGAGGTAGCGAACATGAAGAAAATTATCTGCTTTTTACTGGCGGTCTGCGTCCTGACGTCCGGAGCGTCCTTGGCGTTCGCGGCCGAAGAGACCGGCGCGGCCGATACGGCCGGAGAAAGCGCGGCAGAGACCTATATGATAGGAGAGCTCGAGGTTCCGTACGACGAGAACGGAGCGGCGGCGCTCGACGCGCTGGGCTTGTTTAAGGGAACGGGCGCGGGTTACGCGCTGGACGAGAACCTGACCCGCGCGCAGGCTATAGTGATGGTATTGCGCATGATAGGCGAAGAGGACGAAGTCCGCGCCGTGATCGGAGACCGACATTTTATAGATACCTACGGACACTGGGCGGGCGACGCGATCGAATACGCCTACGGCCGCGGCTATATAAACGGCGCGAGCGAGAACGAGTGCACCCCGGAGCGAAACGTTACCGGGCGTGAGTTTGTGAAAATGCTCCTCGGCGCGATGGGATACGATGGCGCGATGGGATACGATAATCTTACGTTAGAGAACGCGTACGAAAAGGCCGTGGAGACCGATCTTCTGCTCGATAACTACACCAGGACGGCGGTCGCGGCCGACGGCTACGAACTAAAGAGAAGCGACGTAGTCAGGATATGCCGCGGCGCCCTGCTCATCAAACTGCCCGACGGGCGTATGCTCAAGGAGCTGCTGATAGAGAGAGGGGGATTCACCGACGCTGAATTTGGAGACGTTATGGGGAGCGCGATCCCGGCTATAAGCGCGACTCCGCTTTTGATAGAGGACAGGGACTTTGCGTGGAACCTCAACTCCGAGGCGCCGACCGATCAAAACTATATGTTCTCGCCGTTTAGCATAAAGGCGGCGCTCGCTATGGCCGCGAACGGCGCGGAGGGCGAGACGAGACGGGAGATACTCGACGCGCTGGGTACCGAGGACTTAGACGCGTTTAACGACAGAATTTGGTATTTGATCGACAGATATTCAAACAACTATTATCTGACCCTCAGCGTCGCCAATTCTATCTGGCTCAACCGCGACTATCGATATGCGGAGGACGCGGAGTTTAGCGATACGTTCAGGGCGATAATAGAGAAGATGTATTCCGGCGAGGTTGGGATCGTGAATAACTCAAACGCTGTGGATACCGTGAATAACTGGGTCGAGGAAAACACCGGCGGCAGGATAACCGATATAATAAATTCCCACGATTTCATCGCGGCGCTTGTTAACGCGGTATACTTCAAGGGCGAGTGGTTTGAGGTATTCGAGCCTGAAGATAACGATTTTAAAACGTTTACAAGCCGGGACGGAAGCGAAACCGAACTTGAGTTTATGAATCAAACGGGATACTACGACTACTACGAAAACAGAGCCATGCGGATGATAGCCATTCCGTATAAGGATACGAATATCGCTATGTATATCGCGATCGGAGCCGGACGCGCGGTTGATCTCGACCGGTATATACCCGAGATGGAGAGTACGTATGTGAATTTATCCATACCTAAGTTTAAGACCGAGTACAGCGTAGAGTTAAACGATACGCTTAAAGCGATAGGAATAGAGAAAGCCTTTTCGGAGTTCGACGCGGAGTTTAAGAATATGGTAGACAACTATCCTATGAATATATACATCGATAAAGTTCTGCATAAGACTTATATCGACGTAAACGAGGCGGGAACGGAAGCGGCCGCGGCGACCGCCGTTATGATGGCGGGTTCCGGTATGCCGCCAGAGCCTATCGACTTTATCGCCGACGAGCCGTTTACGTATTTCATATATGATAGCGAGAACGACGAGATATTGTTTGTGGGAGAATATTCAGAAGCAACAACGTAGGAATTAGGAATTAGGCGGTAAAATTTGCCGTTGTAACGCCTGACGTAAACGTATGCGGAAAGGGGGAATCTCTGTTTTTCTAAACGTTTCAGCCGACGTTTAAACGGCTACATCTCCTTTTAGGCGCCTATTCGCTAATCGCTACGTTAAGAAAAAATTATAAAATCATTAAATAAAATCATGGAGGGATAGAGTATGTATTGTTTGAAAAAGAGATTCATTTGCATTCTGTTCGTATTTGTATTGACTGCGGTTTTGGCGGCGGGAGCTGGGAACGTAGCCGCCGCGGGGATCGACGTTGGAGAGATCGAATATATAGATATATCCGATGAAGATATGAAAACTTTATATTCCGATCATGTCGCGTACGACGTTGAGAGAGGAAGGCCGATAACGCTCAGCGGTTCACGCGGCGCGTATCTGTACTATTTCGACGGCGAACTTAGCGAAGAAGGCGCGGAGGTGGAATCGCGTTTAGCGGAGCCGATAGCCTTTACGGATATTCCGGGGTCGAGTAACTATTACGTGGACTATCTGTCGGCGCGAGGTATCGTGCAGGGCAATCCTGACGGAACGTTCGGCGGCGACGCGTTCGTCAGCCGCGCCGAGGCGTGCGCGATGCTCGCGAGGCTGTTTGGGATAGAGACGGCGGACTTCGAGCCCATCTATGAAGACGTCGCGGCGGACGCTTGGTACTCCGGTTACGTTTGCGCGCTGAACAGGCTGGGGGTAGTAGAGACGGACGAGAACTTCAACCCCGACCGGACGGTGACGCGGGAAGAGCTCAATACGATGTTTTACCGGATCTTAAAACAGCTACCGGGCTTTGAGGAGCCGCCCGAGGAGGGATACGATCCGTTCTCAAACTCGCTCGACGCGGCTTTGATTTCGCAATACGCTGTGGAAGCGTACGCGGGGCTTGGATATAACGGGTATATAATCCTGGATCAAACTACTGCCTATGAAGGCGATAAAGGGTATTACAATCCGCAGGTCGAGCTGAACCGTTATAACACTGCGGAACTGTTCAGGCTCCATGCGGAGCGGTTCATGTTCCTGAATTATCCGGCGATAGCAAAAGACGGAGCTATAGAGTACGGCTTTGACCAGGAAATGCCGGTTATCGACGGCTCGACTTCTTCGTATCCGATAACCCAGGCTGTGTATTACAGACTGTTTGAAAACGCGGAGAATCACCCGAACATGCCCAAGGCGCACAGCAAGACGATCGAATCGTATAAAAGACTGATAAACGGCGAGGCGGATATAATCATAGTTCCCGACCCGAGCGAGGACGTGACGGCGCTTGCGGAGCAATCGGGAGTGGAGCTTAAGTTTATCCCTATCGCCAACGAAGCGCTCGTTTTCTTCACCAACGGCTCAAACAGCGTATCCGGACTTACGACCGAGCAGATAAAGGACATATATATAAATAACGCGTACGACAATTGGAGCCAGCTCGGCGGAGAGGACGCGGCGTTTGCAGCGTATTGCCGGAATAACGACAGCGGCAGCCACGCGCAAATGGAGAAATTTTTCTTGGACGGACAGGAGATAAACGAGGATATACGCAGGGAAAACATTTCCTTAGCGATGGCGAGCATATTGACGGACGTGGCGGACTACGGCGCTCAGAACCCGGGAAGCTACGCTTTGGGATACAGTATGTATTATTACTTCAATGCCGCGGCGCGGACGCAGGGGCCGCTCGACCTCAAGCTGCTCGCAGTCGACGGGATAACGCCGTCGGACGAGACGATAGCGGACGGAAGCTACGGTCTTGCGACCTATTATTACGCAGTTTTGCGCGCCGACGAGCCGGAGGATTCGCCCGCGTCCAAAATGGCGGAATATCTCCTATCCGACGCCGGACAAGAGTGTATAAGTAACGCGGGATTCGGAGTCGTAGGGATTAGCGATTAGAGATTAGGGATCAGGGGTGGAATTTGCACACATAACGCCCAACGGTTATGTGTGCGTGCGGATTGAATACTTTGTTTTTCTATGCGGCTACAGAGGCTGTGAAAACGACAACGGAAACGTTTCTCAGATTAAACGGCGGATTTAGGCGGGAAGGGAAAATGTCGCATCCTTTTCCGCCTAAGAAGCCGTTGATGTTAATATAAGCCTTTTCCACCCTAACTCCTAATTACTAAATTCCTAACGCCTATGTTAAAAAAGCGCTTGACAAACATTATGGAGCGTGGTATAATACTTAAGTCGCTGATTGGTAGGGGATCTTCTTAGGCGGCGCAGACACGGAGAGGTGTCCGAGTGGTTTAAGGAGCTAGTCTTGAAAACTAGTGATGCGAAAGCACCCAGAGTTCGAATCTCTGCCTCTCCGCCATTCGAAATACAAACAATTTAATACGATGAACAAATTCGGAGAAGTACTCAAGTTGGCCGAAGAGGCGCCCCTGCTAAGGGTGTAGGTCGGGAAACCGGCGCGAGGGTTCAAATCCCTCCTTCTCCGCCAGTGTATCCGAAAAGTCCTGATATGTTAAACATATCGGGCTTTATTTTTAGCTCTATATCATATCCGTTATCCGTTTGGGTAACGACAATACGATCTAAAAATCTGTTAAGCACGATCTTTTGTTTCTGCTGCGATAGGTTTTTTATATTCGCCATCTGAGAAAATGCGTCGATGAGCTCTTGCTTGCTTTTTCTTTCGGCGTTTGGTACGCAATCCAGCTCTAATAATTTGACTTCTAAGCCGTCCTTTTCCGCTATCAGGGCGTTTATCCGATTTGTGGTTTCGTTGGCGTTCAGGCCGTTTTCCATTGCGTTGTACAGGTTGTTTATCTTTCGGTTAAGGCTTCGGATATTCGCCTCAAGGTCTCGCTTTGTTTTCTGTACGTATTCGTCTCCGTTATTATAACTGCTATAAATACGGTCGCAAATAAGCTCTATGTTCTTTTTGGAAAACAAAACGTCGTTAAGTTCGTCCAACACGGCCGTATCGAGGTAATCTCTATTGATATTTGAAACCGTGCAATTATGCTTGCGTTTTTTGCCGACGCAAACGTAATAAGAGTACTCTTTATTTCTGTATCTATGCGTTTCTCCGCATAAAGACGCGCCGCAGGATCCGCATTCAAGCAGACCGCCGAGCAGATAAAAAGTCTTGGCTTTGTAGGTTGATTTTTTTCTTTTATTTCTATCCAGAATCTCTTGAGCCATATCAAACATCTCCTTAGTTATGATCTGAGGAACCGCGCCCTCTATGCGGATAATATCGTCGCTGTTTTTGTACTTATGACGATTAAAGCGGCCGTCCGCTCCTATCGAAGAACTTTTATTATATATAAATACGCCGGTGTATTTCTCATTGCGTAATATCTCGTATAGGCTGTTTTTTGTAAATCGGTTATTGATCTTTGTTCTATAACCTCTTGAATTTAACTCTCTTATAATATCGCCGTAACCGCAGCCGTCCGTGTACATAGAAAAGATTATTTGAACGGCTTCGGCTTCTTTTTTGTTGATTACATAACGCATATCTTCCCCAACATCGTAGCCGAGAGGCGGAGTTCCGCCTGTGTGCTTGCCATTATATGCGTTTTCCTTAAGCCCTTTCATTACTTCGCGGGCAAGGTTGGCAGAGTAGAACTGATTCATGCCGATAATGATCTGCTTCATAAGCAGGCCTTCGGGCGTTTTTTCGAGACGCTCGTTGACCGAGACAAGCTCGACTCCGTTTTTGTTAAGTTCGCGCTCGTAAATGAGAGTGTCGGCGCTGTCGCGGCTGAACCTGTCCAGTTTATGGACTATCACCGCCTGAAAGCCGCCTTTGGCGCTGTCGGCGATCATCTGTAAAAACTGAGGCCGATCGGACGTGCGCCCGGATTTAGCCTTGTCGGCATAAACGCCCACGATCTCATAATTGTACTTGTCGGCGTAATATTGGATCGCTCTAAGCTGCGCGTCTATGCTTTCGTCGCGCTGCATATCCGTCGAAAAACGCGCGTACGCTACGGCTTTGATTGTTTGCATACTTTAACGCTCCTCTCTTAAATTTTTTAAAGGAATAGATATAAAATCACATAAAGACGCGTTTTGGATTTTAATGCGGGGGGAGTTTGTAGACGAAATAAAAAATGACTAAAAAACAAAATGCGCCGTATAAAAATATTGAAGAGGTAAAAGAAGGGCTCGACGAGATATTGCGGCCGAAGAGACGCATCCTATAGAAGTTACGCCGGCAAAGGCGTTGCAGAAGCTCAAAAGGAAGCGTATATCTCTATATAGATCAAAAGCCGGCTTTGTCTCTGTCGATTATATAGACATAGACGCCTGTTATCAACCGGATACGCCCGCGGTGGACAGAGCGTATTTTAATCGCGCGATGAAGCTGATAAATGAAGTAAATATACAAAAGCGTAAAAATTAAATGCAATATTTTTTAAAATTTAAAAGCGCTGATAACATGAAATATGAGTACATTGGACTACAATATTTAACTTTAATATTTTCCAATAATATCTTGACTATATTTAGTTGTTTTGTTATAATTTAACTATAATTAGAAAGTCTTGATAAAAATTTATAATCATATAGTGAAGGATTATATATTGGGAAGTGATCCTCTATGTATAAGTGTGGTAAACTAAAAATCAGTATTTAACGACGCGTTGATATGCGTCCGGTTTGCGCCGGATGTTATTTGGCGCGTCTTTTTATTGTTGTATTTATCTAAATATCATATAGAGGAGGTTTTGTTATGAATTTAAAAAAGCGAATAAGCGCGGTCTTAGCAGTTATATTTTTGTTTAATATGATCGGATTTCAGACGTCGTTCGCCGAGAACGCGAGCGAGGCGGATATGGCGCCGCAGGAACAAGCGGAGACGCAGATAGCGGACGACGGCGAAGAGCTTGAGCAGGTTGAATTGGAAAACGAGGAATTAGATAATGATACGATAAGCGAAACAAATACGACGTTAACATTTACGGAAGATGAAGATATTGTGCAGCTGATAGTAAATCCTGATGAGGAGAGTGGATATATATATTTCGTATCTCTCGGAGATCAAGAGGTCGAATGTTCGGAGGACGGAGTCGCGATTTTTTACAACGTAGTTGCGGGGGAATATTCTGTAAACGTAAGAAAACAGGGAGCCGATATGCCGAATCTTTTGGCGTCGGACGCAAATTTGAGTCTCAGCGCCGCCGTCGCCGCCAATAGAATAATCGAAGCCGATGATGCTGAAACAAAAACATATATTTTATACGCTAACGACGAAGCGTATTACGATGAGTACTATACATATTATTACAATAGCGAAAAGGAACTGAGAGCGGGCGATTCCATAACGTTGATCAGTGGGGCCGGCGTATATTATGACGACGTCAAGATATCAGGCTTTCCAGGAACTATTACGTTTAATTATGGTGGTTATAATACTCCGGCCGCCGGGTGCGTAACTTCTATAACGGGCGTCATAGGCTCCGGATATGCGGGCGGAGCGCACGATTTTAGTATTTCGGCGTCGGTCGTCGATTATGGAAACAGCGAATCGGGCGGAGGACTCGGTTCTTTAGGCAACGCGACTTTTAATATAAGGGTTTATATATATTCCGATTTTAAACCGACGCCTACGTCAGCGCCAAGACCAACCCCAAGACCGACGGCAACGCCTATTCCGACTCCAACGCCCGACGCGGTCGTTCGGTTGAGTCCGATTGACGACGCGCAAATATTTAACGAAGAAAGCAACACAAATAAAAATTACGGTTCTTGGGAATACGGTACGGCAAAATCCGAGATTTCTGACGGGGTAATTAGCGGAAGATGTATCCTTTATAAATTCGATCTGTTGCAAGTACCGAGCGAAGGGATTACGGACGCGGTATTGCATATATTCCACAGATGGGGAGCCGGAGGGACGTCGTTTAAGGTAGGGGTATTGCCGGACGGCGACTTTAATAACAACTGGAATGAAAGTAGTATCACGTACGATGAATTCGCCGAAAGCGGTATAGATTTCAACGATGTTGAAGTAATATATACAGGTAATACGACGGCGACGAACCCATATGTGCCGGTCGAACATAAAATCCCGGTAGCCGACTGCCTGAATTCGGAGAAATGCAAAGGGAAAGCGTATGTAACCTTTGTGGTATATAACGAATATATGCCGCAAAACGGTATAGATTTCACGACTAAGGAGTGGAACGGAGGCGGAGAGGATTCTACCAATACGCCCAATACTCCGGAAGCGTACCGACCGACGTTATCGGTCAACTATAACTACAGTATGCAGGCTAATCTTGATTGGATATCGGACTACTTCAGACCCTACCGCGCGATAATGGGCGATATAGATCTGCCGTCTGAAACCGATTTGGGAGCCTCTGTAACATGGTCGACCTCTAACGCTTCAAGATTGACGAACAACGGACAAGTCTCCCGGCCCGGGTTCTATGAAAAAGACGCTGTTGTAACTTTAACGGCGCATTTAACGCTGGCTGACGGAGAAACGGCGGAAAAAGAAGTTACAGTGATCGTAAAGAGAGAAGATACTATTTTGCCGAGCGACGATTCTCAGATCTGGTTTGGAGACGGTCGCAACTCTATAAACTACTCAAATCAAAATTATGCGGTAGTTAAAATAGAAAACGATTCTTCGGGAACGGGTGCAGCTGGCGTAAAAGGAAGATTCGCCATGTATAAATTCGACTTAGACGAACTGGCGGCAAAACCCGGGGTCGAAAGGGTAGTGTTGTCGCTGTCGCAAATAAACGGAGCTTCCGGTCATCCGTTGAACATCGCTATTCTGGGCGGCGCTGACGCGAGCAAAGCTTGGACGGAAAGTTCGGTAACATACTCCTCGCTTACACAAAGCGGTTTTGATTTTTCAGCGCTGAAGCCGGTCGCAACAGTTTCCAGTCCCGGAACGGGGCAAAAGCGTTTCTCTGTGGATATAACGGACGCCGTTATCGACTTTTTAAAGCTCGACGAATATGACGGACAGCTGACGATAGTCGTGTATTCCGGAACAAATTCTAACGGTTCGTATTCGACGAACGGCTGCGACCTGGCTACAAAAGAATATAACGATGAGAGCCACAGACCGCGGCTTACGGTCGAGAGCGATCCCGACGCAGAGTTATTAAACGCGTATATGAGCGCGTACGAGTCGGATAATGGGATAACGGGAAATATTACCCTGCCTGAGGGTTTGAATTATGGCAGTTCGGTAAGCTGGACTACGAGCAACGAATACTATATTGATACCGACGGAACGGTTACGCGGCCCGATCTATATGGTTCGGATACATATGTGACGCTTACGGCTGCTCTAAAACAAGGAAACAACGTGTATAAACTTAATTATGATATTAAGGTACTTCAAGATCCCACGCTTCAGCCGTCTACGGATATACCGATCCGCTCGATCGGTTTCGAGTACGACCAGATTTATCCGGACGCCGCTCCCGACGTCTATCCTGAGATAGAAAGCGTGGCTATGAGCGTTATCGACGAGGAAAACGGAGTATATCAATTTACAATAAGAGACGATCAGTATACCTGTTCTCAAAATGCGGATCCGTTCTTCTTCTGGTCTGCAAGGCAAGGCACGTTCCTGCCCGTTGAAGGCTATGACGATTATCGAAGCGTGAGATTTACAATAGATCCGGACGCGCTGGATAAAAACGTCAAGGTCGTCGTCGGTATAGGCGACAGTTTGGGCTATGTGGACAAAAAGTCTATACTTATTGACCGCGACGAGTTATCCGCTTCTGCGGCGGCGGTTTCTGAAGAAAACGTCGTGTCTATGGCGCTAAACAACGAATTAAACGAATCGGACTATGAGGCGGTAGAGTCCAGCGTTAGTTTGGCGATCGGCCTCGATACTTCTTTAGCTATGCTGAACTTTGACCCGTCCGAGTCTAAAAATTGGGTCGATAGTATAAACGGCTTGATTGATTCGACTACAAACACCAATATCGCTTTGGTGACTAACAACAGTATGGGATATCCGGTTGATAAAGATAGCGCCAAAAACTCGGTAGATTTTATTGCAAGCGCCGATTACAGCGGTACGACGGACGCGGTTCGGTTGATCGATAGGTGTGTAGAAGCCCTGAACAACGAAGAAAAAATACCTCAGACCGGGAACAAAGCGGTCGTTATAACCGTCCAAAATATTACAGATATAAACGCTTTGGAGAATAAAATTTCCGAGGCCGAAAGCGCCGGGATCTCCGTATACGTTATGGCTCTTTCCAATGAAAACGCCGAAGCGCTTTCTCAGATAGAGGGAGTTTACGTCTGCGGCGCCGCTTTGGAACTGCGGCTTAATATAGCCGAACTGTACGGAGAATTTAACAACATAGCTCAAGTTATGAGTATGTCGAACGACGTATCGCTGACGTCTAACGAAGATAAAATAATTTATACCAGCGATTATAGAACCGGAGAGCATAATTTTAACACCGCGCGTTCGTTCGGCTCGGATATCGCTTCCGTATTAAATATGTACGGCTGTTTACCTCTTGTCGTAAGCGGCGAGAATGACTATAATGTCTTTTCGACCGTGACCTCCGGTCAAACTATACTCGATCTGATCAGGGGAAAAGCGTATCAAAGCAGCTTTGATGAAGGCCTTTCAAATATGATCGGCTTTTATGACGCGCTTAAATCAGGGTTTAGCGATTCGAGTTTATGCACGAGCGGTAATATTTCCAGCCCTGAAATAACAGATATGCTTGACAGGAACCTTAAATATAGCTTCCCTGTAGTAGCGTTCTCTGACGAGGAGCCAAATGAGGAGTCGGATGAGGAACCAAACGAGAACTCAAAAATAATAACTCAAAAAGTAGAGAACTCGTCCGGCGCCGTTGAGTATTTGGATATTGACGGAACTGCGGTTACGGGAGAATGGAGCTTTATTGATACATATAATTATTTTACAGAAATAATCGGCAAAGGCGTGGGTATTGTAGATTATGTGTCAGAAACCGAAAAGCTGTATGATAATATCAGATTTACAAAACCAAGCGGTTATACAGGCGACGACGCATACGCGTATATCTACGCAAATAACTTAAGCGCCGAATACAGAATAAATTTATCAATAGAAAGCGAGAACTATTGGATAAAGTCGCCGACAGCAGACAGCACAATATTACGAAGCGTCAGAACTGATTTTAATGGAGTAATACCTACATTATACAATACTAATAACGTGTATATAATAAAGAAATATGAAGACGTAAAAGATGCAAATGGCGGCGAAACATGGTACTATCAATCGTTGTTCAAAGCGACGAACTTAGGTATAGTGGGCGGAGATACGGGCAAATACGATCCCGAGACGCAGACTACTATCGAGGGAGACGGAACGGTCGTATATTTCAATCCTGAAAAGCCGGTTTCGAGAGCTGAATTTTTAAAGATGCTGTTATTCTCCGCGGGGTTCGACGACATTGCAATTTACGGGGAAGACGTGTATTGGGCGAAAGACGTTGTTAATAAGGCTATAGAGCTTGCGTTGATAAGGACGGAAACGACGGGAAACGAGCCAAACGAAAGTTTTTATGAAGCTCCGATACAGAGATACGAGGCTGCGTATGCGCTCTATAAGACGTATATT